>CANQAD010000001.1 GCA_947588735.1 uncultured Akkermansia sp.
ACGATTGACGATTGACGATTGACGATTGACGATTGACGATTGACGATTGACGATTGACGATTGACGATTGACGATTGACGATTTGGGGAATTTGTGCGCTGGCGCGCGGGGAGGCGGAGCTGGAGCGACGGGGGAGGGCGGAACCGCGGGCTGGGGCGGTTAGAAAGCGGCGGGGGGAGCGCAAGTGGATTTTCGATTGACGAGTTACGATGACGATTTGGGAAATTTGCGCGCTGGCTCGCGGGGAGGCGGAGCTGGAGCAACGGGGGAGGGCGGAACCGCGGGCTGGGGTGGTTAGAAAGCGGCGGGGGAGCGCAAGTGGATTTTCGATTGACGAGTTACGATTGACGATTTGGGGAATTCGCGCGCTGGCGCGCGGGGAGGCGGAGCTGGAGCGACGGGGGAAGGTGGAACCGCGGGCTGGGGTGGTTAGAAAGCGAAGTGGAATTTTTGAAGACGAGATGCGATGATCAAGGGAAAGCATCCGGAGTGATGCCATGCCGGGTTGACTCAGCGCCGCCCCATCGGCGCTTGCCTCGGGGTCGCCTCACGACTCTTGCCTCAAACTCGCCTCGCGAGTTTTGCCTCGCAGTCGCCTCACGACTTCTCACCCCTGCGAGGCAAAAGCTGCGCTTTTGGCCAAACTGCCATACAGCCGTCGGCAGTTTTCGCCCCTGCGGGCTGACTTCCTTCTTTTGTCCGTAGAAAACGCATGCGAAATGGGGTTGAATGATCCCGGAGAATATTTTATTGGGGCACGTGCGGTTTGCTCTGGACGGAGCGATATTTTTCTTGAAAAAAAGGAGCTGACGTGGTAGAGAGGAGCCGAACACATGGATCCGATATACTACGTTATCTACGGCGTGCTGCTGCTGCTGTCAGTATTTGGACTGAAGGTAGGGGTAAGCAACGATGCAGCGAACTTTTTAAACTCATCGCTTGGATGTCGCGCCGGCTCGTTCTATACGGTGGTAGCCGTGGCTGCGGCGGGGGTGTTGCTGGGGGCAAGTTTTTCCAGCGGGATGATGGAGGTGGCGCGCAGTGGCGTGTTCAACCCGCGCATGTTCAATTTTCACGAGGTGATGCTTTTGTTCCTGGCGGTAATGATTTCCAATGTCATTTTGCTGGATGTGTACAACACGCTGGGACTGCCGACCTCAACCACTATTTCACTTGTGTTCGCCTTGCTGGGATCGTCCATCGGCATGGCCGTGTACAGCAAAGACATTGCCACAGACGATGCGCCTCTGGCAGCCTACATCAACACGAGTAACGCTTTTGCCATTGTGGTCGCCATCTTCGTTTCGGTGATTATCGCCTTTACGCTCGGCTCTGCCATCATGTGGTTTGCGCGCTTGCTTTTCAGCTTCCGCTACACACGAGCTTACAGGTACATAGGTCCGCTCTGGTGCGGCTCTGCGCTCACGGCCATCACCTATTTTGCCATTTTCAAGGGGCTCAAGGACAGTTCCATGCTTTCCCCTGAGATGAAACAAGTGTTGAATGCGGATGCGGGTGTCGCCATGGCCTGGTGCTGGGTAGCGTGGCTTATCGTGATGGCTTTCTTGCAATACGTGTGTCGCGTGAATACGCTGCGCATCGCGGTGCTCAGCGGAACGGGCGCGCTGGCGCTGGCTTTTGCCGGCAATGACCTGGTGAACTTCATCGGCGTATTCATGGCGGCGCAGACGAGTATGGATATTGCCGCAAATCACGTGGGGGAGGTTTCCGGCATCATGATGAACGAGCTGGCCGATACGGCGATTCAGGCCAACCCACTCTACCTGCTCGCGGCGGGCCTCATCATGGTGGCATCGCTCTTTTTTTCAAAAAACGCGCGCAAAGTGACGGAAACAGAGCTCAAACTCTCCTCTTCCAACACCGGGAAGGAGCGCTTTGGCTCGAGCCTGCCCGCTCGCGTGATGGTTCGATACGCCCTCAATACAGCACGTTTTATTGAACGCGTCACCCCGCGAGGCGTTGCAAACTTTGTCGGACGGCGCTTTGCACCTCTCCCGCCGGAGGAGGAGACAGGCGCCAACTATGATCTCGTGCGCGGGTCAGTGAACCTGACTACTGCCGCATTGCTCATTTCCGTTGCTACATCCATGAAAATGCCTCTCTCCACCACCTACGTTACCTTCATGGTCGCCATGGGGTCTTCTCTGGCGGATCGAGCTTGGGGGCGCGACAGCGCGGTGTACCGCATTACCGGCGTGTTGACGGTGACGGGCGGTTGGTTTTTGACGGCAATTGGCGCGTGTCTGGCCTCGTTCTGCGTTGCATTGGTGCTGGCCTACGGAGGCATATGGGCGGTGATTGGGATGATTGTTTTGGCAGTGGGACTGCTGGTGCGGTCCACATTTCTTGCTCACAGCGATCGCCAGGAGTACAAACTGCTGGATGTGAACAGGGACTCTCAGGTGCATGAATACGGCGCAGCGGCGGCCGGGCGGTTGGGACGCATGGTGGGCATCTACAATGCCATGGTGAAAGCGTTGCTGGTGGAAGATCGTGATTCGTTGAAGCGCCTGCGCAAGAAAACACGCTCCATCAAGCAGGACTTGAAGCTCGTGAAGGAAAATGAGGTATTGCCGACACTTGCCGCTATCCCGAAAGAGCAGGCCGATCGCGGTCAGCTCATCTTCCGCATTGTTGAAATTTCTCTCTCCACCTGCGACTGTTTGCTCACTCTCGTGAAGGCTGCCTACAATCACATCGACAACAATCACACCGGCCTCAACGACGCCCAGGCAAAAGACCTGCTCGCTCTCACTGGCAAGATTGGTCGCTTTTACCCGAACATACTGGATATGCTCAAGGCGGCGGACTACACAGGCATTGACGAGCTGCTCGTCGGTACTGAGGAGCTTGGACAGGAATTTGCCGACTGCATTACTCGCCACCTCATGCACAATGCATCAGACGAAAGTGGCATGCGCACCGGCATTCTTTATCTCACTCTTCTCAATGAAACGCGCGCCATGGTAAGCCACGCATTTGCGTTGATTCGCCGCATCGAAGAGCTTTACAAAGGTTGATATTCGCTTTGCGGCAGATCCAATGAGACATTGACCATTTTCGATTTTCGATTTTCGATTGACGATTTGGGAAGATAGCGAGCCGGAGGCTCGGAAAATGCGGAGCGTGAGCGACGGGGAAGGGTGGAACCGCGCGCGGGGGTAGTTAGAAAGCGGCGGGGGAGCGGAGCGGGAGCACAAGGGGATTTTCGATTGACGAGTTACGAACTACGATTTGGAAAATTTGCGCGCTGGCGCGCGGGGAGGCGGGGCGGGAGCGAGAGGGGAATTATCGCGGGCGACTGTTGGTTCGAAAGGGGAGAGGGTTGGACCAAGCCGTGTCCACGGCGTGTCCGAACCATTTTTTGAAGCGGCACCCTGCATGATGCCAAAGTAGGCGTGGGAGGAGACTTTATCCTTCCCAATCATCCATCCAATCCACATCAATTTTCGTTTCCTTGCTGTTTTTGTCAATGTAGAGCACGTAGCCGTTTTTCACTCCAAACTGATGCACGGCCATGGTTACTTTGACGTCGTAACAGCAGTATTTTGCTATGTCGAGCAGGCGTTGAGGGTCTTTTGACTTCACATATTCGCTCCACCATTGGAGAGCATCGGTCCCCTCGGCGGTTTTGGTGCACCCTCCGAGCGTGGGTCGAGCCACGGCATCGAGTCTGAGGCGGTGGCCGAGGCGCTCGGAGAGGTAGAGGCAGATATCGAGATTATGGGTCATTTCTGACACAGTCCAGAAGGTGAAGGGCTGGAGGACCCCGTAGTCGAAGTTGATGTGATTGTAGCCAACGACGAGGTCGGCCTGTTGGAGCTGGTTGATAAGATCCGCTGCCCGATCCTCGGTGTAGATGGAGTAGGCGTTGAGAGCAGTGGAAAACGTGACGCCGACGGACATGCCCATTTTAGCGGTTTCGTGCCAGCCACCGACTGCGGCGGCGGAGCGGCGGGTTTCCAGGTCGAAATAAACGATATTTTTCATGATGGGAGGGAGAGTCGGCGCATGACCTCGTAGAGAGCGATGGCCACGGCGGTGGAGAGATTGAGCGACCGGGCGAATTGGCCGGGCATGGGGATGCGCAGAGCCTGTTGAGCGTGCCGGGCGAGCATGCTTTCCGGGAGCCCACGGGATTCTGCGCCGAAAACGAGGTAATCCCCATCGCACAGAGTCAGGGAGGGCTCCCACAGACTTCGCCCAGCCTTAGTGGAAAACAACCAAAACTGAGCTTTTGGGGCGGCCGCAGCACGCAAATCCTCCATGCTGTCCCACAGCTTCAAATCCACATGTTTCCAGTAGTCCAGCCCGGTGCGGCGCAAGTGTTTTTCGTCCAAGCTGAAACCCAGGTGCCGAATGAGGTGCAGTCGCGAACCCGTGGCAACCGCGAGTCGGCCTGCTGCACCGGCATTGTGCGGTATTTCCGGGTGGTGTAATACGATGTGGAGCATGAGGCGGAGCCGAGGTTATTTTGGCAGGCGTGCGATGATGCGAGCGCAATCGAAGTCTGCAGGACTCAGAGTAAGTTGCACCCTGTCGCCGCAATGCAAGGTTCCCACATGTTCAGCGGTGTGCCGTTGCATGTATGCCACGGCGCTTTTCCCGTTTGGAAGGAGGGCACGGCAGGCGAAGCCGGTCAAAGGCTCGGAGATGGTGCCTACGGTCTCGATGGTTTGAGCCGGGTACGCTGCGACTAGTTTCTTTTTCGTGTGCATAGAGCTCGTCACCTCTCAGAAGAAAAGGTTCAATCCCTTTTGGACAGCCTCCTTTGCTTTGTCGATGGGGTTGGGGGTGGGAGATTTTTCCCTGCCGTGCTCATCGTCGCTGTCCTGCTGCCGTTCTTGTGAGTCGGGGGGTATCAGATTTGCGGGGATAAAGGTACTCAGCACGCCGCGCAAGGATTGTACTGCTGAGCCGGAGATGGAGGAAATACACTGCGGCAGCACTGTGGCCAGGCGCACAGAGAGATCCTCGTGCGGGTCATCCAGAGTGCCGCTCAGATTCACGTGCAGCCATGCGTAGTCCGGCAATTCTGGCATCGCATTGAAGAGCCGGGCCGCCAGCGGTGTGTCGGCCAGACCGAGTTGGGTGAGGAGCTGTTTCGGCACGCCCACGCGCAGCGTACCGGAAAGCGAGCCGTCCTGTCCTGTGATCACGCGTCCACGGACGACGAGCACTCCACCTTGCGCGCGCACGTCAATATCATCCCACAACCAAGCTCTGTGGATGTTGTGTTGGGCGTCCGAGTAGGGGAAACTGATCTTGCAGTCGGCTTTTTCGATTTTGAGCGTGCGGTAGGGAGACGTGCCGTGGAAGTCCAGTTCGGAGAGGATCGGCAGCCCTTCCACCACACCATCCTCCAGCCGCAGCTCTCCGTGAGCCTCCCACGCTTCATTCACGTGCCCGGTGAAGTCAAGGTGGCCGACCAGCGCGCCCGTCAGCTTCTTTCGCCAATCACTATGGAGCAGACGCTCCACATTGGCACGCCGGATGTCTGCATGTGCGGTCCACTTTCCGCTTTTCGGCTTGTACTGCGCTACGGCGCGGATATCCCCGGGTGAAAGGAGCACGCGGCACGAGGTGAGCGTCACCTCGTCTGCAGTCCAACGGATGGCGGCGGATTTTACACCGCTTTCCCTCAGCCAGGAGAAGGGAGAAACAACTCGCCCGTTTTCAATGGCAAGCGTCCATGCATCCCTTCCGCCTTCAGGGTAGGGTGTAGCGACCAGACGGTAACCTTTCAGACCGTACTCGCGGTTGGAGAGAACGATGGTTGTGTCCGCATAATGCGCTTCAAAGGAGTGAGCCTGCACGCTCTTGAAGAAGGCGCGTTGCCTGGAGGCCGTGGGGCGTGGTGCTGCGGTCGTTCGGGGGGGCTTTTGCCGCGAGGGTGAAGAGGTGTCAGATTTCGCTGGGGGCGTTTGTGCTTCACCGGGACGAATCACGAGTCGCAACTCCTCGGCAGAGAACTGCCGCATGCGCAGAATTCGCCGGAACAAGGCCCAGCGGTCCAGTCCCACATGCAGCTTGCCAACGCTTAGCTCATCAAAAAATTTGGCTTTGCGCAGCGTGAATTCGGGCAGGGTGATCTTCCCGCCGTCCACCTGTAAATTTTCCGGGATGCTGACCTCCTGCGCCTGGACGGCATGTTTCATGTAATCGCCGATTTTTTCCCGGAATCCATCCCCCTGCAACCAATGGAGCAAGGACACGTACGCCACCACGAGCAAAACAGCGATGCTCACCACAGCCACGGCAAGACCTGTCATGATGCATCGCGCGTTACGTCTGTTAGGCTGTTTGGTCAAAAAATCCCCTCGTTTCCTGCGTGCCATGACGAACTTTATTTACCACATGCAGGCGGACCATATCAAGCGAAAACTCTGTCCATTTCCTTAAAATCGGCTCAGCGCGATGTGCAGAGTAACCGCACGAGGAAGTGCGGTTGCTATTGGCGATTGACGAATGACGATTTGCAATGTTGATGGTGTGCGTATTGTGCAGATATGTCCGGAAACGGACGTGATCTGACGGCTGAAGCGTTTTCTCCACTTTTCCACTTCATCCAGATACGTTTGTCCCGGGGAAATCCCGAGGCGGATTGAGTCTCGCCTGTCCCATCGATTTTTCCTTGATTAAAAAAAATGGAGAAAAGTGCATTTCTGAGTTGACTCCTGAGCCTCACTGTGATTGAATACGGATGAGAAATCTCTCTACACCATGAAAGCAGTTACTCTCATTTCCATTTTACTCGGTTCCGTAGCGCTTTCCTCGTGCTGCTGCCAGTCACAGCCTGCGCCGCCGCTGCGTCCCATGCCGAAGAATTTGGTGAACGACATGCCGCAAGCTCCGTATGTGGAGCCTGTGAAGGTGTTCACGCAAAAGGGTAAATAAGCCTGTATCAGCACTGCTCCGGACATCGCAGAGGAATGCTGCGGTGCGTCTGCCGGGCCCTTTTCCCGGAATCGCTGCCAGAAACAGCGGTTCCTTTTTTTTGAAAAAAATACTGGAGGTCTGCAAATCTTTCTTGCATTCCCGTCCGTTTTGGGTTAAAAAGTATCTCGTCAATTCTGCACAGAATGAGTTTCACTACCATGAAAACGATTATTACCCGCATTGGTCTCCGTGCCTTTTCCCTTGGAATGGCTGCCTTGTTCATGATGCCTGCCGCGTTCGCCCAGGAGGCGGAGGGCGGGGCTGTTGCCCAGAAGTCCATGTTGGACAAATGGGTGATAGATGGAGGATGGACGATGATTCCGCTCGTGGTGTTGCTTGCCGCTACGATTTTCCTGATTGTGTTCTGCATGATGGCGCTCACTAAAGACAAATTCTGTCCGGAGGAGCTGCGCTCGCAGTTGCTTGCGCTCATGTCCGAGTGCCGGGTGCAGTCTGCCATTCAGCTTTCTACGACCAGTCCCACTTTCCTGGGGCGCCTGGTTGCATACGCTCTTCCCAACATTGATGCCAACCGCCCGGAGGACTTGGGCAAGGACGGCATCGAGGACGCCATAGCTGATTTTACGGCCAATGAGAGACCGCAGACGATGAAGTACGTGGACATGCTGGCTCTCATAGGTTCCTTGGCACCTTCCATTGGACTGTTTGGTACGGTGCAGGGCATGGTGGGCGCGTTCGCCATCCTGGCAGAATCCGGTCAGGCCGACCCCACTCAGCTGGCAAGTTCCATTTCCGTGGCACTGCTCACCACGTTCTGGGGGCTGATCGTTTCCATCATCGCCATCCCCGCTTTCTTCTTCCTCAAGAAGCATGCTCAGGCTCTTGAGTCCGACTGCGTGAACACGATTGAGGAGATGGTGAACACCTCCATCAATGTCATCAACGCCGAGGCTCAACTCGCCCGTATTCCGGAGGGATTGGACACTGGCGATGAGCAAGCAGCCGAGGCCTGATCCCCCGCATCGTCACAGCCCTGCGGAGCGTCGGCATTGATCTGTCGGGCTCCGCCGGCGGCAAAGTGAGTCACCCGTTTTTCGCAACTTTTAATATTATGGCAAAGAAGAATGCAAGAGCCAATGACGAGGTCAACGGCAATGTGAACCTCTCGCCGATGATTGACTGCTGCTTTTTGCTGCTGATTTTCTTCGTGGTGAACGCCACGCAGATTACCGTGGCGAAGGATCCGAGCGTGAAAATGCCCAGCGCGGTATCTTGCTCGGATCTCAAAGATGCCAACGGCTGCATCGTTGTCAACGTTTTCTCGGACGTTGAAAAGATGCCCCCCGAGGCGCTCAAGAAGTACAACAAGGCGTACCCCGCGAACACGCTCTGGGGTGTGGCGGATGCCAACGGAAAAACCATCGGCTACACTGAGGGCCAGGTCCAGGACCTCACTGACTTCATCAAAAAGCAGAAGGAAAGCCTCAAGGGCAAGGGGATGGAGGACGGTAAAATTCGGCTGTACCTGCGCGGCGATATGGCGGCTCCGTGGGAGCGCTCCTCCACGGCTATTCGTTGCGCTGCCGCAGCAGGCGTCACCAACATTGTCTTCGGCACACTGCCTTCCAAGTAAACACCTTCTCTCCCACCACCATGGCAAGACACAAAAAGATTCAGACAGAGGCTCAGGAAGATCCTGAGATGAACATCTCGTCGATGATTGACTGCTGCTTTCTGCTGCTCATCTATTTCCTGGTAGCGACCTCTCTGGTCAGCGAGAAAAAACTTGATATTTCCATTCCGGCGTCCACCCAGTCGGCATCTTCTCAGAAACCGCCGGTTGATCCGGGGCGCATCCTGCTGCGTGCAGACGGCAGTGCGACGTGGAATGGTGATATGACAGTGGCGGAGGTGTACAATCCTGATGCAAAGCCGGGGACCTCAGAGTACCGCAGCCAGCGCGAGTTGGAGCAGCTTGTTGAGCAGCTCAAAAATTACAAGGACCTCGCCTCTTCAGTGCAGGCAGAGCCGGTGGTGATGCTCACCGGGGCGCCCACAGCTCCTCATCAGCGCATTGTGGACATCATGGCGGCTCTTGCAGAGGCGGGCATCAAGTCTGTAGGGATCAGTACAGCCGATCCCGACGCGAATTGACATCCATGATCCATACGGCATGAGAATCTGTACGGCAAGGGGAGTTGAGCCATCAAACGCAAGCTGAGCTCCCCGTTTTTTCTCTTTTTCCTCATCATTAATTCGACTCTATCTCATATGAAAATCACGACACCGTTTTCCATGATTTTGGCCTTGGCTGTTTTCGGGACACCGCTCGTCAGCCAGGCGCAGGATCCCGCCGCCGAGTTCAAAGTGGTGCGGCAGTTGCTCGCCGAAAAGAAAGCAGCGGATGCCCTCAAACGCATCGACCAGGTTCTGGCCGTGTATGGCAACCCCAATTCTCGCGTTGGCAAGCAATTTGCCTATTTTGCTCCCTTCTTTCTGTGGCAGAAGGGCGGCGTGCTTTGCGATATGGGGGATTTCGACGGGGCGTGTGCTGCGTACAAGGAGCTCGCATCGAATCCTATGTACAAGGAGCGCGTGATGATCGACAAATCCAAGCAACTGCCGGGGTGGAACGATGAAGGATACGCACCCTTGCTCACTATGGCCGTGTTCCAGGAGGGGATGACGCGTTATCAGCAGGCCAGCGGCGTCGATGGGAAGGGAGGCAAACAGGAGGCGTATGAGCAGTGCATCCCCCTGCTTGAAGAGTACCTGAAACTTTACCGTGCCGGCAAGGTCTCCCAGCGCGAGAAGAAGATGAAGCTAGACGGGCGGGTGGGGGTGTTGCTGCTGCAGGCTTATTTGCTGAAGCCCCAGCCGGACTTTGACAAGGCCAGCAGTTACATGGGGCGCGTGGGCGACGCGAAGTCATCTTTGCCGGATGATATTGTGATGCCTGCGCTGAACACCGTGATGCGCGTTGCATCCGATAACCCGCAATACATCCAATGGGTGTCCAAGATGATTGATGCCAGCCCCGGCAGCTTTCACGTGGCGCCCCATCGCCTCGCGCCGTACATCGGCAATCTGTTCAACTTCGGTCTGCGTTCAGTGCGTCTGACAGAGGACAGTTTGAAGGCCGGCAATATGGATCAGGCGCTTGCAGGTCTCCGCACGGCTAACGCCATCTTTGGAATTATGCCCGACACCGTGGAGGCGCGTGATTCTCTGCACAGCGTGGTGGAGCTTGTCGGTTCTTCCGGACGACCTGTCGAGGACAAAAATATGGGAATTACGTATGCGGGACAGCGCAGCGCGGGGTATGAAAAGCGTTTGAATGAGCTTATTGAAGGCAAAACGGAGCTGGAGGCCTACACGATGCTCAGTCTTGCGAATGTCGCTATGCGCATGGGCTCCAACCGATTAGCCAAGGCGGGAATTAAGCTCGTCCTGGAACGCTACCCGCACTTGCGCCAGCAGGGGGGCGAGAAAAAGGAGATGCGCGACTTGAATTACTTGCAGTATTCTCAACTTTGCCGCGCCACGGGAGATGAGGCTACAGCCCTTAAGTACGAGGACAAGATCGACCCCGGGAACGTGGGCGACGGGAACAAGAATGTCGTTGCGATTAACAAGATGATTCGCTTCACGAAGGAAAAGCAGTGGGAGCAGGTGATTCCCGCTGCAGACGAGGTGCTTTCCGGGCTGGACAAAGAGACTGATGCGCTCAATTACGTGGGCGCCTGCTTCTCCAAAATAGCTGCGAACTATTACCTGGCGCGCATGGAGGAAGTGGTGAAGGAGGGGACAGCCCTGCTGAAGTCCGGAGTACTGACGCCGAAGGCGGGGGGGCTTACCCAGGAGCAGGTTCTTAATTACGAGCCGCAGACCATGTACTTTGTCATGGATGCCTACAAAGAGCTTGGCGCCAAAGATCCGGAGAATTACGACAAGGCGATGGATATAGCCGATGCGTTCATGCAGAAGTATCCCTCCATTGATTTGCAGGAAAACAGCATGGCCCCGAATGTGTATTTCGATGCCATTACCGTGCTTTTGAAGCGCCGCGGTCATGGGAATGAAAACGCCGACAAGGCGGACCTTAAGAAAGCCCTGCGCTATTGCGACGTGATTGCAAAGAATTGGAAGGAGCATGAAGTATACCCCACATCGCGCCTGCTTGCCGGCAGTATCCTCATCAACGGCGATGACGATTCGGTGAAGCCGCAAGGTATCGATGCCTTGGAGGAATGTGTTGCGGCCGCGCTCAAACAGGAGAACGGCAAGGGCAAATCCGTGGCCTCAAACGCCCTCTTCTGGCTCGCTTCCTTTGCTCCGGAATACCCGCGGGAGGGCGAGGATGCCGCAGCGCTTGCCGCACGCGTGAAAGGCTACTTTGACACATATTGGAAGAACGTTGACAGCGAGGGCGACGCGTATGCTCTTCAGATGGCCTCTCTACAACTTTCGCGGTCTCTGGAGACCAAAGATCCTGCTGTTTACGAGGCGGCCCTGGCCAAGGATCGGGAAGTGATTGTCCGCGAGGCGGCATTTAACTTCAAGAATGACCAGCACAACCCCGAGCTGGAGCGTACGATCAACTCGTACGTGGAGTCCTATGTGAACGGTGAAAAGGAACTGCACGGCAAGGAACTTACCCTTGAAGAGAAGAGGCAGCACCTCACCAACTTCCCGGGCATTGATCCGAAGGACAAGTACACCAATGCTATCTTGCGCATGGCCTTACTCAATTCCATGAGGGAGGCTCTGACATCCGCCAAGCGTGCGGGCAAGGGTAGTACTAAGGCGTTGGAGAAAGAGATTGATGACGAACTTAGAAACATGCGCAATGATTTCAAGCCGGAAGACATCACCAACTTCATCTGTGTGCAGATCGGAAACTTTGGGCTTGACAAAGCTCGTATCTCTACTGACTCACGCCAGGAATTTGTGCAGAGCGCCTTGGCCTATTTCAAGCAAGTGCGTGATCGCGGCACGGACTACCAGAATGAAGCTGCGCTCGGCATGGCTCAAGCCCTTTCCCTCTCCCAAGATGCCGCTGATCGTCAGAAGGCGCGCGAGCTGTACTCCCCATTGACCTCGGCGCAAGATCCGGCCGTGGCCGGGCCTGCTCTCATTGGTCTCACTGATTTGAATATGAATGAACAGAAGTACCAGGAGGCCGTGGAGAGCGCTGGCAAGTTCATGAACATCCGAGGCGGCAGCACACCGCGTGAACGCCTGGAGATGATGCTCAAGCTTGCTGAAGCGTACTGCGCTTCGGGCAAGGTCCAGGAGGGCATCCAAACTTACGTGAATCTGTACAGTCAGAATCGTGGCAACATTTCCTTCTCTGCCCCGGCCGTTGAGGGCATCATGACCCAGCTCTGGAAGCGCAATACTCCGGCAAGCGGGGATCGCCTGAAGAATACCTTCAAGCAGTCCGACCACTGGCGCGCCTGGAATACCGGGCGGGACTACGTGACGCAGATTCGTCGCTCCGGCATTGAGCAAAAGATGTCACCGGATGAGCGAGACGCGTTCAATCGTGTGGTGTCGCTTGTTGGTGAGTACGAAAAGGATGCGGGGGTTCAGCGCGAGGAGAAAGAGAAGAACGATTTCCAATCTAAACTCAGCAAGTAACCATCCCGAGGGCAACAACAAACCATCAATTTTACTGATATGAAGACAAAGCACGTTCTCATTCTGTTTTCAGGATTGCTTGCAGCGTTGCCGCCGAGTTCGGCCCAGGAGCAGCAAGTCTCGGCTCCCACAGCGCTCATCGTCCAGCTGCAGTCCGGCAAAAGCAAAGCGCATCGCACCAGAATTATGGCGCCTCCCACCATTGAGAAAGGAGCGTTCCTTAACATGGTCGACGAACAGCCCGTGTTGGACAATGCGAAGAACTACAAGCTCTTCTTTATTGAGTCTCCCAAGGACTTGGCAGAAGCCCTGCGAGCCTATTCCAATGACGACCTGGATGGAGCGAAACGCCGATTGGCGCGTGTGCGCTCCACGTACGCCGGATTTGCCGGTTTGCCTAACAACCCTGCCACGACGGCGGCTCTCACGGAGCTGAGCTGCAATGCACGCTCCTTGGATTGGAGCGGGCTGGGCAAGGCCGCGGCCGGGTTTCCCACTCCCAAGAAGATGCTTGATGCGTCTGACCGTGCCAAAGTGGCGGCTGCGGGTATTTTGAGCAAGGTCAGTGATGATCCGGCAACGGCGGAGGAGCGCAAGAAGGAGGCGGAGGCGGCCATTGACTCTGCGGCTAAATCGCCTGACGTCACGTCCGAGGTATATACTTGGCTCAAGTATGCTTTGGGGCGCGCGTTGGCGAGCAAGATTCCTGCGGCCGAACTTCAGCAGGGGATCTCCAAGGAGCATGAGCAGATAGCCAGCTTGGCAGTTGATGCTTACTGCGAGGCGGCGGCATCGGCTCATGGGCGCTTCATGGAAATCCCGGCGGATGCCATGCACCGCGCATTTTCCATCTTGTGGGCGATGCCGGGAGTAAGGGGATACGTACCCAAGGCCAGGAACATGGACAAAAAGGTGTGGAATGCAGCGCCGTACAACTTCCGCGATGCTGTATCTCTCGCTTACTTGCTGCGCAATGTTTATGCTCCGCAGCTCAAGGATGACAACATCACGAAAGCCGCCTCCTACTACTTCAACGAGCAGCTGAACGCCAAGCACGCCGCCAGGAAGTAAATCATCCGTTCAATTCCGCAGGCAGGTGGAGATGATCGGACTCTTCACCTGTCTTTTTTCTTTCTCACCCCCATTTTTTCGCCATGCACGACATGTTAGTCCGTCTCTACGCGTTGCCGCGCCCGGATTCTCTGATTCGGGAGCTGGAAGGACGTGGCATACGCATTCGTCGTTGCATGCCGTACGAGCTGCTCACCCTCCAGCGTTGGGTGGCGGCAAACTTCAGCGCCAAGTGGGTGAGCGAGGCCACAGTGGCCATGAGCCACCAGCCCCCGGGCTGCTTCATTGCCACGCGAGATTCGGGCATAATAGGCTTCGCGTGCGTGGACGCAACCATGCGCGGCTTCCTTGGGCCCATGGGGATTGCTGAATCTGCTCGCGGGCAGGGGACGGGGCGGGCTTTGCTTCTTACGGCCCTCAACGATATGCGCTGTATGGGGTATGCGTACGCCATTCTTGGCGGTGTGGGACCGGCCGCGTTTTACCGGAAGGTAGCATACGCCACAGATATCCCGGATTCTTCCCCGGGCATCTACGAGGACCTGCTGCCTGATCCTCCCCTTCATTGACCACGGACTCTCGCTTGAGGGGGGAGGAAGGATGTTCCCCGTCTCCCCGGGGAAGTTTTTTTTGTTTCTGTTCATTTTTCTTTTTCTTTACCTTGACACAGTCGCTGATTCTTGCTAAAGTGCAAGGGAAGCACTACTTCACCTATCCATGAAACGCTCTATCCTTGCCGCATCATGCGCCGTTTTAGTTTCTCTTACATTCAGCTCCTGCCAGAAGGAGAGCAAGAGTGTCGTTCAACTTGCGCACGATCTCACCACGGAGCTTCAGGCCGTCACGGACACCGCAACAGCCGATGCGCACGCGCCCCGCATCGCCGTGCTCAACAAGCGTTTTGAGAATGCCAAGGTGCGCGTGCTGGCTCTCAATGACACGGCCCTTTATCGCAGCGCTGCGGATGATTCTGGCGACAATATTGGTTCCAGCTACGCCGCCGCCATTGGGGCTCTCGCTCGTGAAATTGGTCGTGTGCGTGCCAGTTTTCCCTCTGCCAGCAGCGATGGCGGGGTAGATCAGGATCGCTTGCTCATTGCCATTGCTCGAGCACAAGGGGCCAAAGGCACCCCGGATGAACTCAAGGAGGCAGGGCTGCACTACATGCAGGACACGGATAATCCGCACGAAACGCCCGGTGAGTTTCCCGAGTATTACGGTTCCGAGAAACTGCGAGATGCTTTGGCCTACCGCGCATCGGTGACGGCAGCTTCCAACGTCAAATTTGATTCAGACGCCGATGTGCCTGCTGTACCTGCACTCCGCGATGAGCCGCAGGAGGTGCCGACCGCTACGGCTGAGGAGACAGAGAGCGATGACTCCTCCGATTCAGGGGACACGTCGCAGACGGATGACTCCGAGGATGAGGATTTGTGACGACGGGAGCGATTGTGCCGTGCCGTACGCCGCAGCCCGTGAGGCGGTGTGTTGTTTCGTCGCACCTTAGACGTCGGTTCACAGCCGCGTATCTTCACTTTCCATGCCGCGCTATCTTTTCACCTGCGCATACAATGGAGAGCCTTGGCACGGTTGGCAAAGCCAGGCTGACGGGAACACCCTTCAGGATTGTATAGAGGCGGCTTTTGCACGAATTCTCAAGTCTCCGTTGCGCATATGCGCGGCAGGTCGTACAGATGCCGGGGTGCACGCCCTCGCTCAGAGTTTTCATGCGGATGTGCCGTCCGCGTGTCGCATGAGCGAAGTCGACTGGCAGGCCGCGTTGAACTCCCAACTGCCCGCGTCAGTGCGCATCTTGCGAGTGCTTACCGTGCCGACAACCTTTCATGCTCGTTTCAGCGCACTCAGCAAGGAGTACGAATACCGCATTTGCTGCTCATCTGTGCTGCCGCCGCTTCTTGCAGGACGCGTGTGGCACTGTCCAAACCGGCTGAATATGGCTGCACTGCGCCGCGCCCTGCAACTCTACTGCGGCGAGCACGATTTTCGCCGTTTCGCCGCGAGACGCGGCAATGAACCTCACCCCGTGCCGCCGGGTTATTTTACGCGCACCATCTATTCAGCGACGGCTGCACGCCACGCAGAGTTGATCAGCATGCGATTTTGCGGGTCCGGCTTCTTGTACCGCATGGTGCGCATGCTGGTTGGTGCAGCCGTGCGTGTGGCATCCGGCGCCCAGTCCCTCTCGGTCATTGATGAGGCGCTTTGCCATCCGGAGGGAGCCCCTCCCCGCTTCTGTGCGCCACCGGGCGGGCTTTACCTGGTACGTGTCGTATATGGCGACAGGCATGACTGAATTTTCGGTCCGTAAAAATGCGCGCGCCGCCTCCCGGCAGCGCGCGCACAAATAACCATAACCCCGCTCACATTACATGTCCGTACTGGTGGAATCTGTAGGGTTGGTCTGCTCTTTTCCGCCGTTATCCTTGCAGCGACTCATGAACTCTTGGGCTTTTTCCTCATCTTTATCTACGCCCTTGCCATGTTCATACATGTGTGCCAGTGCGCGGCACGCCGTGGGATTTCCTTCCTTCGCCGCTTTCATCAAGCCCGGCAGAGCATGGGCGTACAGCGCCTTAGCTTTTTCGGGGTCCTTCTTCGTCCCATTCACCCCGTTTTCCGTTATGTATGCTATGGTGTACTGCGCAATCGGGTCACCATTCGCCGCCGCCAGCGTCATGGTATCCACATTGAGCCAATACGTCTCATCGCATGAGGCGCCGGAACCATCTGAACTGCAGGTGATAGAGGGCGCCGTTGCATCCTGGCCTCCCGGGGTTGTCGTGTTATCCATCGCCCCCATGGCCAGCAAGCTGCTCAGAGCCGTTCCAATAATCATTGCTTTCGTCTTCATAGGGCTCCAGCATGACTCTACCCGAAGCATTCGGCAACCTAATTTTACCACCCTTTAGCGCACTTTATTTTCTTTCATTGACAAAAAATTATATCTTTTAGCGAAATTGTGATTGACGTGGTGCAAAAAGTCGTGTATATTCTCCCCGCTTTTCCGTCCCCTCGCGGGACGGCTCTGGAGCGTGATTGCTTCTGTAGCTCAGTGGTAGAGCGCATCCTTGGTAAGGATGAGGTCGCGGGTTCAAATCCCGCCAGAAGCTTTGATGCTCTGCAAGAATAAGCAGCTCAAACTAATACAATAACATTATGGCTAAAGAAGCATTCCAGCGAACCAAACCCCATGTGAACGTGGGGACAATCGGTCACGTTGACCATGGCAAGACTTCCCTTACGGCTGCAATTACTAAGGTTCTTGCAGACCAGGGCAAGGCTGAATACAAGGCGTATGACCAAATTGACGGTGCTCCCGAGGAGCGCGAGCGCGGTATCACTATCTCCACCGCTCACGTTGAGTACCAGACTGACAAACGTCACTATGCTCACGTTGACTGCCCCGGGCACGCCGACTATGTGAAGAACATGATTACCGGCGCTGCTCAGATGGATGGCGCCATTCTTGTGGTGTCCGCCGCAGATGGTCCCATGCCTCAGACGCGTGAGCACATCCTGCTTGCTCGTCAGGTGGGCGTGCCCTACATCGTCGTGTACATGAACAAGATGGACCTTGCCGATCCTGAGCTTGCAGAGCTTGTGGAGATGGAAATCCGAGAGCTCCTTTCCTCCTACGACTTCCCGGGAGATGAGATCCCCATCATCAAGGGATCTGCCGTGAAGGCTCTGGAGGGTGACCCGGATGCAGTCAAGTCCATTTTGGATCTCATGGAGGCCGTTGACACGTACATTCCGACTCCGGAGCGTCCGGTTGACAAGCCTTTCTTGATGCCGGTGGAGGACGTATTCTCCATTTCCGGCCGTGGCACGGTGGCTACAGGACGTATTGAGCGCGGTGTCATCAACAAGATGGAGGAAGTGGAGATTGTGGGCATCAAGCCAACCGTGAAGACAGCCGTGACGGACATTGAGATGTTCCGCAAGCTGCTCGACAAGGGTGAAGCCGGTGACAATGTGGGTGTGCTGCTGCGTGGCATCAAGAAGGAAGACATCGTACGCGGGCAGGTGATTGCCAAGCCGGGTTCGGTGACTCCGCACACCAGCTTTGAGGCAGCCGTGTATGTGCTGACCAAAGAGGAGGGCGGACGCCATACTCCTTTCTTTGCGAACTACCGCCCGCAGTTTTACTTCCGCACCACGGATGTGACGGGTACCGTTACCCTGCCGGAAGGCACGGAGATGGTGATGCCCGGCGACAATGTGACCATAGGTGTGGAGCTCATTACTCCCATCGCTATGGAAGAGGGCATGCGTTTCGCTATCCGCGAGGGTGGCCGCACCGTGGGTGCGGGCAAGGTGGCCAAGATCAAGGCCTGATTGCCGTACGCATTCCCGTCAACTCTAACCTCACAGCTACACTCGCTGCCCGTCCGGGCCGGGTGTAGCTGGTGCGAGTGGCGGGGGGCTCTCCATGAAACAGATGGAATCCCCCGCCATTCGCTCCGATCAGAAAACGATAGGGTATTAGCTCAATTGGTAGAGCAGCGGTCTCCAAAACCGCGTGTTGGGAGTTCGAGTCTCTCATACCCTGTGAAAGCGTCAAGCGCCGCACTCCAAGAACCATAACCAGTCACATCATGTTCCGGAAGATTTCACTCTTTATTTCTGCGATCAAGAGCGAGCTCAAGAAGAGTTCGTGGCCGTGGGAGAGCGATCCCAAGGTGAAAGGTTTTCGCAAGTACCGCGAATTATGGAGCTCCACTCTTGTCGTGCTCATTGCCATGGTGCTGCTGGGCGCCTACGTTGCATTTTTCGATTTTGTCATGGCTCGAGTCGTCACTTGGGCTGTTGAGCAGCTTTCTTAATCTTCATTATTCTCACAATCCATCCCGTCTATGTCTCGCCCATACGAACGCAAATCAGCCACGCCTCACAAAGTACCGGCTGCGCAGGATCAGTGGTATGTGCTTCATGTGCTCTCCAACAAAGAGCGCCGAGCTGTGGAAAATCTCAAGCGACTCTTCCGGGAGGATGAAGAACTGGGGGCGCTGCTGCAAAGTGAACCGCTGGTCCCCACTGAGAAAGTGGAGGAAGTGCGCAACGGCAAGAAAGTGGTGCAAGAGCGCAAGCTGTACCCGGGCTACGTGTATCTTAACTTCGCCCTGCGTGATCCCGTTACCGGAGCACTCAACAACGATGCCTGGTACAAGATACAGGCTGTCGATGGGGTGATCAGCTTCGCCTGCGGCCGCAACAAAGAGCCGCTCCCGATGTCAGCGAAAGATGTGGCCGACTTCAAGAGGGAAGTGGAGCGTCGTAGCGAGGGCACGCGCCAGAAGATCGTCATCAACGTGCAGGATGAGGTTGTGGTGCTTGAGGGGGCTTTCCAGGGTGAGCGCGGCATTGTGGAGGAGGTTGATTCGGAGCGCGGGCGTTTGCGCGTTGGAGTGACGATGTTCGGGCGTTCCAACCCGTTGGATCTGGACTATACGCAAGTGCAGATTGTACCGGAGGATGAACGACATATTTCGCGAGGCGAGTAATTCACTTAACTTGCGCCTCCGTGCCAGTGCCGGCGGCGTGGGTATCACAAACACATAAAACCATGGCAAAAGAAGTAGTCAAAACCATCAAATTGCAGATTCCTGCGGGAGCGGCCAATCCGTCTCCGCCTGTGGGACCTGCTCTTGGTCAGGCGGGCGTGAATATCATGGCATTTTGCAAAGAGTTCAACGCAAAAACTCAGAAGCAGGCCGGTGACGTTCTTCCCGTCGTGATCACCGTTTACAAGGACAAATCCTTCGACTTCATCACCAAAATGCCTCCGGCAGCCAACCTTCTCAAGAAGGCCGTCGGCATCTCCTCGGGCTCGGGCGAACCTAACAAAAACAAGGTTGCCAAGATCACAAAGGAGAAACTCATGGAGGTGGTCAATACGAAGATGCCCGATCTGAACACCAAGTCCCCTGAGGCAGCCGCCCGCATCATCGCCGGTCAAGCTCGTCAGATGGGCATTGAGGTGGAAGGTCTCTGACCCCTTTTTCTGCTCGCAGGAGGGATCTTATCCGTAACACTGAAACCCGCACGTACTGCAAAACAAACATTATGTCAACAAAGCATTCCAAACGCTACACACAAGCCGCAGGTCTGGTGGACTCCGCCAAGACCTACACCGTTGAGGAGACCGTAGGGCTCATGAAGAGCTTTCCCGCCCCCAAGTTCGACGCCACTGTCACCGTTTCCTTCCATCTTACCGTGGATCCACGAAAGTCTGACCAGATGGTTCGTGGTTCCGTAGCTTTGCCGCACGGCACCGGTAAGAACGTTCGCGTCATCGTATTCGCCCAAGGCGAGGCCGCCCAGGCGGCTCTGGATGCCGGAGCGGAGAAAGTAGGCCTGGAGGACCTCATCAAGGAGGTGCAGAACGGATTCCTTGCATTCGACAGCGCAATCGCCACCCCGGACGCCATGGCTCAGGTGCGTAAAATTGCTCGAGTGCTCGGTCCGCGCGGTCTCATGCCCAATCCGAAGACCGGTACCGTCACCGATGATACGGCCAAGGCCGTGCGCGAGGTGAAGGCGGGGCGTGTGGACTACAAGGTGGACAAGAACGCCAACATCTCGGCGGCCGTGGGCAAGCTTTCCTTTACCGAGGAACAACTTGCGGAAAACCTGCGCTCGCTCATTGCATCTGTCGTGAAAGCCCGTCCGGCCGGGGCCAAGGGCGGCTACATCGCATCCGCAACGGTGGCTTGCTCCATGAACCCGGGCATTACCCTCAACGCCGCGGAATACTCCAAGCTCTGAGAACCCGAATATCTTACCAGATTATGAGTACTGAAAAGAAAGTGAATGCTGATAAAGAGACCATCATTTCTCAGCTGCTTGAGAAAGTCAATGGCTCTCCCTTCCTTATCGTCATCGATTACACCGGGGTGACAGTACCGGAATTCACCGCGTTGCGCGCTTCGCTCGCAGCGGGAGGTGCCTCTTGCACCGTGGCAAAGAATTCCTACATGGCCAAGGCGCTTGCGCAGGCTGGCCTTCCGGATATCTCTGCCGCACTCAAGGGGCAGACCGCCTATGTGACGGGCCAAAGTGACATTTGCGCCGCTGCCAAGGTGATCAACACCTTTGCCAACGCCTCTAAAAAGGCCGCGTATAAAACGGGCATCCTGGACGGGGCGGAGCTTATGCCTGACAAGATTCGTGCCTTGGGCGACCTGCCCAGCCGCGAGGTTCTGCTGGCCACTCTGCTTGGTACCATCAACGGCGCCGGTGCGGCTCTGGCTCGCGTCATCCAAGCCCATGTTGACAAGGAGGGGAATTCTGAGCAGTAAATTCTGCGTCATATTAAAAAAAAGTCTTGATCGGATGGCAATGGTGTGGTATCACACCCGCGCCTGAAAAATTAGGTTCTCTGTCGGCTCTCCGGCCGGTGAGAACTGAAATGGGTGGGGAGCCCTCATCCGCGACAAGAACCAATTAAACTACACTAAAACAATGGCTGATATCAATACAATCGCTGAGGAACTCGGCAAGCTTACCATACTGGAGGCTGCCGAGCTTGTCAAGCTCCTGGAGGAGAAGTGGGGAGTTTCTGCCGCTGCGCCTGTGGCTGCTGCGGCTGGTGCTGCTGCTGCTGCGCCTGCGGAAGCTGCTGAGGAAAAGACCGACTTCAATGTTGAGCTCACTGATGCCGGCGCCAACAAGATTGCCGTCATCAAGGCGGTACGCACTGTCAAGACCGGTATGGGACTGGCGGACGCCAAGAAGCTTGTTGAGAGCGCTCCGGCACTCGTGCTTGAAGGAGCCTCCAAGGAGGATGCCGACAAGGCGAAAGCTGAGCTCGAGAAAGCCGGTGCAAAGGTTACCATCAAGTAACCCGTCGCCTTTTGCGAGAGCAGGGGAGGACCGCGTCCTCCCCTGCGCTTCGCGTACTTGCCCGCTTGCTTCGGCAAGCTGATTTTCTCTTTTCACCCTTTTACCCACGTCTCACCTAAGATCGACCCGGTGCGCTTCTGCACACGCGCCAGCTGCTCCCGGTCGGTTTTAGTTCACCATTAAAACCGAACAGTTCCCGGATACCGGGAGCAAAACCTAATTTCCGCGCACTCCATGTCCAAGCCCAAGCAAGAGCGAATCAGTTTCGGTAAAATTACAGAAGTTATTCAGCCGCCGAACCTTATTGAGATACAAACCAAATCCTACGAGGAGTTTTTACAACGCTTCACAGTTCCGGGGAAGCGGCTCAAGATGGGGTTGCAGGCAGTTTTGTCCGAGCATTTCCCGATTGAAAGCTATGATTCGCAGATCCGCCTGGAGTTTGTGTCCTACGAGGTATCGCCTCCCAAGATCACGGACTTTGCGGCCATTCGAGCCGGTGAAACCTACAGTTCCTCCCTTTATGTCCGCTTTCGCCTGAAGTGCAACGATTACACTGCCGAGGAAGATGTTTACATGGGAGAAATCCCCATGATTACCGACCGAGGGACCTTTGTCATCAACGGAGCGGAGCGTGTCATCGTTGCTCAGCTGCACCGTTCTCCCGGCATCTGTTACGAAAAGACCCGCCACGCCAACGGAAAAGAGCTTTACTCGTTCCGCATCATCCCGGATCGTGGTTCCTGGCTGGAGGTGCAATTTGATACGAACGATCTCATGTACGTGTACCTGGATCGCCGTCGCCGTCGTCGCAAATTCCTGGCGACTACGTTTTTGCGTTATTTGGGTTATGAGACGGATCGTTCCATTGTGGAGCAGTTTTACACCATTCAGAAACTGCGTGTTGCCGACGTGAGCGGCGACGAGTTGGAGTACCTTGTACCTTTCGAAGATGTGAAGTTCAGTGAGAAGGACTCCACCCGTCCGGCCTCAGTCATTGCCAAGGCGTATGAGCCCCTCAGTCTTGCGACAATCCGTCGCATGCAGGAGCTGGGCATCAAGACTGTTGAAGTCATTGACCAGCGCGAGGACGAATTACTCGTGAAGACGCTCAAAAAAGACCTCTCCTATGACCGAGAGAGCGCACTCAAGGAAATTTTCCGCAAGTTTCGTCCGGGCGATCCGACTTCCGTACAGCAGGCCGCAGCGGCTCTTGACCGGCTCTTCCGGGAAGAGAAACGCTACGATCTCACCCGAGTGGGTCGCTATAAAATCAACCAGAAACTTGGTTTGGACGTGCCGGAGGACGTGCGTCTGATTCAGCCCATAGACTTCCTCACTGCCGTCAAATATCTGTTGCGACTTCGCCATGGGGAAGGTGTTGTGGATGACATTGATCACTTGGGCAACCGTCGCGTGCGCGCTGTGGGCGAGCTCATTGCCAATCAGTGCCGCGTTGGTCTGGCTCGTACGGAGCGCTTGGTCAAGGAGCGAATGACACTCTGCGATACAACGCGCAGCGATCTTACTCCCAGCAAGCTCATCAACCCGAAAGCCCTCAGCGC
The DNA here is from genome assembly GCA_947588735.1 of uncultured Akkermansia sp. Taxonomy (GTDB): domain Bacteria; phylum Verrucomicrobiota; class Verrucomicrobiia; order Verrucomicrobiales; family Akkermansiaceae; genus Akkermansia. Next base: position 23,067 of record CANQAD010000001.1, read on the forward strand.
TGTCGTGCGTGACTTCTTTGGACGCAGCCAGCTTTCTCAGTTCATGGACCAGATCAATCCGCTGGCCGAGCTTACCCACAAACGTCGCCTTTCTGCTCTTGGTCCGGGTGGTTTGAACCGCGACCGTGCCGGCTTTGAGGTACGCGACGTGCACCCCTCGCACTACGGTCGTATTTGTCCCATTGAGACACCGGAAGGTCCAAATATCGGTCTCATTAACTCGCTTTGCACCTATGCTCGCATTGATGAGTACGGCTTCATTGAGACGCCTTTCCGCAAGGTCAAGACCATCCAGAAGAAGAATAAAAAGGGGGAGGTGACCGACACTGAGGTCATCATTACGAACGAGGTAGAGTATCTCTCCGCCGACAAGGAAGAGTATCACCTCATTGCCCAGGCCAACAATCCCATTGATAACGACAACGGTCACGGCCACTTTGTGAAGCCGCGCGTTACGGCGCGTGAGCACGGGGAGTTCATTGAGGTTGATCCCCGCCGCGTGGAGTACATGGATGTTTCTCCCAAGCAGATTATCTCCATTGCTGCCGGTCTTATTCCCTTTTTGGAGCACGATGACGCCAACCGAGCCCTCATGGGCGCCAACATGCAGCGCCAGGGTGTGCCGCTGATGGTGAACCAGGCTCCGCTAGTCGGGACAGGGATTGAGGCCAAATGCGCCCGCGACAGCGGCGCTGTCATTGTTGCCGCAGGCCCCGGCATCGTCGCTTCCGCGACGGCGGAGTATATCGTCACCACCAAAGATGGCGAGTTGCCTGTGTCCGCCCAGCGTTGGCTGAGCGATCCGGAGAGCATCAAGACGGATCCCGACAAGGGCGTCTATGTTTATCAACTGCGCAAATTCATGCGTTCCAACGCCTCCACATGCATCAACCAGCGGCCCATCGTGGCACGTGGCGCCAAGGTGAAGGCCGGGGATGTGTTGGCCGATGGTCCCTGCACGGATGGCGGCGAGCTTGCTTTGGGTCGCAACGTGTTGGTGGCTTACATGTCGTGGTACGGCTATAACTTCGAGGACGCCATCATCATCTCCGAGCGTCTGGTGCAGGAGGACGCCTATACTTCCATTCACATTGAAGAGTTCGAGGAGAAAGCGCGTGACACGAAGCTCGGTCCGGAGGAAATCACCCGTGATATTCCCAATGTGGGCGATGAAGCTCTCAAGAACCTGGGCAGCGACGGCGTAGTGCGCATCGGGGCCGAGGTCAAGCCGGGGGACATCCTCGTGGGCAAGATCAGCCCGAAGAGTGAAACTGACCTTGCCCCGGAGGAACGCTTGTTGCGCGCTATTTTTGGTGAAAAAGCGGCTGACGTGAAGGATACTTCTCTGCGTGTGCCGCCCGGCACCACAGGCGTCGTCATGGACGTGCGCATCGTGCGTTCCGTTGCTCCCGGAGCGCCGGAGCTTGATTCCGAGAAGGAGGCCCAAAAGCAAAGGAAAAAGGCGGACGAGGAGTATGTGCGCGACAAGAAAAATCTCATTGACTTGCTCACCAGTCGGCTCTCGGATCGTTTACTTGGCGAGAAAATTCCGCTGGAGGTCACACGTGTGGGTACCGGCGAAGTGCTCATCCCTGCCAATCGAAAGATAACCAAGACCCTCCTTCACAATCTGGCTGAACATCACGATCAGATTGACATGAACGAAAGCCCGGTACGCAACCAGATCTTCGAGATCATCAATGCTTACGAGCCTCGCTTCCGTGACCTTGACGAGGAGCGTGATCGCAGGCTCGACCAGATTGAAGCTGGTGCTGAGATGGAGCCGGGTGTGGTTACCGAGGTAAAGGTTTATATTGCCACCAAACGCAAGCTGGGTGTGGGCGATAAGATGGCTGGCCGTCACGGTAACAAGGGCGTTTGCTCCCGCGTGCTCCCTGTGGAGGACATGCCGTACCTGGAGGATGGCACTCCGGTTGATATCATCCTCAACCCTCTCGGCGTGCCTTCCCGCATGAATGTGGGGCAGGTGCTGGAAGCCCACTTGGGTGTGGCGGCCAAAGCGCTCGGCTTCAAGGTGGCGACCCCTGTATTTGACGGTATAGATGAAGCCAAGATCTGGGATTACATGAGCCAGGCCAAAAAAGTACCCGGCTTCACGTGGGTGGGTGATGGCAAGGATGGTTCCGTGGCCGGCAAGAGTCGCCTTATCGACGGTCTGACCGGCGAGTATTTCCACTACCCTGTGGTGGTCGGCTACACCTACATGCTCAAACTGAACCACCTTGTCGCCGACAAGGTGCATGCCCGCGCCGTGGGTACCTACTCACTCGTTACCCAGCAGCCGCTGGGTGGCAAGGCTCAGCACGGCGGCCAGCGTTTTGGCGAAATGGAGGTGTGGGCGATGGAGGCTTACGGCGCCGCATACACCTTGCAAGAGCTGCTCACCGTCAAATCCGACGATGTGCAGGGGCGCACGCGCATCTACGAGAATATTGTCCGCGGGGACAACTCGCTGGAAGCGGGCACTCCGGAGTCCTTCAACGTGCTCATCAAGGAAATGCAGGCTCTTTGCTTGAATGTTCAGCCGCTTGAGAAGCGGTATCGCGAAGGATCGAAATCTCAAGAGGTGGATGTGTTCCAAGTGCTGGCAGACGTCGCCGATGAGGAAGAGATCGAGAAAGACGTGCAAGATTACGAAAACATGATAGAGATTCGCCTGGATGGCGAGGATTCTGATATGGCCAATTCCATTGATCTGCACACCGATGATGATGAAAGCGAGCACTGATTCCTGATCCTCCAACCCCAAAACTTTTACCCCTATGTCTCAAGACGATATCAACAACGAGAAGCCAAAAAACTTCGACCAGGTATGCATCACCGTGGCCAGCCCGGATGACATCCGCGGGTGGTCCAGCGGCGAGGTGAAAAACCCGGAGACCATCAACTACCGCACCTTCAAGCCGGAGCGAGGAGGTCTGTTCTGCGAGCGCATTTTTGGACCCACGCGCGACATGGAGTGTTCTTGCGGTCGTTACAAACGCGCCAAGAACAAGGGCATGATTTGCGACCGCTGTGGCGTGGAGGTCACCTCCTCCCGCGTTCGGCGCGAGCGCATGGGACACATCAATCTGGCAGTGCCGGTCACCCACATTTGGTTCTACAAATGCATGCCCAGCCGCATTGGCCTCATGCTGGACCTTACGGCCAAAGATTTGGAACGCATCATTTATTACGAGGATTACATTGTCATTGATCCCCGCGGGGTCAACGGCATTGAGCGCGGGCAGATTCTGAGCGAACAGCAGTATGAGGAAATTGTCGAAGACTACGGGGATGATGCGCCGGAGGCCGCCATGGGCGCCGTGGCTATCCAACGTTTGCTGGAAACCATTGACCTGGATGCCCTCATCGACGATCTGCATCGCGAAATGGAGAAGACCAATTCCAAGCAGAGCAAGCGCAAGATTGCCAAGCGGCTCCAGCTCGCCCAAGGTTTTCGCAACAGCGGGTGCCACCCGGAGTGGATGGTACTCACGGTGTTGCCGGTTATCCCACCGGATCTGCGACCGCTTGTCCCGCTTCCCGGAGGACGCTTTGCTACCAGCGACCTCAATGATCTCTACCGTCGCGTCATCAATCGCAACAACCGTCTCGTTGAGCTCGCTTCCTTGCAGACCCCGGAAGTGATCCGTCGTAACGAGATGCGTATGCTGCAGGAAGCGGTGGACGCCCTCTTTGACAATGGACGCCATGGACGCCATGTCACCGGAGCCGGCAATCGTCCGCTCAAGTCGCTTTCCGACATGCTCAAAGGGAAGAGCGGGCGCTTCCGTCAGAATTTGCTCGGCAAGCGTGTGGACTACTCGGGGCGTTCGGTGATCGTGATAGGACCGAATCTGAAGATGAATCAGTGCGGGCTGCCCAAAAAAATGGCGCTCACGCTTTTTGAGCCCTTCATTATTCACCGTTTGAAGGAGCTCGGCTACGTGCACACGGTACGGTCCGCCAAGAAGATGATTGACCGCAAGGAGACCGTGGTATGGGACATTCTGGAGGAGGTGACCAAGGGACATCCGGTGTTCTTGAACCGTGCCCCAACGTTGCACCGCCTCTCAATTCAGGCTTTTGAGCCCGTGCTCATTGAGGGTTCCGCCATTCGACTGCATCCTTTGGTGTGTACCGGGTACAATGCTGACTTTGATGGAGACCAGATGGCCGTGCACGTGCCGCTTTCCGTGGAGGCCCAGCTGGAGGCTCGCCTGCTTATGCTGGCGCCCAACAACATCTTCTCCCCGGCTTCCGGCAAACCGATTTCGACGCCCACGCAGGATATTATTCTGGGTGCTTACTACCTCACCCACACCCGCGCCAAGGTTGTCAAGGAAAACCAGGACAATCAGCATCTGCTGCCTCTCTTTGAGTCCATCTCCGAGGTGGAGTTTGCCATCGCTTCACGTAAGATCGGTTATCACGACTGGATCCGCCTCAAGAACCCTGATTACGGTAAGACCGGCAAGGAATTTGACCGTCTTTCCTTCAACCAGGAAAACGTCGATAAGAAGACCATTGTCACGACCGCAGGCCGTGTGCGCTTCAACGAAATATGGCCCAACGAAATCGGCTACATCAACCGCAATGTCGGAAAGAAGCAGCTCGGAGAAATTATATGGCGCTGTTACCAGACTTGCGGGCAGAAGCGCACGGTGGAGACTCTGGATGCCCTGAAAGCGCTGGGTTACAAAGAGGCTACGCGTTCCGGATGTTCCATCGGCATTGTGGACATGGTGGAGCCAGAGAGCAAGGATGCTCTCATTGCTGAGGCGTACGACGAGGTGACCAAGGTGACCGAGCAGTATGAGGAAGGTCTTATCACCAATGGTGAGCGCTATGAAAAGGTCGTGAACATTTGGTCTGCGACCACGGATGCCATACAGAAGGAACTCTACACCAAACTGGAGTACAACGATGGATCTGCCGTGGCCAATCCGCTCTTCATGATGGTGGATTCCGGCGCGCGCGGCAACAAGGCCCAGATTAAGCAGCTCTCGGGTATGCGAGGCCTCATGGCGAAACCTTCCGGTGAAATCATTGAGCGCCCCATCACCTCGAACTTCCGTGAAGGGCTCTCCGTGCTGGAGTACTTCATCTCCACCCACGGCGCCCGCAAGGGGTTGGCTGACACCGCGCTCAAGACGGCTGACTCCGGGTACATGACCCGTAAGCTTGTGGACGTGGCTCAGGACGTCATTGTGCGCGATGAGGATTGCGGCACCAGCAACGGCATTGTCATGACAGCCATTTACGATGGCGAAGACGAGATTGCCACGCTTTCTTCCCGCATCTACGGTCGCGTTACGTGCGATGATATCGTGGATCCCACCACGAAGGAACTCATCGTGGCCAAGAATGAAATCATCACCGATGAAGCTGCCAAGCAAATTGAGAAGGTGGGCATCGAGAAGGTACGCGTGCGTTCCGTGTTGACCTGCGAATTGGGCAAGGGCTGCTGCGCGAAGTGCTATGGGCTGAACTTGGCGACGGGTCTGCCGGTGAAAGTGGGCGAGGCTGTGGGCATCATTGCGGCTCAGTCCATCGGCGAGCCTGGCACCCAGCTCACCATGCGCACTTTCCACGTGGGCGGCACCGCGACGGCTACCACGAACCGACCGGAGTTTGTTGCAAAAACCGCTGGTCGCGTCATCTACGATGAGAATCTCCGTGACCGCTGTGTAGAGGATGAAAGCGGCAACAACGTTGTTCTTTGCAAAAACGGCAGCGTGAAGATTTACGATGCCGAGGGCAAGGAGCAAGAGGCTTACCAGCTTACGATGGGCGCTGTGCTGCACGTCAAAGACGGTCAGGAGATCAAGGCGCAGACGCTCATCGCCGAGTGGGATCCTTTCGCCATTCCCGTCATTGCCGAAGTTGGCGGTACGGTGGAGTTCGAAGACATGATAGAGGGAATCACGTGTCGTACGGAGGCTGGTCACACGGAGTCCGGCAAGGGCACTACGGTCATCATCGACCATCGCCAGGATCTTGCCCCGCGCATCATCGTGCACACCGGCAAGGGCGACAAGGATAAGCCGCGAGTGTACTCGATACCTACTGGCGCCTATCTCGCCGTCTCCAACAGACAGAAGATATCTGCCGGTACACAGATTGCCAAAACACCCCGCAAGGTGCAGAAGACGAACGATATTACCGGCGGTCTTCCTCGCGTGGCCGAACTCTTTGAAGCGCGTCGTCCGAAGGACACCTGCGTGCTTGCAGAGATTGACGGCATTGTAGCCATAGACGACGCGATGATCCGTGGTAAGAAGGTGGTGACCGTGTATCGCGATGCTGAAGCGCGCGATGCTGCAAAGTCCCGCAAACGCTCTACCAAGCTCTCTGAAAAGGACGAGAACGACGGCATGATTTCCTACAAGCATCTCGTTCCCATGGACCGTCACATCATCGTGCATGATGGCGACTTTGTCCATGCTGGCGAACCTCTTTCCGATGGTTCTGAGGCTTCCGACGAGATCCTGCGTATCTGCGGTAAGGAAGCTCTGCAAGAGCACCTCGTCAACAAAGTGCAGCAGGTGTACCGCGTGCAGGGGGTGGAAATCAACGATAAGCACGTGGAAATCATTGTTTCCCAGATGCTGCGTAAGGTTCGCGTCAAGGATCCCGGCGATACCGGGCTCCTTTGGGGCGATGAGGTGGATCGATCGGCCTTTGTCCGCATCAACAAGGAGACCGTTGAAATGAACGGTCGTCCGGCTGAGTGCGAGCCCGTGCTGCTTGGTATCACCAAAGCCTCTCTCAAGACGGATTCCTTCATTTCCGCCGCTTCTTTCCAAGATACTACGCGTGTTCTTACCGAGGCAGCTACGCTTGGCAAGACGGATCAGCTGGAGGGTTTCAAGGAAAATGTCATCCTCGGACACCTCATACCGGCTGGCACGGGCTTCTCCAAGTATCGTAACATTGTTGTGGAGCCTGCTCCGGGAGCTAATCCCATTCCCCGCGCCTCCTACGATGTCGATGCAGATGTCGTTCCGTCGGACGACACCATCTCTGTCGGCTCTGAGGACTAATTTGCGGTGCTTCAGTTGCTTTTCGCCCGCTTTCCTACCACGGAGAGCGGGCTTTTTCCTTGCCTTCAAAAGAGGATCTGATAGCATCGGGGGAGAAGTGAGTGAGCTTTGTACAGAACAAAACGATACGCCGCGTTTTTCAGATTCGCTGCTCATCCTCTGTATTCTCGCATCGCCGTTACTTTTCCTGAACATCATTTTTTCATGTGTGGTGTTGCTTTCGGGGATGCTACCCACTGCCTTCGTGTACTTGCTGTTGCGACATAGGTCCACGCGCTGTCGCTGTGCGTACTGCGCGAGCGGAGCAGGAGTTGCCGTGCCGTGGCTTTTGTTCATGGTGTTTGCTGTGGCTTTTAACGGAGCTTATTCTCTGTTGGATATTGGATTATGTGTCGCATATACTTTGTGTGTGATAGCGCTGCATGGGCTTACTTTTTCGATATTCTACGCTCTGTGGAGATGGAATCGTGCAGGACATCCGCAATCATAGACGAACGTCTTCTCTATGCGTCCACGCGTAACCATATCCTGATGATATTCCCGTTACTTGAAGATATGAATTTTTCTCCTTCCGGTTCCCTTATTTTCTCGGAGCCCTTCATCAGTTCGGAATGCGAGTATTGCTTCCGTTACGACAGTCTGACAAGGCTGCTTCGCTTGCAGTGTCGCGTGTTGTCCAAGATGCCGTACGAGGGCTATAAGCGTGATGACGCGGTGGTCGGGCAAAAATAGCGCACCGAAAAAAGAAAAGTGTTCGGACATAATTAGTGTACCGAAGTGTCCCGCGATGTTTGACCGTCATTGTTTTTGATGTCCTTTGTAAATGGCGCCGCCAGGGGACAAGATGATCTCATCGATTGCCCCTACCCTTCTTTCTTCTAATCGCATATATTTTCTCGTTTCGCTAATCTCTCGTAAAATTTGTCGAGCATTACTTTGAGCTTCACCGAGATTTTTACTCCTCCGCTGTTGCCTTGATGGGCTGTTAATTTTCCTCGCTTACTTCGGGGCGTGCAGCAATTCGCCGCTTGCGAGTGCGTAGCATCCTGTACTTATTGCGAGCCTCAATGATGTTCGCAATACCTTCTTGGCCTTTGTCTGTGTTTACCATACAGACATTATGGTACACTATTTTTTGTCCAAACGATCAATCTCATGCCCTCTTTTTCCCCCGTTCGGTGCACTTATTTTTGTCCGATTGCGGTATGCCGTATGCTCACGTTCGTCCCAAGAAAGAGCAATCCCCAATAAGTTGTTAACGGCGCATCGTTCAACGCAAATCGTTGATTATTTACGATTTACGATTTACGATTGACGATTTGGAAAGAAAGCGAGCCGGAGGCTCGGAAAATGCGGAGCGTGGGCGACGGGAAAAGGCGGAACCAGGCGCAGATTGGTTAGAAAGCGAAGCTCAATTTTCTAAGTCAAGATGCGATGATCAAGGGAAAGCATCCGGTGTTACGCTATGCCGGGCTGACTCATCGGTCTTACCACCGCTGCGCGTGCGCCCTACCGGGGAGCGTTGACCGCTTTGCTGAATCGTCCATGGTTTGCTGTCTTGCTGGCCTGCTTCTTTCGCCCTTGGAAAACGCATGGGAAATGGGTTCAATAAGACCGGAGAATATTTTCTTGGGACACGTGTGCCGTATGCTTAGTAATTTTTCTTTTCTCTTGAGTGGAGGTGCTGTAGAATAGCGGCGTTATGTTGCAAGCAGGTATTGTAGGATTGCCGAATGTTGGAAAGTCAACTTTGTTCAATGCGGTGACTCGTTCTCGCAAGGCTGAGGCGGCGAATTATCCTTTCTGTACGATTGATCCTAATGTGGGGGTGGTAGAGGTGCCGGACGCGCGTTTGGCGGTGCTGGCGGGGATGAGCAAGAGTGCGCAGGTGATTCCGGCGGCCATCGAGTTTGTGGATATTGCAGGCCTTGTGAAAGGTGCGGCGGAGGGTGCGGGATTGGGCAACAAGTTCCTTTCTCACATCCGTGAGACGGATGCCATTGTGCAAGTAGTTCGCTGCTTTGAAGATTCGGATATCATTCATGAGCTGGGCAGTGTGGATCCCGTGCGCGATATAGAAATCATCAACAATGAACTCATCCTTGCCGACATTGCCGCACTGGAGAAAAGGCGCGAATCTCGAGCGAAGAAAGCTAAGGGAGGAGATAAGGAGGCACGCGAAGAGATGGCCCTTATCGAAAAATTATTGCCGCATTTGGACGCCGGCAATCCCGCTATCACGCTGGACCTTTCCGATAACGAACGCAAACTGCTGCGTACGTTTTTCCTGCTCTCAAATAAGAAGAGCATTTTTGCCTGCAATGTGAGCGAGGCTGAGCTTGCTGCCGCTGTGAATGACCCGGATTCGCATCCGTATGTTTCTGCCGTGCGCCGCTACGTGGCGAAGCAACATCATGCGGAGGCTGTGGTGATTTCTGCGCGCATTGAGGAGGAACTGTCCGATTTGCCGGAGGAGGAGGCTCGAGAGTACTTGCATGATCTCGGTGTGCAGGATTCCGGCGTGAGTTCGCTCATTCGTTCGGTGTACCACCTGCTCGGGCTGCGCACTTATCTGACCACCGGGCCCAAAGAAACCCGCGCGTGGACCATCCCTGCCGGAGCCAAGGCTCCGCAAGCCGCCGGAGTCATCCATACAGATTTTGAACGAGGTTTTATTGCGGCGCAGGTGGTAGCCTACGAGGATCTCGTGGCGTGCGGTTCCATGCTGAAGGCTAAGGAGGCTGCCAAGCTGCGCATCGAGGGCAAGGACTATGTGGTGCAGGATGGCGATGTGGTTGAGTTTCGCTTCAACGTTTCCAAGTAAGCGTTCCAACGACTGTTCCGGGAAGGTTGTCGTGCATGCGTTTCCGGCAAGGGGACGCGCATGCTTTGGGGACCTCATCTGCCAGGGAAACTGCATAGGACATGCGGTTGCCATTTACGATTCCCGAGATGAGATTTACAATTTTTTGATAACGTGCTCTCTGAGCAGGTTGCTCTGATTCTTATGTCCACGGCAACCGCATTAGGAAATGCGGTTGCTATTTACGATTGACGATGCACGAATTACTATTTATTGATAATGTGCGCGTTGCGCAGTTTTTTATCGAATCGTGAACGTAGGCAGGAGAGTTCTCGAGAGCCATCATCATGATGACTGCTTGTTGTCATTTTTTGGTGCGTATCAACGACAATATCAGCCAACAAAGCCATTTTCTCCGTTGATGAATTTCTTTCAAATGCGGTTGCCCTGTTCTTATGTCGTATTGCCTTGACAAGGCGATTGCTTTCGTAGATGGCGATTCCTCACGCTGTTTTACGCGATAGGATGCAACGCAGAGAATCCGAAGAGTTCGGCCACCCACTGCGCTCCCGGACTTTCCAGCGCTACATTGTAAACGCGCGCTCGGGTGTTGTAGAGCAGCGTTGTCTCATCTTGCCGGAAAAGGCTCAGAGATACGCGGTTCATGAGCTCAATGAATTCTGTATCCGTGCTCATACCCGCATTGTTTTCCATGGACTGCACTGTACCGATGACGATATTGCGCAGCTTACGTTCGGCGTGGCTGAGGTGGCGCAATTCGTCGTTTGAAGGCGGTTCAGGAAACAGCGAGAGCACCCGCTGTGTGTCATCCGTCAGCCGCTTGATTCGTCGTGGAAGCACGTCTTCCCGCGGAAGGAATTCACTCAAATGAACACTTAATTCCAGCAGACAAGAATTACGCCGCCTGGTGGCTTCTCCCCAGCGCTGCCAAGCATCTCGAGCAGCATGACGCAAGTGGTTTAGTTTAAAATAGGTTGCAATTATCCATGCGAGCACGGCTACCAAGATTCCCATCGGTACGGCAAATTCCATATGGATGCTATTGTCCGTCACCGGGCTCGCGTGCGCAAGTTGTTTGAGCTATATGTTTGCAACCGGAGACCGAAATGAGAGCCATTCGGCGCAGAAAAGCGTGAAGCGGCGCGGTGTTCCTGGCATCGGCATTTGTCCTTTCCCGCTCAAGCTGTTTTGAAGAGACGGACTCTTTTTCCAATCTTGACATTCCGTGCAAATGGACTATAATGCGCGCGTGTCGGGGTGATCCCGAGAGGCATTTTTACAACGAAACCCAATCATTATTATGGCCAAACTCACTGTACGAGACATCGATGTCGCCGGCAAGGAAGTCCTGATGCGCGTGGACTTCAATGTGCCGATGAAGGATGGCGTCATCACCAATGACGCTCGAATTGTAGCGGCGCTGCCGACAATCAACTATCTGCTGGAGCATGGCGCCAGGCTGGTACTCTGCTCGCACCTCGGACGTCCGGAGGGAACGGGATACCAGGCGGAGTTTTCGCTGAAAGCAGCAGCGGGGCGCCTTTCCGAGCACCTTGGCAAGCCCGTGGCTTTTGTGCCGGAGACCGTTGGTGACGCGGCGTCTGCGGCTCGTGCCGCGCTGAAGGACGGCGAGGTGCTGTTGTTGGATAATGTGCGTTTCGACAAAAGGGAAAAGAAGAATGACCCGGACTTTGCGAAAGCGTTGCTGGGCGGGGCTAAGCTGTATGTGAACGATGCTTTCGGTTCTGCTCACCGTGCGCATGCTTCCACCGAGGGGGTGACTCACTTTGCCGAGAAGTCCGCCATGGGTTTCCTCATTGAGCATGAGCTGGAGTACCTGGAGGGCAAGCTTGAGAATCCTGAGCAGCCCTTTGTCGTCATCATGGGCGGCGCCAAGGTGTCTGATAAAATCCAGGTGCTCTCCAAACTCATGGAGAAGAGTCAGACTTTCCTCATCGGCGGCGCCATGGCCAACACCTTCCTCGCGGCGCAGGGGCATGATGTCGGTAATTCCAAGATTGAGGAAGATAAACTCGACCTGGCTCGCCAAATCCTCGCTGATGCCACTGCCAAAGGTGTGCGCTTTGTGCTGCCGGCAGACGTGCGCTACACCTTCAAGTTTGAGGAGGGAGCTGAGACCTACGTCACGAAGCCCTTTGCGGAGGGAGGCTCGGTGCCTCAGGGGGGCATGGGCATCGACATCGGCGACAAGGCTGTCGATGATTTCTGCAGCATCCTGAAGGGAGCCAAAACTGTCCTTTGGAATGGTCCGCTGGGCGTTTTTGAACTGGATTCCTTCTCCGCCGGCACCAAGGCTATCGCTGAATGTCTTGCGGCCTCTAACTGCGTATCCATCGTTGGTGGAGGCGATTCCGTGACCGCTGCCAAGAAGTTCAAAGTGGCCGACAAGCTCTCATTCTGTTCCACGGGTGGGGGCGCATCGTTGGAGCTGCTCGAGGGCAAGATTTTGCCGGGCATAGGTTCGCTTTCCGAGAAGTAGTCCGCTTGCTCATGTTCATGTTCAAGGCGGGGGCTTCGGCTCCCGTCTTTTTTGTTCATTGGCTTTTCATATTTCAATCCGCGGTTGACAAATCGTGCGTTTTTGGTAGTGTTTTCCCATGGCGAGTGGAGAAAACGGAGAATTGATTGACACGCATTGTCATTTGGCATCAGAACGCTACGCTGACATTGCGAGCTTGCGCAGCGAATGCGAGGCGTTGGGTCTCTCCCATTGCATTTCGCAGGGTACTCACCCGGGCGATTGGGATGCCACGCTCGCTTTGGCTCGTTGTATGCCGGACTTTGTATCAGCGTGTCTTGCCGTTCATCCATCCGATTGTACAGAGGTGAGCGAAGAGCAATGGGAGTGCATGAAACGGCTCTGTTGCGAACACCCGCTGGCGGCCATTGGCGAGGCGGGGTTGGATTATTATTGGGATGCTCCGACCGGGTGGACTGAGGATGCTTACCGCGCACGACAACGCAATTTCCTTGAGTGCCATTTTGAATTGGCCCGTACGCTCGGCCTCAACATATCTTTGCACACGCGCGATAAGGTCGGCGCGGGGAGCGCTTGCTTTGAGGATGCTTTTGCCATTGCTCGTCAGTTCCCCACAGTGCGACCAGTGTTTCATTGCTTTATCGGTTCTCGGCAGCAGGCCGAGCGGATATTCGACGAGTTGGATGGCATGGTGTCTTTCACCGGCCTGATCACTTTTAAAAAGACTGAGGCTGTCCAAGCGGTGGCGGCGTGGTGTCCCGCGGAGCGTATCATGGTGGAGACGGATTCGCCCTATCTTTCTCCCGAGCCGCACCGCGGCAAGCTGAACATACCCGGACGCGTACGTTTTGTCGCGGAAAAATTGGCGGCATTACGCGGGATCTCTTTGGAAGAGGTATGTCGCATTACATCGTACAATGCTCGCCGCTTTTTCCGCCTCTCCCGCTGACTTTACCCACACAGAAACAGCCCCTCCTCCCGATTAGACCGGGAAGAGGGGCTTATGCTTACTGTCAGCTGCACTCCTTGAGCGTCTTCTCATGTTTTTGTCGAAGGACGTAACGGTGTATTTCCGATCTACTCAAGGGGGTGAAGGTAGTATATCTTTTTGAAAGAGATAGTCACATGCAAAAGTTACATATCATTTATAGTAAAAGTTTTACATATTCAACTCCGAATCAATTATCACAGGATTTTTTTGGAAAAATAATAACAAGGAAGGGGCATAGAGGCCCATTCTTGAATGAGGAATGAAATTTTCCCTTGCTTATCTCTTTCAAAAAGAGGTAAGCAGAGGCCGACGGTGTTGGTACGGATTCATCACGGATGTCTGAAAGATGGTGACAGAGAAGATATTATGAAGTTCGTAACGAGTGGTTTCCACTGTCATATAAGTGGGTCGTTCAGGATGGGGAGAGGGAGGATGCGCACGGCAACCGCATGAGAAAATGCGGTTGCTATTGACGATTGACGAGTTATGAATTACGATTTATTGATCATGTGCGTGTTGAGCAGTTTTTTTTGAATCATGAACGTAGGCAGGAGAGTTCTCGAGAGCCATCATCATGATGACTGTTTGTTGTCATTTTTTTTGATGCGTATCAACAATCATATCAGACAACAAGGCCATTTTCTCCGTTGATGAACTTCTTTCAAATGCGGTTGCCCCGGGAGGATGCGTTTTTGGCGAGACAGTACCCGGATTCATGCATTGAGCAAAGGCAGTCTCATAAATTCGGGCTTTTCGATTTGGGAAATTGGGAGTACAATTAGGGAATGAAAAGGGATGATGCAGATTCCATCCGCATCCGCGGCGCGGCGGAAAATAATTTGAAGAAGATTGACGTGGATATACCGTTGGGGAAACTATCGGTGATAACGGGGCCGAGCGGGAGCGGTAAAACGTCTCTGGCGATGGCTACGCTGTATGCCGAGGGGCAGCGGCGCTACGTGGAGACATTTTCGCCCTATGTTCGGCAATTTATGGATCGCATGGACAGGCCTGCCGTGGATGCCGTGGAAAATGTACCTCCTGCTATCGCGCTCAGCCAGCGCAATTCCGTCAAAAACTCCCGATCTACAGTCGGGACGATGACAGGTATCAATGAGTATCTGAAGATTGTTTTTTCACGTCTTGCGGTGGGACGCGATGCAGAGGGGCGGGAGGTGCGCCCTGCTACGCCGCAGGGGGTGGCGGCAGAGCTGCTGCGCGACCATTCGGGGGCAGATGCCGTGATTCTTTTCAGAGTGGTTCCTGTGGGCAGCTTCGCAGAGATGCGCGCTGCTTTGGTGGCGCAGGGATATTTGCGTGTGTGGGTAAAGGGAAACATCGTTCGTCTTGAAGAGGCCTCTGAGAAGCAGTTGGGCATGAAAGGATGGCTAGTGGTTCAGGATCGTCTGCGTTTGTCATCTGAGAATGTCGGGCGTCTGACAGAGGCGCTGGAAAATGCGCTGCACTTTGGGGAAAATAGTGTGCAGATATCCTTGCGGACGGGGGAAGGCGGCTGGGGCAAGCCTATTGTGCGTCGCAGCGACTGGTATCCGCTGCTTGAACCAAAACCGGGACTCTTCAGCGGTAATTCCCCGTTGGGTGCATGTCCGGCATGCAAAGGCTACGGGCGCGCTGTTTCCTATGACTACAACAAGGGCATCCTTCCTCACCTTTCCATTCGCGACGGCGCTCTCAAAATGCTTTCTACGCCTACGCTCTCTGCCTGCTACCGCGATTTTGTGCGCGTCAACAAAAAGTGCCAGGCAGTGCGTATGGACGTGCCCTGGAATAAGCTGACTAAAAAAGAGCGCGACTTTGTACTTTCAGGCAATTGTGGGGACATGGATGTATGGGAAGCCTATGACAAAGGATATTGGTACGGTTACAAGGGCATCTTTGAGGACATGGAGAAGCATGCGCATAAGATGACAGTGCGCGTGTTCCTGTCTTACTATCGGGTTTACAGCGTGTGCCCGGAGTGCGGTGGGGGAAGGCTGCGGCCTGAAGCGCTCGCTTTCACCATAGGCGGGCTCACGGTGCCGCAGGTGCAGGCTCTGCCCATGGATGAGCTGCTGGTGTGGGTTGATGAGCACGTGCTGTCAAAGGTGGAAGGAGATCGCTCGTTGGCGCAGGCCGTGCGTGAGCTGCGCAGTCGCGTGGCCTACCTGTGCGAGGTGGGACTGCCGTATTTGAGCGCATCGCGGCTCACGAGGTCTCTTTCCGGTGGCGAGATAGAGCGCGTGAGCCTGACAGCTTGTCTGGGCGCCTCGCTCACGGAAACTCTTTTTGTGCTTGATGAACCAACCGTTGGTTTGCACTCGCGCGATACGGCTCGTCTTATTTCTGCAATGCGTCGGCTGACAGAGCGCGGGAACACGCTCGTTGTGGTGGAGCATGAGGAGGCCGTGATGCGTGCGGCGGATTACATTGCGGATCTGGGGCCATCCAGTGGTGCGGCCGGCGGAGAGTTGGTGTATGCCGGAGCCCCTGGGGGATTGCCCGGCGCACCACGTTCGCTCACCGGGCAATATCTGAGCGGCGCGCGCTGCATTCCCATTCCACCGAACCGCCGAAAGCCCACTGGCTTCATCAAGATTCGCGGTGCTGAATGTCACAACCTTCATCATTTTGACATAGACATTCCACTGGGGGTGTACACGTGCCTTACCGGTGTGTCTGGCAGTGGCAAGAGCACCTTGGCCTGTCAAGTGCTCTATGGACATGTGCATCCTGATGAGCTGGATGATGAGGAGAACGTGCGTGTGAAATCCATACGCGGGTTGGAGAGGGTGCAGGGGGTCGTGCTGGTGGATCAGAGTCCCATTGTGCGTACGCCGCGATCCACGCCTGCACTTTACATGAAAATTTTTGAAGAGATACGCGCGCTTTTTGTGCAGGAACCCGCGGCGCAGGCTCGAGGGCTGAAACCTGGTTATTTTTCTTTCAACAGCGGGGAGGGACGTTGTCCGCGCTGCGCAGGGTTAGGAATGGAAAAGGTGGAGATGCAGTTTCTTTCGGATATTTTTGTGCCCTGCGAGTTATGCCACGGTACGCGCTACACGTCCCGCGCGCTCAGTATCACTCATCTCGGACTGAATATGGCAGAGGTGCTGGCGCTGGATGTGAAATCAGCCATTGATTTTTTTGCGCAGGAGGAGAATGTCCATACAGGACGCATCCTGCAAGGCTTGGAGTTGTTACAGGAGGTAGGACTGGGGCATCTTGGACTCGGGCAGCCGCTGCACACCCTCTCCGGCGGTGAGAATCAAAGGCTCAAGCTTGCGCGCATTCTTTCAGAATCGGCGTTTTCCATGGAAGGTGGAGGAAGCTTGTTGATACTCGATGAGCCTGGAACAGGGCTGCATTTTTCAGATTTGGAGGTGCTGTTGGCGGTCTTCAAACGTTTGGTAGAGCAGGGGCATTCTTTGCTGGTCATTGAGCACAATCTTGATCTCATCAAATGTGCAGACTACGTGATTGACCTGGGACCGGAAGGAGGCAAGGACGGAGGGCAGGTCGAGGCTGTCGGAGAGCCGGAACAAATCGTTCGGCAGGGGCGAGGACATACGGCGTCTTTTTTGAAGCTTGCGCTGACCGGAAAACCCATCGCATCTCAGCTGACTGCTCCTAACTCTGAGCCTTCAAGATCAGAGCGTATGATTTCACTGCGCGGCGCGCGCCACCATCAACTCAAAAACATAGATGTGGACATCCCCCTGCACAAGATGACCGTAGTTACGGGTCTGTCCGGCAGTGGCAAGAGTACACTTGCTTTCGACATTATTTTTGCCGAGGGACAGAAGCGTTTCATGGACGTGATGAGCCCCTACGCCCGGCAGTTCACGGACCAGATGGAGACGCCGGATATTGACGCGCTTACGGGACTGCCGCCGACGGTGGCCATTGAGCAGAATCGCACGCGGGGCGGAAGTAAATCGACTGTGGGCACGGTGACGGAAATATGGCAATATCTCCGCTTGCTTTACGCAAAGTTGGGCGTTCCTCACTGTCCAAAATGCGGGGTGGAGGTAGGGCGCCGTTCCGCAGTTGAGATTCACGCCGCCGTTCAGCAGGCGATAGGCCGCAAACCGGCGTCGCTGCTCATCGCTGCCCCGGTCGTGCGTAACCGCAAGGGACATTATGCCGACCTCGCCCGTTGGGCTGCTCGAAAGCATTACCCCTTCCTCATAGCAGACGGCTCACTGGTGGCGCCGGATGATTTTGCCCCATTGGATCGCTATGCCAACCACGATGTGGATGTGGTGGTGGCGGAGATCAACGTGAAGAACAACGCTATCTTTATGAATGGAGCTGCTTGCGATTTCGCGGCGCTGCAGGAATGCACGGACCATGCGCTGGAAATGGGAGATGGTTTTCTGAGGCTGATCAACCATCGCGATGTAAAACGCTCCACGCTTCTTGGTACGCGTCTCACCTGTCCGAAGTGCGGGGAAACGTATGCCGACCCGGAGCCGTCCACTTTTTCTTTCAATTCGCCCCGCGGTTGGTGCCCCACTTGCCTGGGACACGGTTTTGTGCAGCGGCACACTCGCATCCGTCGCGAGGAAGATGCCCGCATCAGCGAACTTGAAAAAGAGCTGCGCTTTGACAGGGAAGCCGAGCAGGCGGCTGAAAAAGGCGACCTCACCTGCGTGTGCCCCATCTGCGGCGGTAAGCGGTTGAATTCCTTTGCTCTCGGGGTTACTCTTTCCGGGCATTCCATCGCCGATCTTGGCGAGATGGACGCACAAAGCGCATTACGTATGGTTCAGAGCTGGCGGTTTAGTGGACGCGAGTCCGAGATTGCTCGCAATGTGGTGGCAGAGATTGAACCGCGCCTGCGGTTTTTGCAAGGGGTAGGGCTGGGCTATCTTTCCATGAATCGGGCAGCCACTACTCTTTCCGGCGGAGAAATCCAACGCATCCGCTTGGCAGCGCAGCTCGGTTCTAATCTGCGCGGTGTACTCTATGTCCTCGATGAGCCGACCATAGGTTTGCACCCACGAGATAACGAACGCCTGCTTGCCACACTGGATGATCTGAAACACCGTGGCAACACGCTGCTGGTGGTGGAGCATGACGAGGATACCATGCGCAGCGCTGACGCCATTATTGACTTGGGTCCGGGCGCCGGGATTCACGGCGGTCGTGTAATTGCAGAGGGCACATTGGACGACATCATGAAAAATCCTGCTTCCGTCACTGGCCAGGCCTTTCGCCAAACGGAGGCGCACCCGTACTGCGGTAAATGGCTGCCGTTGAAAAATGCAGAGTGGCTGGAGCTCACCGGTTGCAATCTGCACAATTTGCAAAATGTGACGCTGCGTATCCCCCGGGGGCGGTTCACGGTGGTCACCGGTCCATCCGGCGCGGGTAAAACCTCGCTTGTCATCGACACACTGGGGCCTGCTGTGCGTCGTGCTGCGGGCGATGTGTCCATTCCCAGGACGTGGAAGACGGCAAAAGGGCTCAAGTCCGTGCACACGCTGTATCAGGTGGACCAAAGTCCGCTTGGCAAGACACCGCGGTCCACCCCGGCCACATACATCGGGATTTTTGACGAAATTCGCAAACTTTTTGCGCAGTCGGCAGATGCGCGTCGCCTCGGGTTTGATGCGAGTCGGTTTTCTTTTAACACGGCCTCCGGTAATTGCCCGGACTGCAAGGGCACAGGTTTTACCCGCTGTGAGATGGATTTTCTGCCTCCGTGCGCCGTTCCCTGCGAGACTTGCCGTGGTTCACGCTACAATTCCCGAACGTTGCAGGTGCGCTACCACGGGAAAAATATTTCTGAGGTATTGGAGATGAACATGGAGCAAGCTGCTGCGTTTTTTGAGAGCCAGCCTCGTCTCGCAGATCCTCTGCATTTGCTGTGTGACACCGGGTTAGGTTATCTCACCCTCGGGCAGGCGAGCAATACTCTTTCCGGCGGTGAGGCCCAACGCGTCAAACTCGTTTCCGAGCTCATTAAGGGGCGCCGTGCCGCGCTCACTGCCATTCGCCACGGTCGAACTCTGCCGCAGGATCTCTACCTCATTGAAGAACCGACCATCGGTCTGCACCCTCAGGATGTGCGTCTTCTTGTCCGCGTACTCCGGCGTCTTGTTGAACTTGGCAATACGGTGGTGGTCATCGAACACAATTTGGACCTCATCTGCGAAGCCGATTTTGTCGTCGATTTGGGGCCAGGGGCTGGCAATGGCGGCGGACGGATTGTCGCTTCCGGGACTCCCAAGCAAATTGCGCGCTCTCGTTCTGCACCGACGGCTCCCTTCATCCGTGCTCAGCTTGACAAGTGATCATCATCAGGGCGATTGTGGAAGAACATGCAGAGCAACTGCATTTGAAGGGGGCGAGTAACGGAGGAAATGTACGAAGAGGTTGACAGGTCTCGTTTTTTTGCCCGATTTCATGGCAAGATTCATATGTTTTTATCCCGCGAAAAAAGGCTTGATTATCGGGAGGGTGGAAGGCATAATGAGGGAGCGCAGGGTGCGCGAACTGAGCTATGAAGACCTTGAAACGATTTGTGTTGGTGGGTGCGCCAGCATCCGGTAAGGGGACGCAATCCTCATTTCTTGCGGAAAAGTACGCCTTGAAGCCGCTGAGCACGGGAGCGTTGCTGCGCGCAGAAGTGGCGGCGAAGAGTGAACTGGGGTTGGAGGCAAAGAAGTACATGGATGCGGCGCAGTTCGTGCCGGATGACGTAGTGAATGGGATAGTGGCGCAGTGGCTTGGCAACAATAAGGATTGCGGCTGTTTGCTGGATGGCTACCCGCGTACGGTGGCGCAGGCGCAGACGCTGGATGCAAACTTGGCGAACTTGGGACTGGCCGTGGATATTGTGGTGTACCTGAATGTGGCCCCGGAGCTTATTGAGGCGCGTATGCTCAAGCGTAAGGCGTGTCCGAAGTGCGGCGAAACAACGCGCAATGGCGAGGAAATATGTCCGAAGTGCGGCACGCCGATGATTGTGCGTACAGATGACAACCCTGAGGCTTTTGCGAAGCGCCGTAAGGATTACGAGATGTTGACGCTGCCGGTGGTGGAGCATTACCGCGCGCAGGGGAAGGTGGTGCAGATAGATGTGACGGAGGAGGGCGAGCCGGAAACTGTTTCTGCCCGCATTGCCGCTGCAGTGACTGCCTACTGTGCGGGTTAAAGTTGCTTTTTTCAGTGGCTACAAGAAGAACCGCCCGGGCTGCCAGCTACGGGCGGTTTTCTATATTCTCTTGCAAGGGAAGCCTGGGTAGATGTAGGATGCATGAGTGATGAAAACGCGATATCTCATACCATGCACTGCCCTGTTGGCGGCGCTTACAGCGCAGCTGCCCGCACAGGGAGACGAATCTCCTCAGGAAATTTTTACCAAGTTATCTGCACCTGCAAAGCCCGTGCCCATGCAGGAACAAGAGCGTGCCAGGGCGTTGCCTGCGCTGGCTTTTTTACCGGCCGAGGCAGAGTTTGTGCTTGCCCTGCGTGATGCTGGCAGCAGCATTCGCGAAATGATGCGCCTGCTGGGGTGTCCGATGAATGAGGAGCATGCCCGTTGTGCGGAAAGTATCGCAGATGCTGCCATCGTGGTCGGTAGTGGACCAGGGGGTACTCCACGGGACGCCTTACCCATCTTCATGTATGCCTCCCGTACGCGTAATTTGGCAAGCTGTGAAGAGCAATGGTGTCAGCGTGCGAAACCGGAATTCGTGTCGGCAATTCAGCAAGCGTTTCGCAAGCAAGCGTCCGTTAACAAGGGCGAGTTCCTAAGTGCGCTGGAGCGGTTCCACCCAGCTCCCGTGTATTGTGCCGCAACTCCTCGACCGGGGCGTGAAAACGATTTTGCGACGACCCATGCGCAGATAGTGGAGGCGCTCAAGGGAGTAGCGGATCGCGAGGCGGGCGTGCGTTTTGTACAGCATGGGCCATACAGCGGCTTGCGTATGTCGCAGCTGCGGGCGCTGGAACTCTTGACCGGAGAAACGCCGCAGGATGCTGATGTGCGACTCGCGCTGGAGCAGCGGGAGCTTTACCTGCTTACCATGATGGTACAAAATGCGTCACTGAGCATACTTTGCGAGAACCCGGCGGATATATCGCTTCCTCCATCGCCAGAGTTTTCGATGCTCTACTCTCCCAAACTGGATCGCAGCAACCCGCACTTGCACCATTTGGTCGCCACGGCATGGGTCAGCTCTGCACTCTCCGCCGCCATACGCACAGCGTCTTTATTGGATCGGTTAAGCGTGGCGCAAGCAGTGGTCAATTCTCTGCGAGAAGTCTCGATGCAGGATGGAAAGAACCGTCCCGCGTACGAGGCTGCATCCGCCGGTGTGGCGGCTCTTGCGCTGTGTCCCTCTGCTCTGGATGAAGTGAGTACGCCGCTCACCATGCAAATGTGGCAGCAGGACAATGAACTCACCGTTGAAACGGTGGGGGGAGCGCAAGGGATGACCTTTGAACCGGGGAAATTACGCCTCGTGCAAGAAGCCACCGCCCCGGGCAGCTTCTTTTACATGGAAAGCACAGCTTTTTCTGTCCCACATCTTCCGGATTGGGCCGCCTGTCGCACCAAGCTCTTTACCATGGTGCCGGATATCTGCAATGGCATAGCCTTGACTTTGCGCAAGAGCGAGCGTGGCTCAGCTGAGGCTTGGGCATACTACATGCGCTTGTTTTCGAAAGATGTCGAGTCGCTTGGCGAGGCCTTGAATACGCTCAGTTCCGGCATGTGCGCACCCTTTGCCATCCTGGGCGCTGAAGTCAAAAAGAACGTTTCTTCCCAGGTCTCGGCGTGGGCGATTGGTGCAGCGGTGAAAAACCGTGAGGCTGTTTCGGACGGCTGGCAGCAGGTTCTCGGGAGTCTCGGTCAAGCTCTTGGCAAGTTGGGATTGCCCCCCATTCTCATACATGCTGTGCCGATTGAACATAAGACGCTGGGTCAGGAAGGGGACAGCTACACACCGATTTTGCCGTTTGCAAGCGATAACGCCACGCCGAGCGTGGCGCTCAGCTCGAACTATTTTGTGCTGGGAAACAATACTGCACTGAATGCGCACATGCTGTTGGCGGCGAAAGGGGAGATGCCTTTTACCGGGGCTGTCAATTCCGTGCACATCCCGACGCTTGCCCGTGTGATGAGTGCGACACGTTGCCCGATGATTGCCAATTCCGCGTGGGCGTCGCAGGTTGCGGGCTTCCTGCAACGCGTCTCCGAGCGCGTGGAGTGGTTCTTTTCTACATCCACCATCAACAATGACCTGCGCACAGCCCGTGCACGGATGATTCTTTCACCGGAGAATACAACGTTTGAGCCTGCGCGGCAGGGCACCGAGTCCGTCCCGAAGCAATAAGGATACATTTTGCTGGCTTACCGCTTCTCGCGCGCTTGAGGGGTGGCAAGCCAGCTCCTCTTTGGTTGCTCCAGTGGAGCGTTACAAGGCGGTGGGCTTGCGTCGCCCGTGGCTCTCATCCTCCCATGCAGGGGTAGTGTACTTGCGTGCGCAAAGCTGTCTCAGTTCGGCATCGAAATTTGGCCAAGGGGAAGCAGCGCTTACCCTGTTGACGGATGCAGCGAGAAAAGATGCAAAACAGAACTCCCAGCCGGCGCGCGGCGAGCATTGTTGGATGAGTCCCTGGTGGAGCACCGCTCCGTGGTAACGACGTTGTCCCGCACCGGCCAGTTTGTGCCCGGCGCAGTCCACAATATCGCTGGCGACCGGGCTCGCCCAGCAGGCCCGTCCGCCGGATGGAGCATCGTGAGTGAGCAGGGTACACTCTACGCCGGACATTTGCAATGCGCGCGCGAGCGCACCATGGATATGTGCGTAAAGCAGCGAAGATTGCGGGTGCTGTGGCTCATTCGCCGACGGAGCTGGCAGGGTAAGGGTGTAAGTGATGCCGTGGCGGTGATCCACGATGCCGCCGCCGGTCCAGCGGCGTATGTAGTAAATGGCGCCGGGGAATATGGAGCGCGCGGTGTCGGCGGAGTCAAAGTAGCCGAAGCTCACGCAAGCATCCTGCCAGCCATAAATGCGCAGCCAGGCTTCCGTCTGTCCCAGTAGCAACTCATCTGTCGCCATATTTTCGTAGCCACTGCGCGCGATGGGATCGACCCATACATGAAGCCGTGGCAAGAGCGGCAATTTGCTTTCTTCCGGGTGAGCCTCTGTCCTCATTGGCATTACAGGGGCTGGGGAAGAGATACGGAGCGCGAGAACGAGCGCGTGTAACGCGAGAAGAATTCTTCCAGTTTGGGTGCGTGGCGTTGTCCCAAACGCACTTGTTCCACGAGGGCTACTCCTTCCTCGGTCAGCACGGTTATAGAAATCTCCGCTGAAATGACGCGGGCTTTTTCCATGCTGTCGCCTTCTGCGTCAGCTCGATTGCCATAGAGGCGGAAGCGGTTTTTCCCGCGCTTGGCCGAGCTGGAGAGGATAGGCACACTTACCGTGCGAAAGGGTGTTTCTCTGGCATCGCCATTTCCTGAGCCGGGATCTACATACTGCACATTCAAGATGAGATTGAGTTCCACGATGTTCTCGCACAGGAAATCCTCATCCTCCTGCGGTTCAAATTGGGCGTAGCGAGTTTCCAGGTTCTCTGCGCCCAAGATGCGTTCATACGTATCGCGAGGGTTGATAATATGACGGTACAGGGAGAAGAGGGGGAAGGATTCGGTATCGCCTTTGCGTGCGGGGAGGTTGAGGATATGATCACGGAATTTAAGGCGGTAGGAGACGGCGCTTACGTCACCCTGGGTTTCAGGCTGGCTGGCGAGGAGAGAGCGATAGCTGTTGCGTTTAGCATTGGATGCGCTTACGGAGGGGTTGCGATCCGGCGGGCATGCAAAGAAGATGACGCGCGCGGACTTGGGAATTTCAAGCCCATTGGGCAGCCCTCGCATCATTTCATCCACTTCCGCATACATCCATTGAAAATCTTTGGCGTTAGAATTGATCTGAATGGATTCGAGGTCGCGCGCGATTGTCTGCAAAGCCAAACGAGCTGCAGCCGACGTATCAGTATCCTGTCGTATTGACTTCCAGAGCGCCACACCTTGGTTCGTGAGCTGCATGATCACGATAACCAAGATGGCTGTAATAGCCATCGCGGTGATCAGTTCCACCAAGGTAAAGGCTCGCCGGAGTTGCCTGACGCATAATGATTGACACATCATATTCGGGAGTAGGGGTAAGTCAGCGGCGAATGGACATATTAGTGGAGAAGACAGGTCGTCCTACTCGTGACCACGGACGGTTCTTATATCGATCCGGATTGGGTGGAGACATCAAATAAAAGTCGGCTCTGAAAAAAATAGCGCCACCCCACGGAGTCTGGTCAGACTCGTTGGAAAAATACTTTTGGGGGGAAGATGCTTTCGAAATGACGCCGGGAGACCTGGACAACTTATATTTGCCGGTGTTATCGGGCTCAATTTGAGTGAATTTGACGAGAAAAACCGGTCCCTCGGCATTCGGAATATCTTTACGATGGATAGGATTATTCATGGTGCAGGCAATGGAGACAAGTTGGGTGTCTTCTCCAGGGCGGCTTTCCGTGACGGGGATGGGGGGAAAGGTGCCATCTTCTCGCTGAGCCGCTGAAGTGTCGGCTCGGTAAGAAAAGACCACCACGGACGTGGACGGCTTGGTGGATGCCTGAATCCAGTAAAAACCTTTGTCGAAAGAACAGGTGTATTTGCCGGGAGCGGAGCCCCTGCTACCCTGAGCGCGTTCGTTTTCGCGCACGGTGTTCAATTCGGAGCGGAGAATACTTACCACGCGGTCGGATTCCTGTTTGGTGAGGGCTTTCTGAACCATGCCGCGTGCCGGCACAAACACGGTCAGGAAGACGGAAATGAGCATCCCGATGAGCGCCACGGCCAGTAAGGTTTCCATGAGCGTGAAAGCTCTGCAGTTGCGCTGGTGTATCATGTTCATAATCAGGGAAGAATTTATTCGAACATCTGCGATCGAGTGCGCAGCAGCGTGGTGTAGCCGGTAGGCCAAACCACAAGACCTTTCACCCCGATGGGGCGATGCTGCTTGTCCTGCTGAAGCGGAACAAGACCATCTACGGCACCGGCTCCGATGCCTCTGCGAGCATGCACGAGGATGATGCGTTGCGGCTGGGGCGGGGATGAAGGGTCAGCTCCGGGAGCAACGAAGCGTCCCTTTTCATCAAATTCGAAGTAGTACACGCGGGTTTTCCGTTTTTTGCCGATGGGTGAGAGTGCGCTGCCTATCCTGTTGGTGGAACCCTCGGCCCATGAGAGGGACTTGCTGTAGGAGGGAGAGAAGTAAACACCTGCGGGCAACATTGCCCCGGCGGAGGTAGAAACCCACTTGCCCTGGATGGAGACGTTCGAGGCATCGTAAGTGCCGTTTTCCTTCAAGTCCCGCTTAAGCATTTGCACGACCATGTAGCGCAGATGGCGAGAGTTCGCACCGGTATCGGAGGGGTCATTGACGATGACAAGTCGCGTGTAAGTGTCATTGCCTTGGGCAGTGGCTCGAGCCTCTTCGATCATACTGGCAACTAAATCCACCCCGGAATCGAGCGTGCGTCCGGTGCCCGGATCTCTCAGCACGGTGGCGGCCAGCGACATCATAATGGCTATGATCGTCATTACAACCAACAGCTCAATGAGCGTGAACGCGGTCGTTCTTCCGGCGTATTGTCTCTTCATGGATCGGTGTAGCTGGCAGTTCGACTTCTACCCACTTGTGTTTTACCAAAAATTGTCCATCTCTTCAATCTTTTTTTGCGTGAAAATGAATGAAAAGCACACGTGTCCCAATAAAAATATTCTCCGGGCGCATTGAACGCATTCTCCATGCGTTTTCTATGGACGAAGAAAGTAAATCAAGCAAGACGGCAACCCGCGGACGATTCAGCAAAGCGGCCGACGACCCCGGTAGGGCGCACGCGAAGCGAGCGGTAAGAACGTTTCCCTTGATCATCGAATCTCGTCTTCGAAAATTCCGCTTCGCATTTACTGCGCATCCCACGCGCAGGCGCGCCAGCATTCAAATCGTCATTCGTCAGTCGAAAATTATGAATAGTTTATGCTACATGATGCGGCGACAATCGCCTGCTGGGATTGCTGTTTCCTGGGACGGATGTACCTTGGGGCAGGTGTATCCACGGGGCAACCGCATTAGGAAATGCGGTTGCTATTTACGATTGACGATGTACGGATTACGATTTATTGATCATGTGCGCGTTGCGCAGTTTTTTCGAATCATGAACGTAGGCAGGAGAGTTCTTGAGAGCCATCATCATGATGACCGCTTGTTGTCATTTTTTTGATGTGTATCAACGATCATATCAGCCAACAAGAGCATTTTCTCCGTTGATGAACTTCTTTCAAATGCGTTTGACCTGGGTGTATCCAAGCTTGACAGGATTATCTGGGCACGGATATAATAGCGTCAGGTTTGTAGCACCGGTCATGGCCATCAGGTTTCGCCCAGCAGATACCGTACGTGGTAGCATAGAGTTGCTGCGTTTTCGCACGCGGCGCCGCGCGATCATTTTGATGACGATCATTCTGGCTGCGCTAATGACTATTCTGTATGTGACCAAGATCCTCATTGGCACGCCGCCTCAGCCGGAGTTCATCGTGTACCAGGAGCAAAACGTCGAAGAGCTTGTGCCGACTACGCCAAAAGTGCGCGACATCTCTGGCGGAAAGCCGCCTGCCACCCCGCCAGTGGCCACTATTATTGCTGCTAATTCGGATGTTGCGAATCCAGACTTCACCATGGATGTGGATATGGATGCGCCGATAATGTCAACGAGTGATATGGACTCCCTTGGTGGGGGGGGGCTGGGAGAGGGCTTGGGTGAAGGTTCCGGTCGCGGAGGCATGGGCGGCAAGAAGGTGGACTCTGCATTCGCCGGCTATTTCTGGGATTTGAAGCGCACGGTCAATGGCAAACCATCTGCTTACGAGGGCGCGATTAGCAACGAGCAGGTGCTTGAGTTTGAGAGCAATTTTTACAATAAAGGGTGGGATTTGGGTATGCTTGTGATGTTCATGCAAGCCAGGATGCCGCTTTACAGCACCTGTTTTTTCATGCCAAACTGTAAAGACGAAGAGGCTGTGCATGCCTATGACCCTACGGGCAAGCAGGGCCTCAAGAAAAGCCGCTGGCTGGTTGTGTATCGCGCGAAGGTGAAGGCGCCGACCAGCGGGACATTCCGCTTTGTGGGCGCGGCAGACACAGTGATGGCGGTGCGTTTTGACGGGCGCAATGTCTTGGCGTGCGGTCTGCACAACCTGCGCAACGCCACATGGAACGAGTGGCTTACCGCCGCTGATATCAAGAAGGAACGCCCTCTTGTACAGTACAAAGGAATCGAAGTTTGGAATGAATCTATGGGGGGATTTGAGATAGGCGATCCCATCAAGGTAGAAGCCGGCAAATGGTATGAAATGCAGGTGATGATTTCAGAAATCGGCGGCGGCGAGTTTGGCTTCTGCCTGCTTATTGATGAGGAGGGCGAAGAAAAGAAAACAATCAAAGAGGGGAAGCCTCTCTTTCAGCTTTTCCGTACTGCCTTTTCCTCTCCAACCATCCAATCTGCTTATGCGGCCATCCCCGAAAAGAACAAAGAAAGCGATGAAACGGCTGATGTGATGTTGCTCAAGGATATCCCCTACGATCCGGACAGCCGCATCTGGGAAGCCAAGCCGGTGGATGTTTCTGTGAAGATGAAATAACTTGCCTCTCAAAATAACTTCCATTTCCGGCCGTTTTGTATTGGCAAAAGCAAGAGGATATGCTACCATACCCCTGCGATCATCCTCTTTCTTTTAACTTTTCCGTAATAACATGGGCGTATTCATGAGACGGACCGTCATAGTTTTGGCACTGCTGGTTTGTGTGTGCGGCCTCAATAGCTGCACAACAGTCACGCAGCTTATGCGCTATCTGCTGAACATACCTGGACAATTGTTAAATTCCGTTACGCCGCGATGAGCACAAGCCGACAAATAATGAAGTTGGCTCCGGTGTTGGTCGCGATGGTTTCGTGTCAGCAGGGACCGCCGGCCGGAGGCAGCGTGGGCGTGCGCACCTATTCAGACGCCGTGGTGCATATTGGTCAGGTGGATCCTGCTTATCGGGCCTATTTCCGCGAGCAGAATGCCGCCAATTATTCCCTCAGCGACCAGAGGCGTGCTTACATAGCTGCTGCACAGACGGCACGCACGCCAGTGCGAGCCTCTGATTATCGCCCGGGGGATGTACGGCGCGTTTCTTCGGACCGGAGCCGCCGCGCCTCCGGGAGGGCTCGCGTGATACGCCGCAGGTCGACGAGCAGTCAGAGACGAGCGGTAGCTTCCCGAAAGCGTCCATCGCGCCGTCGTTAATTTCCCCTCCTTTTTCCCCGGAAACATATCCCGCATGGTTCAGGAGAGGAATACCGAACTTTCAAAAGAGGAGCCGCCATTATCTCTGGCTGCTCAGGATCGTCAGACGGGGCATGCGAAGGAGCACGAGGTACAGGTGCAGGGGATTCCTGCCAATTTGCTCGGAGCGCTGTGGGGTACCGGATTGCTTTTGGCGGCGCTTGGAGCGCTTTATGAACTGTACGCGTGGGATAGCGAGTCTCGCGTGCGCTGGCTGCTTCTGCTCTTGTTGACGGCGCTTCCCCTGGCCGCAGCAGTGGTGCATGTGCGTCAGACACAAAGGCTTCGGCAACCTGTCTTTACACTTTGTTTCGTCGTGTTTTTCGGGATGAATGCACTGGCGATTCCATTCATCCTGTATCTGCCGCAGCTGTGGCTTAAATTGCTAGGGCCGTTTTTTGCGCTAGGTTATGGACTGAGCCTTCTGTGGTACGGAGCGTTTTACAACAGCCTGCCGTATCTCCTCATTGCGTGTGCGTTTGTGCTCGGCTCTGTGGTCAGCATTCCTTTCTGTTACAGTTTACCTCCGACCTTGGGCGGGTTGATTCTTTTTATCGCAGGGGTTGCGATTCTCGGCTTGGCTCAGCGTCTGAACAAGCTCCGGGAGACCCGTCTGGCGATTCGGGAGCAGGCCTTACGCAGGCAGGAGGTTCATCGAACAAAGGCCGAGTAACTCCTGCCCGGTCGGCAAGCAATGCACTGAGTCGCACCACTTCCCCACGCGTGAGCTGCACCAGTCCATCCGTGCTGAATGTCTTGCAAGTGCAGGCAGCAACAGCGCTTGCGCACAGCGTGCCGCGCTGCATTTCCTCCCACGAGGGTTGAGCTGCTTGCATGTGACTGCTCAGGTAGCCGGCAAGAGCGCCCAAGTAACTATCGCCCGCGCCAGTGGGGTCAACAGCGTGTTCAACAGGCAGCGCCGGGCAGTGAAAAGACTCCACTTTGCCGTCCTTGCGTCGGTGGTAGAGGTCGGAGCCTGCGCTGCCGTGTTTTACGATGGCAAAGCCGGGACCGGCATGAAGCAAGGCCAGTCCAGCGGCGCGGGGATCATCTGTTTGAGCGTATTCGCAAGCTTCTTCATCATTCATCAACACAACATCCACGCAGCCGAGCAACTTGCGTGTGTATTCCGGTTCTCGGATGATCCAGCTCTTCATGAAGTCCGCCATTTTGAAAGCCGACGGATTGCATTGTTCAATCATGGCTGCTTGCAGAGGTGGGGTCACGTTGGCTGCCACGACAATGCGGCTTTGACGAAGAGACTGTGGCAGCTTCGGCTGCCACAACGCCTGTACTCCTTCAATGGTTTCCAGCGTGGTGCGCAGATTCATATCCTGCTCATACTTGCCTGTCCAAGCGAAGGTTTTCCCATGCATGTGAGAGACGTACCGGAAACTCACCCCTTTGCTCTCAAAGTTTTTTTCCCACTCAGCCGGATAATCATCCCCTACCACTCCGATGAGAGCATGCGTTTGACAGAGCAGGCGGGCTGCCAGCGCAGCATATATGCCGGATCCTCCGGCTACGGCCTCCGCCCGCCCGCTCGGTGTAATGAGCGTGTCGATGGCAATTGTGCCGTAAATGGAGAGCGGGTGAGAGATCATGGCGTATTTGGACTCTGAATCATGCGCAGTAGGGTGGCTTCATCAATAATGGGAATGCCAAGAGCTGCCGCTTTTTCGCGCTTACTTCCTCCTCCGTTTCCCGCCACTAAATAATTTGTTTTTTTGGTAATGGAAGCAACAGATTTTCCGCCGGCTGCCGCAATGCGCCGTTCCATTTCATCGCGCGGCACACTCAAACTTCCCGTCAGCACAAAGCAGAGCCCGGTCAGCGGTCCTTGCACCCCGGTCATTCTATTTTCTGCATAGCAATCGGAGACCGGGTTAATCCCTAACCTTTGCAGGGTGGTAAGGACATGTTGTCCGGCAGCAGAGTCCAAGTACGCTTTCAATTTTCGGCACGAAACGGTTCCAATTGGATTGACAAGGTGCAGGCCGTTTTTCCCCTCGGGCTCCGTCGCCAAGTAGCCACGTGCGGCATATGGCTCTGATATTTGACGGATGTTCCGGAGCAGCTCGGCCCGTTTTTCCTCCAGGACGGTTTTATCTTTGCCTTTGTTGGCAGGGGAACCCGGATTGAGCTTGTTGTAGCGGGCAATAGCATCCTCCAGTTCCACGAGTGTGCACAAATAAGAGGAGTTTGCCAATTCCTGCATGTCGCGGTGGTATTTGGCGACCTCCCGCGCGGTGACGGAGCCGATGGAAGGAATGCCGAAAGCTGTGATCCAACGCTCAAGCGGAAGGGAGCGGGCTTTTTCCAGCGAGTCGATGGCTTTGGCGGCATTTTTCTCGCCGAAACGCCGAGGTTCATCAGCAGTGCCCAGATTCAGGGCTCCAAGCTCAGTCTGGGTGAGAACAAAAAGATCCAGCGGGGTGTGAATCATGCCGGTATTCACCAGAGCCTCCGCCACTACTCCTCCCAGGTTTTCAATATCCAGAGCTGTTCGTGAGCAGAAATAGGTTGTGCGTGTGACTGCTTGAGCAGGACAGGCAAAGTTAGTGCATCGCCACGCTACTTGCCCCTCCTCTTGTGCGATGGGGGCGCCGCAGCTTGGGCAGACGCCACCCACTGCGTCCGTCAATTGATAGGGGATGGCATCACTCGGCCTTTTCGCTTCAATGACTTTCACAACAGAGGGTATGATTTCCCCCGCCTTTTCGATAAGCACTGTATCGCCGATGCGGATGTCCTTGCGCGCAATTTCATCTTGATTGTGCAGCGTGGCGCGTGAGACGGTAGAACCGGAGATGAACACTGGCGAGAGTTGGGCTACCGGAGTAAGCACCCCGGTGCGTCCAACCTGCACGGTGATGCCCAGCAATGTGGTTTCCTTTTGTTCGGGCAGATACTTGAAGGCGGCCGCCCACCTCGGCGCCCGCGCAGTGGCTCCCAGCGCATCGCGCCGTGCAAAATCATTCAGCTTCACCACAGCGCCATCCGTGCCGAAACCAAGTCCGCGCCGCAGAGTATCCATCTTCTTTGCTGCGGCGCGCAGTTCTTCCAGATTATGTGCATGCAGGACGGGCTTGTTGTAGGGTATTTGCATGGATGTGAGCAGGCGCTCATAATCATCCATATTGCGCAAGGTCTCGCCATCATACGCACCCATGCCGTGCGCCAGGAATCGTAACGGACGGCGCGCGACTTCCGCCGAATCAAGCAACTTAATCGTACCGGCCGTCGCATTGCGCGGGTTAGCGAAAGCCGGCAGCCCTTCTGCGTCACGTTGTGCGTTGAGTGCACCAAACTCGGCTAACGGCATGTAAATCTCGCCCCGCACCTCCAGCGTCTTCGGCGCTCCCGCCGGGAGTTGCTGCGGCACACTGCGGATCGTGCGCACATTTGCGGTAATGTCGTCCCCTACAGAACCGTCCCCACGAGTAGCAGCATAAGCGAGCTTTCCATTGCGGTACATGAGCGTGACCGCGCAACCGTCTATTTTTGGCTCCACCACAACATGCGGCGATGGATCATCAAGCGCCTGGCAAAGTCTTTCATAAAAATCTACCAGCTCTTCGTCCGATTCCTGCCCATTTGCGGGCATATGTTCAAATACATCGTCGATACTCAGCATCGGTACGGGATGCTTGATTTTTGCAAAGCCTTCCGCCAAATCATTCCCCACGCGTTGGGTTGGCGACTCCGCAGTCCTGTACTCTGGATGCCGCGTTTCTATTTCCTCAATTTCCCGGTACAGACGGTCATATTCCGCATCGGTGATTTCCGGAGTCGCTTTTGCATAATAAAGCTCATTATTGTGGCGCACCACGCGACATAGCTCCTCGTATCGCTCCCGCTCATCCGGTGTCTGCTGGTCTGCGTATTCAAACAGGTCCATACCTGCCCGGAGTATAGCATTTCCCCACACTCCGGTCAATTAGCATCTCTTTTTGATCTTCGTTTTGTCATTTGAGGCACACGTGTCCCAATAAAATCTTCTCCGGGCTCATTCAATCCATTTCCCATGCGTTTTCTTCGGACGAAAATGGCAGCGCTTCGCCTCCCCGAGCGTCAGCGTGCAAATTCCCCAAATCGAAAATCAAAAATCGTAACTCGAAAATCCCCTTGTGATTCAACTTCGCTCCCCCACTCAGCTTTCTCATTAGTCATGCGCGCGGTTCCGCCCTCCCCCGTCGCTACCGCTCCGCATTTCCCGAGCCTCCGGCTCGCTAGCTTTTGCAAATCGTCAATCGTCAATCGTCATTCATAAATAACCAAAGGCTTATGCTTCATAATGTGCCGTTAACGACCTGTCGGGGGTGCTTTTTTCTCGGGACACGTGTGGATTTGAGGGTATGTCGGATTCGTGCGTATTGCGCAGATTTTTTTCACGACTTAATGCACGGAATGGGGCCATTGAGCTGATTTCAGCAAATAGTTTCCATTTCATGACGTTGCTGCCATGCGATTGCCATGTCTTTCTTCATGCGGTTGCACAAAAAAGTCTTGCATGCGACTTCCCCCTCGTGTAGAATCCGCCCACTCACCCCGCCGGTTTAGCTCAGTGGTAGAGCACCCGCCTTGTAAGCGGACGGTCGTCAGTTCGAATCTGACAACCGGCTTGAGGAGGGGAGGATAGACTAAAAGAACGGGAGAGACGGGGGAGGTCAAGCTGTGCGGGCGCTACTTGCCGTACATAGCTCGGATGGAGTTGAGGACGCAGAGAATGAGGACGCCTGCATCTGCGAAGATGGCGAACCACATATTGGCCAGTCCAAGGGCTCCGAGAATGAGGCATGTGAACTTGGCGGTCAGGGCGAAGGTGATATTTTGGCGGACAATGCGCATACACTTGCGGGCGATACGCATGGCGAGCGGTATGCGAGCCGGGTCATCGTCCATAATAACCACGTCGGCGGCCTCAATGGCTGCATCACTGCCAAGGCCTCCCATGGCAATACCCACATCGGCACGGGCAAGCACAGGGGCATCATTCACCCCATCACCCACAAAGAAGAGGTGACCAATGTTGGAGCGCATGAGTTGTTCCACTTCAGCCACTTTGTGGGCGGGGAGCAGCTCGCAATGCACTTCATCCAAGGCCAACTCGCAGGCCACGGCTTCGGCAGTGCGCTGGTTATCTCCGGTGAGCATGACCGTCTTACGAATTCCCATGGCCTTGAGCTCAGCTAAGGCCCGGGCTGAGGTTTCCTTGAGCGAGTCGGAGATGAGAATGTGCCCGGCATAGCGGTGGTCGATGGCGATGTGGACGATGGTGCCTACGCAGTGGCAGGGCAGGGCCTCAGCCCCCTCCTGCTCCATGAGTTTTTCATTGCCTACAGCTACGCGCAGATTTTTCACCGTAGCGATGACACCCAAGCCCTGCAGCTCCTGCGTGTTTGCGATGTCGGAGAGAGGGAGCGCTTGCTGACAGGCCTGGCGCAGGCTGGTACCGATGGGATGTGAAGAGGAACTCTCCGCCGCCGCCGCGAGTTGGAGCAGATCTTGCAGGGAATACGGACTGTGGTGCGCAGCTACCACCTCAAACACGCCGCGGGTGAGTGTGCCGGTCTTGTCAAAAACGGCTACCTGCGCTTGCGCGAGCGTTTCCATGAAGTGCGAGCCCTTGATAAGGATCCCGGCGCGCCCCGCCCCGCCGATGCCGGCGAAGAATGAAAGAGGAATGCTGAGCACGAGCGCGCAGGGGCAGCTGATGACCAGGAAAATGAGCGCGCGATACAGCCAGGTCGTCCATTCGGCAGGGTGCCCCATGACGAGCAACACGACCGGCGGAAGAAGGGCGAGCAAAAGCGCAGCCCCACACACAATGGGGGTGTAAATCCGCGCAAACTTCGTGATAAATTGTTCGGATTTGGATTTGCGGCTCGTGGCTTCCTGCATGAGTTGCAGGATTTTGGTGACGGTGGATTCCCCAAACTCGCGCGTCGTGCGAATGCGTAGTGGGGAACGCATGTTGATACAGCCGCTCATGACCTCCTCCCCCGGGTGGACAGCACGCGGCACGCTCTCACCGGTAAGGGCCGATGTATCGAGGGCGCTATCGCTCTGCTCGGCAATGCCGTCCAGCGGCACTTTCTCGCCCGGTTGCACCACGATGATGCTGCCGATGGGTACATCATCCGGAGAGACGGTGCTCAGTTGACCGTCTCTTTCTACGTGAGCGTAATCCGGTCGGATATCCATGAGCGCAGTGATGCTGCGGCGACTTTTGGAGACCGCGCAGCTCTGAAAAAGTTCGCCCGTTTGGTAAAAGAGGATAACGGCAATGGCTTCGTTGAAATCATTACTGCCGTCGCACACGCCGAGCGCAAAGGCGCCGAGGCTTGCCACTGCCATGAGAAAATTCTCATCCAACAGTTGACCCGCCAGTATCCCCTTGGCTGATTTGATCAGAACGTCGTACGCCACGATCAGGTAGATTCCCAAACTTGCGCCCAGTTTCCACGCTCCCTCGAGAGGCGCAAATTGCAGGGCGATGAATAGCATGCCCGCCACGACGATGCGCCCCGTCATCTTCTTTTGCTTCTTCGTCATGCCTGACTCCTTTTCCTGTTCAGCACTCAATCTCGCAATCGGGTTCCACTTTTTTGCAAGCTTTCACCACGGCTGTCATCACGGCCTTGATATCCGCTCCCTCTTCAAATTCCACGGTCAGCTGCTGCATGATGAAATTGATGACAGCTCCCCTTACTCCGCTGACTCCTCTTGTGGCTTGCTCCATTTTTGCCGCGCAATTCGCGCAGTCCACTTCGATTTCATAATTCTTTTTCATTGTCGGTTTCAGTTATTTAATAATAATTGCACGAATAAGCAATCATTTCATGTAAAATATACCCAAAATCATGACGCGTCAAGGGGAAAATGCGGGAGGGAAAAAATAAAAGAGAGAAAATGACAGCCTTTTTCCTTGAGCGCGCGCGCGTACGCGCGTAGAATAGGCTGCGTATGAGTGAAGAAACAACGACCGGAGAGCCTGCGCAGCAGGTGAGCACGGGAGCACAGCAGGAGTACAGTGCGGCGCAGATTGACAAGCTGGAGGGCTTGGAAGCCGTGAGAAAGCGTCCAGGCATGTACATAGGGGACCCGGATGAGAGAGGCTTGCACCACTGCGTATTTGAGGTATTGGATAACTCCATCGACGAACATTTAGCAGGGTATTGCACGCGCATTGAGATCGTGATCCATGTGGACGGGTCCATTTCCGTAATCGACAACGGGCGCGGCATCCCGGTGGACATCCACCCGAAGTTCGGGATACCGGCGGTGGAGTTGGTGCTCACGAACTTACACGCGGGCGGAAAGTTCGGGCAGGGGGCGTACAAGTACAGCGGCGGGTTGCACGGCGTGGGCGCCAAGTGCGTGAATGCACTGTCCGACTGGTTCAAGGCCGAGGTGAGGCGCGACGGCAAGAGGCACGTCATCACCTTTGAACGAGGCAAGACGAAAGAGAAGCTGCACGTGGTAGGGTCATGTCCCGCGCAGCAGACCGGCACGACCATCACCTTCCTGCCGGATCCCACCATTTTTACGGACACGACGGAATTTCAGTTTGACCACCTGACACGGCGTTTGCGCGAGCTGGCGTTCCTGAATCCGGGACTTATCATCGAACTGGTGGATGAGCGCACTCAGCCGGAGCACAGAAGGGAAACCTTCCTGTACAAGGACGGCATTCGCGAATTTGTCCGCCAGCTGGGCGAGAACAAGACGCTGATCACCCCGGATCCGATCGCTGTGTCCGGCGTGCGCCACATTGAGGTGGAATACGACGGCAAGACCATGGAGGATGACGTCATTGTGGATGTGGTGATGCAGTACAACGACAGCGACCGCTACCAGGTGCTCTGCTTTGCGAACAGCATCTTCAACGGCGACGGCGGCACGCATCTCTCCGGCTTCCGCAGCGCGCTTACCCGCGCCATCAATCAGTATGCCAAGAGCAACAATATGCTCAAGGACAAAGATCCGAGCCTCACCGGCGATGACGTGCGCGAGGGACTGGTGGCGGTCATTTCGGTGAAGATGCCCAACCCTCGCTTCTCCAGTCAGACCAAGGACAAGCTGGTGAACACCGAGATTGAGGGCGTGGTGAGCGGTGTGGTGTACGAGGAGTTGAAGGAATACTTCGAAGAACATCCGGCGGAGGCCAGGGTGATTATCGAGAAATGCCTCATTGCCTCCCGAGCTCGCGAGGCGGCTCGCAAGGCGCGCGAGGCGGTTCGTAAAAGCTCCATGAGCGTGGGTGGCGGATTGCCCGGCAAGCTGGCCGACTGCTCCAACCGCGACCCGGAGCAGTGCGAGCTCTTCATCGTCGAGGGTGACTCCGCCGGCGGCTCCGCCAAGATGGGACGCGACCGGCGTACGCAGGCCATCCTCCCCTTGCGCGGGAAAATCCTCAACGTGGAAAAGGCGCGTTTGGACAAAGCGCTGGGCAGCGAGACCATTCAGAACATCATCACGGCCATCGGCGCCGGCGTGGGGGATGGCGAAGGCGAAGGCTCCTTCGACCTTTCCAAGGCTCGCTACCACAAGATCATCATTATGGCGGATGCCGACGTGGACGGCGCGCACATCTGCACCCTGCTGCTCACGCTGTTCTGTCGGCACATGCCGCAGCTGGTCCGCGCCGGCTACCTTTACATTGCCCAGCCGCCGCTTTACCGCGTGATTCATCGCAAGGTGGAGCAGTACGTGCAGGACGAGGTGGCGCTCAACCGCAAACTGATCTCTCTGGGCGCCGGGGATGTCTCCCTGCGCTCGGCGGACGGCAAAAAGGAGTTTGACGCCGACTCCCTGATGGGCATTTTAGAGACGCTTATATCGCTGCAGAAGTACGAAGCCAGCGTGGCACAGCATGGCGGCGACTTTAAGGAACTCCTGCGGCACCGTGCCGCCAACGGCGACTTCCCGCAATACCTTGTCAAGGTTCGCTGCGGGAATGACGAAACCGTGGAGTATTTTGCCAACGAAGAAGCGTTGACGGCGTATTCTGATGCCAATCCGGATCTTTTCCTTTTCGGCGAGCCGAGCGAGGAGGAACTGGCTGCGCATCCCCTGCCGGAGCGAGAGGGACCCAGTCGTCGTGCTCTGCTGCACGAGCTGCATGAGGCGAAAGCCATCACCCGTCTCATTGACCGGCTCGAGGAATTCGGCATTCTCGGGAACAAGCTTCTCTCCGAGGACGCCCCCATCTACGAGCTCCAGGAAAAGGGCAAGGAGGTACCCACTCCGATCTTCTACGTCCCGGATATCCTCACCCGCATGCTGGAGATCGGAGGACGCAGCGTGACCATCACGCGCTTCAAGGGTCTCGGTGAGATGGACGCCAAGGATTTGTACGCCACCACCATGGATCCGGAAAAGCGAGAACTGCTGCGCGTGCGCTTTGACGATACCAACGCCGTGCAAGCGGACAAGATGTTCACCATCCTCATGGGCGACCTGGTGGAACCGCGCCGCCGCTTCATTGAGGACAATGCTCTGAATGTGCGCAACCTCGATGTGTAATTCCAACCCAAAACCTTTCTGAACTATGAGCGAAACCAGAATACGACCCGTGGATGTGGCTGAGGAAGTTTCCCGCAGCTTCCTGGATTATTCCATGTCCGTGATTATTTCCCGCGCCCTGCCGGATGCCAGGGACGGACTCAAACCCTCTCAACGCCGCGTGCTTTACGCCATGCATGAGTTGGGGTTGGTTCCGAGCAAGGGCACGATCAAGTGCGGCAAGATCGTGGGTGACACCATCGGTAACTACCACCCGCACGGCGATCAATCTGCGTATGGCACGCTGGTCACCATGGCGCAGCCGTGGAATATGCGCGATGTGCTGGTACAAGGGCAAGGCAACTTTGGCACGCCGGAAGGCGACCCGCCTGCGGCCATGCGATACACCGAGGCGAAACTCAGTGCGCTGGGCGTGGCTCTCATGGACGACTTGGATAAGGATACCGTGGATTTCCAGCCCAACTACGACAATCGACTAACGGAGCCCGTTGTGTTCCCCTCCGCCTTCCCGAACCTCCTGGTTAACGGAGGCACGGGCATTGCCGTAGGTATGGCGACCAACATGGCGCCGCACAATCTCGGCGAGGTGGTGGACGGCATCTGCGCATGCATTGACGACCCGCACATCACCGCGGAGCAGCTGCGCGCTTATATTCAGGGACCGGACTTCCCGACCGGTGGTTACATCCTCGGCTACAAGGGCATCGACAACTATTTCCGTACGGGGCGTGGGAGCGTACTGATGCGCGGCAAGATGGAGGTTGTGACCAGTGACAGCGGGCGGGAGTACATTCACATATCGGATGTCCCCTACGGCGTCAACCGTGCCGTCCTGCAGGAGCGAATCGCCGAGCTGGTGCGAGATAAGGTCATCAACGACATTGCGGGCATGCGTGATCTTACGGACTACATTGAAATTGAACTGAAGCGCGATGCCCGTCCGCAAGTGGTCATGAACCAGCTCTACAAGCTCACCAGCTTGGAGACCTCCTTCGCGGTGAACATGTTGGCCATCCATGAGGGGAGACCGAAGGTGCTCACCATCAAGGACGCCATCAACTTTTACGTGGAACACCGCCGCGAGGTGGTGGTACGTCGTACCAAGTTCCTGCTGGGTAAGGCGGAAGACCGGGCGGAGGTGCTGGAGGCCTACCTGATAGCGCTGGCAAACATGGATGAATTCATCCGCATCATCCGTGACTCCAAAAACCGCGATGAAGCACGCGCTCGTCTCATGCAATTCCGTTTCCCCACCAAACTGGCAGAGGGTCTGGGCATCCTCATTCACGCGCAGCCTTCCGTTCAAGGCGACCAGTACGTCTTTACCGAACGCCAGGTGAACGCCATCCTTGAGTTGCGCCTCTACCAGCTCACCGCGTTGGAGAACGACAAGATCACCGATGAGTACAAGGGCTTGCTGGAGCAGATTGAGGATTACCTTGACATACTCGCCAAGGAGAGCCGTGTGCTGGGTATCGTGAAGGATGAGCTGCGTGCTATCAAGGAGAAATACGCCACGCCGCGCATGACGCATATTATCCCGTTTGAGGGGGATATGGCCATTGAGGATCTCATCCCGAACGATTCCATGGTGGTCACCATTACCCACAGCGGGTACATCAAACGTACGAAGACGGATGAGTACCGCTTGCAAGGACGTGGGGGAAAAGGCATCAAGGCCGCATCCACCAAGAACAAGAAAGACACTGTGGATTACGTGGAGCATCTCTTCTCCGCGCAGAATCACGACTACATCATGTTCTTCACCAACACCGGGCGCGTGTACGTGGAGCGCGTGTACGACATCGATGAGGCCGCACGCAGTGCGCAGGGACGTTCCATCAAGAACCTGCTCGACCTGCAGGCGGAAGAACGCATTGCCGCTGTGTTGCGCTTGGAACGCAAGGTGGATGACGACGGCAAGGACATCACCTTCGCGGAGGGATCCGGCAATGTGGTGTTTGCTACTCGTGACGGCACGGTGAAGAAGACGGCGCTGAACGATTTTGTGAACTACCGCAAGGCCGGTATCATCGCCATCAATCTGGAGGAAGGCAACTCGCTCGTTATGGCTGCGCTCACTTCCGGTTCGCAGGATGTCGTTCTCGTGACGCACAATGGCATGAGCATCCGCTTCAATGAGGCCGACATGCGCACTCAGGGGCGCAACACCATTGGCGTGCGCGGTATCAGGCTGCGCGAGGGGGACTATGTGGTCTCGCTCGCGGTGGTTCATGATGACGCGGCACACCTGCTGGTTGTGGCGGAAAATGGTCTCGGAAAGCGCACGGCTTTCTCCGAGTACCGCCTGCAATCCCGCGGAGGTATTGGCCTCAAGACGATGAACTGCACGGAGAAAACAGGTAAGGTTGTTTCTGCCACGACTGTGACGGATGAAGACGAGCTCATGATCATGACATCTGCCGGCCAGTCCGTCCGCATCAAGGTGAACACCATCCGCGAGACGGGGCGGGCCACTCAAGGTGTGAAGCTCGTCACGCTCAATCCCAAAGAGTCTATCCAAGATATCTCCCTTGTCATTCCCGATGATGAAGATGAGGAGGACGCTTCAGAAACAGTCTCTGACAGCGCCGACGAACAACCGTCTTCAGAGCAGCAGAGTTGATTCTTCTTCGAGATTTTCTTCAAACGCCTCCGGCAGCCATCTGTCGGAGGCGTTTCAGGCGCGGCGCAAACTTGGGCGCAAATTCCTTAAGCGAACTGAGATAATGAGAGTCTTGAGCACAGAAAAGACGTCTGGGGAGAGGCAACGAACTGCAGGATGGGATTCTAACGGTGACTTTGCCCGCTTCGGATGTATTCGATGATGGGCTTGGCAGCGTAGTAGGAACCATGGAGTGACAGGTGATCGGAATCTCGGTAGAGGAGCTTCCTCTCCGGGGAAATGAAACACAAATCGCCCGTTTCGCATGAGAGGTGATCCGACACGTCCAGCAGTTCGATACCAGCAGAGCGCACAGCTTCATAGAAGTCGGCATCCTGATTAAGGAGTTTCTCCCACTGCTCCCGTGAGAGGGATGGCAGCCTGCGCTTGGGATCACGGTAATATGTGTCAACTGGATCGCGATCACCCGAAAAATGCGGAGTATCTGCCACGATGATAACCCGCTTGCCACACGCTTGCAGGCGTTTGCAGTAGTCGATGATGGCAGAGATGAGGTAACGACGGCATTCTTCTGGCGGTATGCGCCGGAAATCCCAGTCCGACAGATTAGTATTCGAAAGACGCAGGTGCCAGAATACCGAGATGATCACGGTTTCAATTTGTGGTGAATTCTTGAGCCAGGCGAGAATTCCTTCGCCCTTGTTACGATCCCAGCAGGCCTTCCCGGCGATGAGGCGCGTGAAGCAATTTGTTGCCGGAATGCAAGGGTTGTTCAGGTAGATGCCGCGCATGTCGGCGGTTTCATTGCAACATTGATTCAAACCGCCGTGCAAATGCCAGCTGTGACTATCCCCCAATAGCAGAAAACTGAAAGGAGTTTTACTCTTATCACCGATCACCAGTGGGGGATCAGCGAGAGCTCCCGATGGAAACCCGTCCAAGAAATCTTTACTCACCGGGCAGTATGAGCCGCAGTTCATCCTCTCATACCCGATGCAGCCTCCTATAATCGCCACTCCTGCCACCATGACTCCCATCGTTACCCCAAACGCTTTCTTGCCGAGGTGTTCCTTCCACCCGATACAGCGTCTCTCTACTCCCTCATACAGCAACCAAGCCAGCAAAAGTGACACGATGAACAGTACGGCGTACTCCCACCAGAAGAGCTCTCGAAACACAACGTATTTCCAAAGCACAATCAGTGGCCAATGCACGAGGTACAGAGAGAAGGACACCTTACCCAACCATTGGATGGGGGGCACTCTCAACAGCTTGCCCGCAAGTCCCGTATCCGCATAACGCAGAAGCAGTACGCAGCCGACAACCGCCCCGTAGCATAGGGATGTCCCCGTGCTGAGCGTCCATACCGGCGCCAGCGCTAGTGCAGCGCCGAGTAATGCCATGCCGGCGCGCAGAGCCCGGTGCTCCTGCCATGACGGTAACGTAAGAATCACTGACGCAGCAAGTGGTTCCCAAAGACGCGTCATTGTGCTGTAGTATGGAAAAACGAACTGGCTGATTCCTTGAGTGTGGGCGGTAATCTCAAAAGAAGATTCCCTGATGTTCAGCAGGACATACAAGCAGAGGGAAACAACTCCGGCAGTCCACAGTACAGCCCCGCGAATTCTTTCCCGGAGACGGACAACAAACCCCACTACCAGATATAACTGCATGACCACTCCCACATACCACAGGTGCAGAAAGGGATTCTCCTGTGCATGAAGATCGAAATACCCGCCGCAACGTGCCACCATTTCATTGCCTATGCCGGCCATTGTGCCGCCCAGCACAAAAGCAGCACGCTCAATCCGATCCGGGTGCATCCAAAGCAGGCAGCAGGCAAATACCGGCAGGCAGACAATGAACACTGCCGGAAAAATCCTCCACCACTTCTTCAGCAGGTAGGATCCATAGCGGTTCATATCCCATTGATTCGTACCGTTCCTGAGTATCAAAAAGCCGCTTATAACCAGAAAAAGATCGACACCGAAGTACCCGCACGGACACACCTCCGGGTTCAAGTGGTACATCACAACGAGCGCTATGGCTAAACCACGCAGACCCTGCACATGAGCCATCCATGCCTTTTTCCCTTCCTTTGCGACGGGCCCCGCCATGGTTGGGATTCTATCATTTACCTCATGCACAGTCAAGTGTGTCGGATCCTGTCTCAGGGCAACCGCATTAGGAAATGCGGTTACTATTTACGATTGACGAGTTACGAATTACGATTTATTGATCATGTGCGCGTTGCGCAGTTTATTTCGAATCATGAACGTAGGCAGGAGAGTTCTTGAGAGCCGTCATCATGATGACGGCTTGTTGTCATTTTTTTTGATGCGTATCAACAATAATATCAATCAACAAGGCCATTTTCTCCGTTGATGAACTTCTTTCAAATTCGTTTGCTCTGGATCCTGTCTCAGGGCAATCGCATTCGGGAAAATGAGAGAAAACTCCCAGCCGCCAGATCACGACTGTTTTGGAATTTGTCGGGTGATTTATGGTGTGGCGTATAATAAAACACCTCCTTAACTATTGATTGTTAAAGAGGTGGATGTGCTAGCAGGGAGGTGATTTGAACACCCGACCAAAGGCTTATGAGTCCTCTGCTCTACCACTGAGCTACCCTGCCTTGTGTGGGCGGAGTATAGACAGACTTTGGGGATTTGTCCAGCAAAATTTTTATAAGATAAGAAAATTAAAAGGAACCGGCGCAGCGGTGGGAGCCACTGCGCCGGGTGCATACACATTACAGCACCGACAAAAGATCAGAAAGAAAAGACGCCCTGTACGCCAAACACGCAGGCGTCGGAGTTTGCCGAGTAAGCGGGGTTGTGGATGTACTGGAAATGCGGCACTACCTTGAACCACTCCATGAGCTGCAGGTTGTACATGAGTTCCAACACGCTCTCACGGTTGTGCTCGGTGGGGTCATCGATGGAGTTGGCGCCCTTGAAAACGCCGTAGGAGATGCCGATGAAGTCATCGGCACGGCGCGAAAAGGGGTGAAGGTGTGCGCCCAGGGAAAGTTCAGCAGAGCTGCCGAG
This sequence comes from uncultured Akkermansia sp., assembly GCA_947588735.1. GTDB lineage: Bacteria > Verrucomicrobiota > Verrucomicrobiia > Verrucomicrobiales > Akkermansiaceae > Akkermansia. The sequence continues at coordinate 67,053 of CANQAD010000001.1, forward strand.
ATCCTGTTTGGCGCCGAAGCCGGAGCGAACATAGACGGTGACGTGCTCGTTGGGGGAGAATTCCACACTGCCGACGAGACCGGCGTTGCGGCGATGATGGACGCCTTCTTCGCGTTCTTCATCGATCATTTGGAAGAAGGGATTGAGACGAATCGTTCCCTTTCCTTCACAGAAAATGTGTCCATATTCGCCGACTACGCAGTACCCATCGCTTTGCCCGTTGAAGGGGTCGTAGCCCATCTCGACACCGGTGCGGGAGACGGCCGCCATCACGTAGTTTTTCCTGCCTAGCTCCACCTGCAATACGGCGCCGACATTGCTGTCCACCAAGGGCAGGATGGTGGAGTTCACAAAACCGGAGTTGACGAAGGAGGAGAAGGTGTCATTGGCGATGCTTACGGCGTCAAAGTAGTTGGTGAGATTCACAACGCCGGCGATGAGGCAGGCTCGCTTGTCGGCGAAGTAGTGCATGAGAGCCACTTCCGGAAAGAAGAGATCATGCGGGCCCATCACATCCGGATGCACGGAGGTGGAGGTGCCGAAGCCCTCCACGTACGTCGCCGAATCATTGGCGCGGGCAGAATCAGGATCGAGCGCCCATGAACCGGATATCTCCACGCGCAGCCAAGTGCCGCCGTTGACATCGTCTTTGATGAGGCGCTGATTGAGTTGCCCGTGGATGAGGGCGAAGTTGTTGTTGCACGGCGTATCTGTGGAGGCGCGATGGGTTCCCCAGTAGCCGTATGCCAGGTCAAGCCCCCACTGAGTACCGTATGTTGCGTGGGCTCGCACTTTGTAGGCGGGGTCACCCTCCTCGGGGGTGAACATGTTGATGCCTTCCAGAATATCGCCCGGCTGTGGAGTTTCATCAGCCGGGGAGAGTGACGGCATAGCCACGAGGCCAGCCAGGATGCTTCGAATGATTGTTTTTGTTTTCATGGTTTATTTTGTTGTTTTATGGGAGAATGATGGCACAGCAGGTGCCGAACTCGATCTGTCTCAACGAGTTGGAAAAGCAGCTGCCGAACAGCATAGTTTAAACGTTCGGAGGCTTAGAATCAGAGGTTTCTCCGGGCTGGGAGGAGTTAAGACAACGAGTGACGCTGCGACCGCAGCATGCACGGGAACAGTTGGCGCATGGGCTGGTGCCTGAGCATGATGTGCAGCCGCGCTTGCGCAGACAGGAGAAAAGAGCCCATATGCCGGCGATGACAAGAAGACCTATGATGATGATATCGCCCATAGAACAGCGGGATATTTAGAGTTTTTGAAGGGGTTGAGGTTTGCGCCGCAGCAGCATGTAGAGGATACCCAGACCGACCGCGCAGGCCATTAATTGTCCGGTGGCAAAGACGCCGGTACTCACCCAGGTGCCGATCTGATAGACGAGCAAAGCCATGAAATACGCCCATACGCACATGTAGCCGATGGCAAACCATGTCCACAGTCCGCTGTTCATCTCGCGCCGGATAGCGCCGCAGGCTGCGAAACACGGGGCGCAGAGCAGGTTGAAGAGCATGAATGAAAGCGCACTGAGGGAGGTGAAGGCCCCGGATGCCTGAATTGCCGCGGCCACGCCGCTTGTTTCTTCATTTTCCTCCACGCCGAAGAAAAATTGCGTGAGGGAGGTCAACCAACTTTGCTCGGCATCCGTGTCCTCTGGCGTGTTTTCTGCCGGAGGGGCGGGTTCAGCTGGGGAGGCGGAGCGTATATCGGCGTCCGCCTGGCACAAAAGCATGGTGAGGGCTGTGAGCATGTTGCATTTTGGAAGGATGGAGGAGTTGGGCAGGGAATCCTCACCCTCCTCTGCCGGAGCCTGGGCAGCGTCAGGAGTCGTCTGAGGTGCCTCGATTGGATCGTCTTTTTTATCCGCATTGCCGGCGTAGAGGACGCCGAAAGTCCCCACCACATTTTCTTTGGCAACGAGACCGGTGACCGTGGCTACGGCGGGACGCCAATCTCCCCAGCCGAGCGGCGCAAAGATGGGAGCAAACTGGTGGCCTACATCGGCGAGCATGCTCTGCTCGATGGCGGCTTCATTTTCCGACGTATCGAGGAAGCGCATGGTCCAGGTATAGTTGCTGGTGAACCAGATGATGGCCGAGGCGATGAATATGATGGTGCCTGCCTTGTGCACGAAAGCTTTGCAGCGTTCCATGGCGCGCAAGTTGATGTTGGTGCCGCGCGGGATATGGTAGGGCGGCAATTCCATGACAAAGGGAGTGTAGCCGCCGGCAAACATGTGGGTCTTACGCAGCATGAGGCCGCCGAGGATGACAGAGGCGATGCCGGCAAAGTAGGCGATGGTGGCGATGGTGGGACTTTGTCCGACCACGGCGCCGATGAGCGCGATGATGGGCAGCTTGGCGCCGCAAGGTACGAAGGTGGTGAGCATGATGGTCATGCGGCGATCCTTTTCATTCTCGATGGTGCGCGTGGCCATGACCCCCGGCACGCCGCAGCCCATGGAAACGAGCAGGGGAATGAAGGATTTACCGGACAAACCGATGGTCCGGAAGATGCGATCCATCATGAAAGCTACACGTGCCATGTACCCGCAATCTTCCAGCAGCGAGAGCAGGAGAAAGAGCACCGCCATTTGCGGCAGGAAACCCAACACGGCTCCTACGCCCGCCACAATGCCGTCCGTGAGCAGGGAACTGAGTTGTGCGCTGCAGCCCAACCCGACTCGACCGAGTAGGGATACGCCGACGCTCACGCCACTGAGCAGGACCAGCCACAGGATGTACTCCGTACGGGCGGCGCGTCCCTCCAGTCGAAAAGGATGCAGACCCACGCCGGAAGGCACGCTGCCGTACTGATTCGCATGAGCCGTACCGCGGAAGCAGATGCAGGCGAGCAGCAGAAAAGCGTTGGCGATGTTGAGCAGGTACATGACGCCTGAGTGCAGCCAGCTCGGCAGGTGTGGGCACATGTACTCCAAAAGGAAGGGGGCGATGGCCAGGTAGAGCCACGAGCCATTCAGACCGACATCGTGCAGACGGCGCAGCGTCGCCGGGAAGATGAGGCACATGGACAGCACGGCGCCGAACAGAGTGAGACTCTCCGCCGATGCGGGATCGGTGCCGATGAATCCGGCAAGCCAGCCGCCCACGACCGGGCCGAAAAGTACGTCATTTGCCCAATCGGTTCCCCAACTGCCTACTGTGCCGATGGAGATGTAGTAGATGGCCCACATGACCAGCACGAAAATGACCAGACCCCACACACGATGCGTCAGCAGGCGATCCACGCGAGCAGAAAAGCTTTCAACCTGTCTCTCACCATGCAGCACTTCTTTCATGAACGAGCAAATGGCATCGTAGCGACCACCGGCGATGATGGAAGCCATGTCGTCGTCCGCTTCCTTTTCCAGCGCCAGCCTTTTGTCCTCGATTTCGTGACGCTCGGCCGTGTTGTGTCCCTCCAGCGCGCGCGGATCGTCCTCCAGCATTTTTACGGCTTGCAGGCGGCTGCAGGAAAAACGGGTGCGCAGTTCCGCGATGACCGCCTCCACTGACCCCCGGAACTTGAGCGGTGCAGGCGCAGCGGGCAAAGCGCCGAGCAACAAGTCTGTCAGCTCGCGTATGCCGGTGTGGTGCAGCGCGCTTATCTTGACCACAGGGCAACCCAGCTTGCGGCTCAGCGCCTCGGCATCGATGCGCCTTCCCCGCTGCTCTGCCAGGTCAATCATATTCAATGCCACGATCATCGGCAGCCCGGCCTCCATGAGTTGCGAAGTGAGGTAGAGGTTGCGCTCCATATTCGTGGCATCGATCACGTTCACGATCAGATCCGGCTTCTCATCCAGCAGGTAGCGGCGCGTAATTACCTCCTCTGGTGAATACGGTGAAAGGGAATAGATGCCCGGCAAATCCAACAGCTCGACTCCGGCGTGTTCCTTCAATTCGCCCGTCTTGCGCTCTACTGTCACTCCGGGCCAATTCCCTACGTATTGATTCGCTCCCGTCAGTTCATTGAAGAGGGATGTCTTCCCGCTGTTCGGATTTCCCGCTAGTGCTATTTTCTTTTTCATGTTAAATAAGACTAACTTAAAAGTAAAAAATCATTTCATCAGGATGCACGCGGCTTCCGCCTTGCGCAGCGAGAGTTCGTACCCGCGTACCGTTACTTCAATCGGATCCCCCAGCGGCGCCACCTTGCGGACGGTTACCTCGGCGCCTTTCGTGAGTCCCATATCGAGTATCCTTTGGCGCAATGCTCCTTCTCCTCCCACTTTCAGCACCTTTCGCCTTTCCCCGGTGCCGACTTCTCGTAATGTCATGTTTTCTGTTGTGTTCATGTTAGAGAGATCTAATTTTTCGGCAGGATATTAGCCTTGACTAACTAGCATGTCAAGATTTTTTTCGAAAAAAAAGAAAAAAAGCTACAAGAGATGGTACGCGGATATGTGGAGAGGCAGGAAACATACAGGGCAAGGGCATTAGAAACATCATCCCGGGAAGAGGAACGCCAGACATTGGATCGCAGGTGAGGAAAAAGGACATGGGGCAACACGGATTCGCCGCAGGGGAGAGACTTGCGCTGTAGTTTGCCCGCGGTCAGAAAAGCTGCAAAATTTCCCGTGCAGCCGTGGCAGCAGATCCACCGCTTTGCGCGAGGCAGCATACGGCAGAGCTCATGTCATGCAGCGTTTGCTCACGTTCGGTCGGCTGCATCAGTCGCTCAAGCTCTGCGATACAGTTGGCGGCATTGAAGTCGCGCTGAATAAGCTCTCGTGTGACGGCGGCTTCCGCCAGGATATTAACCATGCCGATGAAACGGATGGTGAGCAGCAGACGTCCCAGCAGATAAGTGCCCCACGCTACTTTGTACACCAAAGCGAAAGGTAGATTGTGCAGCGCGGCTTCCAGTGTGGCGGTGCCGGAAGTGACGAGTGCTGCCTGTGCTCGATCCATGAGCGAATGGTAGTTGCCCAAGTGGATGTTGAGGGTTTCCTCCGGTACACCGGCGCGAGCTGCCATGCGCTGCATTTTTTGCAGCAGTTTCGGGGATGAGGCGGACGTCTCTATTTTCCATTCCGGGTGCAGCGTACGCAGACGCGTGGCAACCTGGAGAAAGACGGGGAAATGGCGTTCCACCTCGCGCATACGAGAACCTGGAAAGAGTCCAATGAGCTGTGCCTCGCGAATGTTCCCATTGCGTGTGGCTAGGATGTCATCGGCAAGAGGATGACCCACAAATCGGGTGCGCAGCCCAGCCTTCTCGAAGAGCGGTTGCTCGAAAGGAAAGGTGCATAGCATGAGATCCAGCATGGCGGCGAGTTTGGGGATGCGGCTCTTGTGCCAAGCCCACACCATCGGTGCAATAAACCAGATGATTTTGATGCCCGGACAGCGCGCGCGCACCCGCTTGGCAAGGCGCTGATTGAAACCGGGGTAGTCGATGAGCAGCAGACCGTCCGGTTTGTCGGTTGCAATGCGTCGTTCCATTTCCTTAAGGCGGCGCAGAAAGAAGCGCACGTGGCGCAGAACCTCCACCACACCGATGACGGCGGCTTGCTCTGCCCAGTCCTCAATGGAGTCTGGCGACAGGGCATGCATACGAGCGCCGCCCAAGCCGGCAAAGGAGATATCCGGGCGACGATTGAGCAATTCTTGCATGAGCAAAGCCCCTTGTTTATCGCCGCTCTTCTCGCCAGCTACCACATAGAACTTCATGTCTGCATTCTAGCACGGCCCTTGTGCAGGCGCAAGAAAAGTCTTTCCAAACCGCCGCATGACGGGCATAATAGGCGCATGCATGCATGGCTGGTTATCTGGATGCAGTGGGTAGCAGATCTCGGTTACGCAGGTGTGGTCTTGCTCATGGCGATGGAGAGCTCTGTTCTGCCGGTGCCCAGCGAGGTTGTCGTGCCGCCGGCGGCAATTCTGGCGGCGCATCCCGAGGCTGCAATGAGCTTCTGGGGCGTGGTGGCAGCAGGCACAGTGGGGTCATATGCCGGCTCATGCGTCATGTACGCCCTGGCGCTGTGGGCTGGGCGCCCTTTTATCCTGAGGTTTGGTAAATGGTTTTTCATGCCGCGGCAGAAGGTGGAGAAAGCGGAGCTGTTCATGCAACGCTACTCGGCGCCGGGTATCTTTTTCTCACGTTTCCTGCCGGTGGTGCGCCACCTCATCTCTATCCCTGCGGGATTGGCACGTGTGAACTTTCTCACCTTTTCCATCGCTACCATATCCGGGTCTGCCATTTGGTGTGCCGTGCTCGCATGGTTTGGCGATAAAATTGGCCGTAATCATCCGGATATTTTAAGTTCCCCGGAGAACCTGATTCGCGCTGTGAAGGATGAAACGGGGCTTATCGTGGGCGGCGTATTGCTGCTGGTAGTCCTCTATGCGCTCATGCGCTGGATGACGCTCGGGGAGGACCGTGAAACTCAGAGCCGCGAGAGGGCCGATTGAATGGCAGCGGGGTAGAGGATATGCTCCTGCACTTGAATACGGGCATGGAGCGATTCGGGAGTGTCGTCGGGCAGCACGGGCACATAGGCTTGCATAATGATTTCCCCCGTGTCCATACCTGCATCCACATAATGCACGGTACAGCCGGTTTGTGAGGCGCCGGCTTCAAGGGCTTGTTTCCATGCCTCCACACCCGGAAATTGGGGCAGCAGGGCAGGGTGGATATTCAAGATGCGGCGGGGAAAAGCATCCAATAGCGGCTGCTTCACCAGGCGCATGAAGCCTGCCAGACAAACTAAATCCACCTGCATTTCCCGGAGCCGTTGAGCCAGGTCTGCTTGCTCCTCCTCCGGAAACTTATTTTTGAAGCCATGGCAGTTCAGAATACCAGTAAGCACGCCGCGCTGAGCTGCCCGTTTCAGGATGAAAGCATTTTGATTGTCAGAAAGCACGATGACGACCTCGGCATCCAGTCGTCCGTCATCAATCGCGTTGAAAATCGATTGGCAATTAGATCCGGATCCGGAACCAAGTACAGCAATACGCGTCTTCATACGCCACTAACTCTATCGTAAACCCCTTCGTTTGTCAATTCGTTGACTTCTCCGGCCAGGGCAACCGCATTAGGAAATGCGGTTGCTATTTACGATTGACGAGTTACGAATTACGATGTCAGTTTTGCGCATGCTGCGCTTCCTCGGTCTTTGCTTCTCCCCGTGATTTTTCTCCGCCGACAAAAAAGACGGCGTGCCGACCTATGACCGGCACGCCGCTATAGTAACCGTAGTTAACCTCTGTTAATTGCCGTGCACCACGGTGGTGTAGGAGGTAATAATGCCCAAGATGTTCTTGCGCTTCACATCCACGCTGGATACCGTGCTGATGCCACCCGCACGCTTTGCTGCGTCAACGGAACTGTCACCAAGAGCAACAACTCCCAGGTAAGAGGTGGAAGTGGCTTCACCCACGCGACTGCCAGCATTGCCGGAAACGGCCACGGGATCAGCGACGTCAGCATACACAGCCCCAACCGGGCGAGTGCTGAATGCACCGGCGCAGCTGGTGAAGATAAATCCAACGGCGGTAAGAGCAACTAGTGCTATGGTCTTTTTCATCGTAGTAATGATCATTTGATTGTTTTGTGCCAAGCATGCTTTCCTTCCACTCTCTGTGGCGATCGCTCACTCAGCGGGGCCACTATATTACATCATAACTGGTATTGTCAACCAAAAACTGTTATAAAAAGCAAACTCCTTCCCGCGTGCTTCCGCTGTCCAAAATAGATCTGTGCAACGGATGCGAACTCAATAAATCGCAAAGAGTTAACCGGAGATCGTAAATAATAAACGCATTTTCTCACGCGTCCGGCGCGGATATTTGCCTTGCAGCGGCGTGCAAGTTATGGCATACTCACAGCGTCAAGCTATGCCTCGTATATTTATCAAGGAGCCCAATCATTTCTACACCTATGAACTTCCGGTAGCTCCGGGGAGTGAGGTTGTGATAGGCAGCGCGCCCACATGTCAACTTGCCCTGCCTGGTGTTGGCGGGCTGTCGCCGGTTCACGCGCGCATCGTGTGCCAGCCGCAGGGTTATGTGATTGAGGATTTGAAAAGTCAGTACGGAACGCTGCAGAACGGGCGTCCTGTGCAGGCCGTGTACATGATGCCCGGGGCTGAGTATATGCTTGGCGCTGCATGCATCACGCTGGATCCTCAGAGCCTGGTCACGCAACCCGCACAAGCCGAGCAGCCGCAGACTGTCGCCCCGGGGCAGCCCTCTCCTGATCAAGAAGCGGCACAACCACCGGTGAAAAAGGTATCTGTTCTGAAGAGGTCGTCTTCCGGGACGCCCTCCTCTGCAAAAACAGGCGCGACCGAACTGAACAAACTCGCTAAAAAATATGACCGCAGCAAGGGAGGGTCCAAGCTTATGCTGATATACGTGGTTGTACTGCTCCTGCTGGCCTTTTATGCCGGCATGGCATTGCGGCATAAGGAGCGTACGGGAAATTACCTGCCCGGTATTCAGGCGGACGGAAAGTAATTGTTCTCCCGTCTTTCCTGGGGTAGTAAGGGGCAACCGGTGAAACATATGAACATGAGCAGAAGCAATGAAAGGGCAATGCAGATGCTGTTGGCAGCGGCAGCGGTTTGCTTGTTTGCGGGCTGCAAAGGTAAAGATGAAGAGACGCAGGAGGCTGCGAGCAACCGACAGCAGCACATGGACTTGCCTCTTCAGGCGGTGGAGCCTGTAGAACCGGAGGCACAGGATGTGCGGTTCACCTTACTGCCGTTGCTGGCAGATTTTCCGATGGTCAAGTTAGGTGATGTGCAGATGGTTTGCACGCCGAAGGATGATGGCAGAGTGTCAGTGACGGCTCGCGCGATGATCAGCGTTGAGGAGAATTTGTACAGCACGGAGGATGCCCCGGCCATCTTCAACACCGAGCGAAAAGAAATTAACGATGCTCTGAATCGTGCCATGCTGCCGGAATCTGCTTATTTGCTTCAGGTGGGCGCCGATCCTGCTGGTATCACAGAGGAGGATCGCGCGGCAAAACCTCTTCCGAAGGATTTGCAAAAGCTTGCCGATGAAATTAAATCGCTTGCTGAGCGCTCGGTGTACCGCCTGCTCACTCCTGCTCAAACAACGGTGGAAATACCTGCCTCCATGATTGCGTCGCGCGCGGATGGTCGCTGGACGATGAGTGACATTAGTTTTGACACGCAGCCTTTGCGTAGTTTGTTGTCACTTATCCCGGAACGGGCTCTACCTCAGGATGCCATGGTGGCAACGGATGGATTTGAGGAAAAACAGCGTGCGCTGATGCGCGAAAAAACAGAGGCATTTAATGCCGCAGCCAAGCCCTATATCGATGGTCGTGAAACTGCAGCGAGGACACGCATGCTTGAGGCCAGGGCGCGACGCGATGAGGCCGTGAAAGCTGCCCAACAGGAGGCTGCTGCATGCGAGGAACGACGAAAAGCATGGGAGAACGCATGCGCAAAGTTTTTCTTTGACTCGGCGGCCTACACAGGGGAATGGAAGCGCGGGGATGCCTTCGGCAAGTTCACTCTGCGTATCTCGCGCGCTGAAAAATATCCCGATTCCGTGCAATTCATCGGCACCCTTTCGGATACTGATCTCCCGCAGGCGGAAATGCGCATCGTTGGTCGCTGTGAATCTGCCCCGAAGAACGGTGACCCCATCCCCTGTGTCGTGCATGTGTACAACGGTCGCTACGATCCGGATGTAGCTACGGCGGAAGTATTCGATAAGCAGGATGGCATTTTACGCTTGTCTCTGACGGAGGATGGCGCGCTCACCGGCAAGTTGACCTGCGAATCATGGGATAAGGAGCCGGAAAAGGCCTTTGATGTGCGGTTAAATCTGGCGCAGAAAAAGTCTGCGCGCCGGGTGCAGCGTCGTTGATCTGCCATCCGCGCTTCGCGGGTGCTTGCCGGTGCTCGTACTAAATAAGCTTGAGGCGTACGAGATCCTGCGTATCGATAAGCCCGACCGGGTGGCTTTGCGCATCAAGCACCACCAAATCGTCAATACGGCGATCGCGCAGTGTTTTGACGGCGGCAATGGCCAATTGGTCCGCTTGCACAAATACCGGGGAAACTGTCATGAACTGGGCTACCGGCAATTTTCCGCAATCCGGATGCGTTTGGAAAGTGCGCGCAAAATCGCCATGCGTGAAGATGCCGGCGAGTGAGCCATCTTCCCTGGTGAGCACGCAGGCGCCACTACGCGCCTTTGTCATGGCCACCAGGCAGTCCATCACCGTTGCCCCACTCGGCAATACAGCCAAATCCTTGCGCATGATGTCCGAAATGCGGGTAAGAAGTGCGCGTCCCAATGAACCACCGGGGTGGCTGCGCGCAAAGTCTTCTTTAGTGAAATGCCGCGCCTCCAGCAGTGCCATTGCCAATGCGTCGCCCATTACCAGCATTGCGGTGGAGGACGACGTAGGCGCCAGATTCAGTGGATCGGCCTCGCGCTTCACCGATGTATCCAGCACAATGTCCGACAGCTGCCCGAGAGTGGAGGTCGGTTTGCCGGTCATGCCGATGAGAGGCATATCGTAGCGTTTCAGAAAGGGAAGAAGCGTAAGCAGCTCCGAGGTCTCACCCGAAAAGGACATCGCAATGCAGGCGTCGCCGTCTTGCACGATACCAAGGTCGCCGTGCATGGCATTCATGGAATCCAACACAACGGATGGGGCGCCGGTAGAGGTGAGAGTGGCAGCAATTTTATTGCCCACCAGACCACTTTTGCCCACTCCTACGACGATAATTTTGTGCCCGCTCTCCACGGCGCTTTTCATCGCATCTACCGCACGGTTAAAAGAGTCATCCAGTTGATTTCCGATGATTTGAAGCGCCTCGATTTCATCTTCAAAAACCTTTTTGCCACGTATGGTATGTTCAGTCATTATGCAGGGTGTAAGTTGCCGCGGGCATGTTAGCACAGGCAATTTGGCGTGTCAAGGTGCGCTGGCAAGCAGTTGCGTCAGCGCAAACCTTGAGTGATGAGCAGGAGCATGAGCGCAGCGGCGGCCAGACGATACCAGCCGAAAATTGCGAGGTTGTGCCGCTGAAGGAAGGAGACCATCCATTTGACAGCTACGATAGAGCTTGCCCATGCCACGAGAGTGCCGATGACCATCGGTTGCCAGCCGATCTGTTGCAGCATATCCGCACCGTGTGTCACGGCATCGTGGCAGGTGGCGGCGCCGAGCGTGATAAGCCCGAGCAAGAAACTGAACTCCACCGCAGCGGCAAGGCTGAGTCCCATGCAGAGACCGCCGAGCATGGTCATCAAACTGCGGCTGACTCCGGGGCACATCGCAATGCACTGCATCAATCCAATTCCGAGCGCACCACGTGTGGAGAGCTGTTCGAGCGGTGTGCCGGAATCAGCGAGACCGGAACGCTTGCGCGACCGCACGTAGAGCAGGATGACAATGCCGCCGAGCGCCCAGCTCACCATCACCGTGGGCGCGTTAAACAGGTAGGTCTTAATCAAACGCGAGCAGAGCAGCCCCACCACGGCAGCGGGAAGAAATCCAATGATGAGATTCACCATCAGTCGCCGACCTTCCGGGCACTTGCCCAAGAGACCACGCCACATCTGTGCAACACGCGGGAAGTATAGTCCCAGCACCGCCAGAATAGCCCCGCCTTGAATGCAAACTTCAAATGCACTCAGGGCGGAACTCTCCCCCATGCCCAGCAGGTATTGCGCAATAATCAAGTGCCCGGTAGAGGAAATAGGCAGGTACTCCGTAAGCCCCTCCACGATTCCCAGGACGATGGCTTGCAAAATATCCATGGTTCAATTGCCGCTCTTGAGGACATTGATGAAAGCCTCCTGCGGGATGTTGACGCGTCCGATAGCTTTCATGCGCTTCTTGCCTTCTTTTTGCTTTTCGAGGAGCTTGCGTTTGCGCGTCACATCGCCGCCGTAGCATTTTGCTGTCACGTTTTTGCGCATGGGCGAGATGCTTTCGCGGGCGATGATTTTGCCGCCGATGCAGGCTTGAATCGCCACGGTGAAAAGCTGGCGTGGGATGACCTCCTTGAGTTTGAGCGCCAGTTCACGTCCTTGCGCCTCTGCGCGCTGGCGATGCACAATCATGGAGAAAGCGTCCACCGGTTCGCCGGCGATGAGCATGTCCATCTTCACAAGCTGGGCGGGGTTGTAGCCGTCAAACTCATAGTCCATGCTCCCGTAGCCGCGGGTGATGCTCTTGAGCTTGTCGTTGAAGTCCACCAGGATTTCTGCCATGGGGATGCGACAGGTGAGCATCACGCGTGTGTCATCAATCGTTTCAGTATGCACCACCTCGCCGCGCTTTTCCATGACCAGGCGCATGATATCGCCGATGTACTCGCTGGGCAGCATGACGAACACCTTCACCATCGGCTCGCGGATCTGTTGAATTTCCTGCGTTTCCGGGAGCATGCCGGGGTTGTCCACGATGAGTTCCGATCCGTCCGTTTTGGTGACCTCATAAATGACGGAGGGGTACGTCGAAATGACATCCATGTTGAATTCGCGGCGCAGGCGCTCTTGGATAATTTCCATGTGCAGCAGCCCGAGGAATCCGCAGCGAAAACCGAAACCGAGCGCCACGGAGCTCTCTGCCGTGTAGGTAAAGGCAGCATCGTTGATCTGCAGCTTTGCCATGGCGGCTTTCAGGTTCTCGTAATCCGACGCATCCACCGGGTAAATGCCGGAAAAGACCATGGGGTGGATTTCCTTGAACCCCGGTAGTGGCTCGCCGCATGGGTTTTGCAGGTCAGTGTAGGTGTCGCCTATTTTCACATCGGCGGTACTCTTCATATTGGCGATGATGTAGCCCACATCGCCGGTTGTCAACTCGTCTGCAACCTGCATGCCGGGAGTAAAGACGCCCACTTCTTTCACCTCAAAAGTATCCGGCGTGGCGAAAAGCTTCACTTTCATCCCGCGAGCCACGCGCCCACTCACTACCCGCACATACGACACGACCCCTCGGTACGCATCGTACACTGAATCAAACACCAGCGCGCGCAGCTTGTCGTCACCTGCCTGCGCCGGGGCAGGGATGCGCTGCACGATGGCTTCCAGTACTTCATCAATGCCAATGCCTGCCTTTGCCGAGCACAGAACAGCTTCCTCCCGCGGAATGCAGATGAGCTCTTCGAGTTGGCGATACACCTTGGGCAGATTGGCGCCGGGAAGGTCAATTTTGTTGATGACCGGTACAATTTCGAGCTTCTGCTGCATGGCCAGGTGCATGTTGGCCAGAGTCTGCGCCTCCACTCCCTGTGCGGCGTCCACGATGAGCAGCGCCCCGTCGCAGGCCGCCAGCGAGCGCGACACCTCGTAGGAAAAATCCACATGCCCCGGCGTATCGAGCAGGTTCAATTCATAGGTCTCTCCATCTTGCGCCGTGTAGCGCATGGTGACCGGGTGGGATTTGATGGTGATGCCTTTCTCGCGCTCCAAGTCCATGGCATCCAGGAGTTGATCCTGTCTGTCGCGCTCGGCGATGGTGTGCGTGCGCTCCAGCAAGCGGTCCGAAAGTGTTGTCTTGCCGTGGTCGATGTGCGCAATAATCGAAAAGTTGCGCTTGAGTCGTATATCCGTGGGCATGTGCGCGCATCCGTGGAAGCAGAGCAGGGCGGTCTCGTGCAGAGGCTGTCTTCCCTCCCCATGTATCTACCCCCGCACGGGCTCGAACCGTGGACAAACTGATTAAGAGTCAGCTGCTCTACCAACTGAGCTACGGAGGCTTTGCCGATGGTACAGCTCACCGCTGCCGCTGTGCGCTGTGCTTACCCCCGCACGGGCTCGAACCGTGGACAAACTGATTAAGAGTCAGCTGCTCTACCAACTGAGCTACGGAGGCCTTCTTGTAGCGCCCACATTGTGCCTTGGAAGCAAGCCGCTGGTCAGATTTGAACTGACGACCCACGCATTACGAATGCGTTGCTCTACCACTGAGCTACAGCGGCGGCGTGTGCGCGGGGGAAGTAAAGCACATTTCCTTGAGGATTGCAAGCTTAAAGTCGCGTTTTTTTTGGGGAATGCAAAGAATCGCATGCTGCGGCAGACACCTCATGCGTTTTGCTTGACGGCAGGCAATGGAATTTTCACTTCTCCCGTCTTTTCCCGGGATTATTACTGCGCGTCCCGCGCGCAAGCGTGCATTCTTCCCAAATCGTCAATCGTAAATCGAAGATCGAAAATTACCAATGGGTTATTCTTCGTGATGCGGCGATAACCGCCATTGAGATCGCTTGTTTTCGGGACAAATGTGTGGAAATTGTGGACAGCCGTCCATTTTCTCATTGATTCGTCTGCGGGATGTGCTATGATGGAGCTGTGAGAAGTGGCCGTTGTAACGGCTTGGTACAACCTTGAACCGGATATGAAATATTTTAGAAGTAAACTGAAAACAGATGGGGGGGGGGCGCCCGTGCGCAGGCGTGGGTTCGCGCTTGTGGCGAGCCTCACGTTGATGATGCTGCTCGGGCTGATTGCGGTTGGCATTTTAGCGGTGGCCTCCTCGCAGAACCGTATTGCAGCTCAAACCATTTTGCAGGCAGAGGCGCGCCAGCAGGCGCTCATCGGACTGGATGCCGCTATCTCTGATTTACAGATGGAGATTGGACCGGATCAGCGCGTCACCGCTTCCTCCGGCATTCTGTCAGAGGATGAGTCCACTCCTCAGCATATTCTCGGTGTCTGGGACAGTTGGAAGGCCCCTCTCTACAGCCGCAGCGATGGCGCAGCCATCGACTCCACCTACAACCAGGGGCGTTCTTCCATGTTCCGCCGCTGGCTCATCTCCAGCGACAATGTCACCACCCTGCGCCAACTAGATGCTATCTCAGATTTGGGACGTTCCAAACCCGGTCGGCGTATTTGCATGGTGGGCGAGGGAACTCTGGGCGCCGATGCGAGTGACCGGGAGTATGTGTACGCTGACCTTATCGAAATGCCCTCTGCCGGACGTAATCAGACCTGCTTTGCCTGGTGGGTAGGAGGTGAGAATCAGAAGGCGAATGTGGCCATAGCCGACCGCGAGCCTACTAATGACCCCGTTGAAATCCTGCGTCGCACTTGGGATACCCCGGCCCCCGATTTTAGCGAGAGTTCCAATTTTTCTTTCATGCCGGATGAAGTTGAGGACGCCCGTAAGATTCTCACCCTGCGTACGCTGCCTCTGGTGGACCGAGGCGCCGTGCCTGCCGGCATGCCCTATTTCTTTGATGCCACAGCTTTCTCCTATTCCTTGCTTACCAACGTGCGCGATGGCGGACTGAAACTCGACCTTAACCTCCTGCTCAATAAGCGCTCTCTGGATGGCACCGGTCTGCAAGAGCGCTCTGACCAGGACTGCCCCATCGCCGAGGGAGACGGCTTGCCAACCGGCACTGTCCGTAATTTTCCCATCGGCTCCTGGCAGACCATGCATGCCTTCTACAATATGTGGCCTGACGGCTCCGGGCAGGATAGCGACTTTTCTTCCTTCCGCCTCATCGGTAACGTCACCAATGCCCATACCCGCATGGGTGGCTATCTCCAGTCGGCAACTACCAACAAAGGCGATGCCGTCACCTGTTACGATGAGCGCGCTGCGCTCAATCGATCGGGAGCCTCGGGCTATCCTCGCATCCCCGTTCTCCTTGCGTTTTATGGGGCGTACGGGCTGGCTCTCTCTGACTCGAAGAATCAAGCGGAAGCCCAATACAGTCACGGTACATGCTATGCGCCTTTCATGCTGTGGTGGAATCCCTATAATGTGCAGATGCGTGTAGGCCCCAAAAAATTGTGGGTCATGAGTTTGCCCTATCGAACGTTTCCTGTGTTGTTATACAGCAGTTATGAGCCTGGTCGACCATGGTTCCGACATAGCCTCGTACCTTCCATCTCATTTAAGCAGCCTTTTGACGGCGGCGGCAACGGCATCGCTCAAGGCAATGTGTACGGGAGCGACTGGGGAAACTACTTCGTGCGATCCAAGGAAGATCAGAGCGGCGACATCGTTTTCGAGCCCGGTGAAATTCTCATGTTCTCCATGAGTGAGGGGTGGAATAATTTGACTTATGCACTTGATCACCCTGGTGAAGAACGAACGAAATGTTTCAGCCAGCCCCAGGCAATCCCCTTCGTGCAGGGGGACCAAGTGGGCATGCTCCATAATTACTTCCAATCCTCGTATTCCCATGGCCAATTCTTTCAATTTGAAACCAGACTTGCTTTTGAAAGCCAGGCTGTGATGGATATCATGAGCAACTATGTTCAGCAGTTGGATCCCGGAGACGGCGACTACAGCAACGGCAAATACAAGTACGACACCATAGGAGAGGTGGTAGGGCCCGGCATGCGCGAGGCTTATGTAGTGCCCCATGGATTCAATGGAATCGACTCGTCCTCAGCTAAAGGAAAGGATCCTGATACGAGCCGCCTGTTGGCCAAGGAGGATCGTTTCCTGGGGGCGGAAGGGATGAGTCCTTACGTGTTTACCTTGGGATGGTACGATTACAATACAGTCTCCATTGATGACGTGACTTTTGTGAAAGGCGCTCATTGGAACGTGAGCATGTACAACAACCCGTACTACTATGCGGCAGTCGGTGTAGCGCCCAAATCGTATAATCCCTCTCTCAGCGAGGCGATGCCCATGTTTGCCAACAAAAGCTATCGCACGCGCAACTGGCTGCACTCCAGTCCGGCACTGGGAGGGGGGGTGCTCTACAAGCCGGATGAGCAGCAGCGCCAGTACCACCCCTTCCAGCTTTCGGCCATCAAGGTGGATGGCGAACGGGTGCTTGATACGGTGAACACGAAGAATGGTCTCTTTGGCATTTCAAGCGTCGGCATTGGCGGCGGTGAGGCTGTTTCTTTCATCTCTGTGTTGGAGCTGCCTGCGCACCCGCCTTTCTCTCTGGCGGGCTTTGCAGGCATGCGGTTAAAACCCGGGTGGTACAACTCAGGCGGCAGTGGGGGCGAGGCCATGATCTCCAACATGCGGCGTGCGCAATATCAGGCCGGGGTGCCGGGAGTGGGCATTGGCAATTCTTTTGCAGATCCCACCATACCGCC
>CANQAD010000002.1 GCA_947588735.1 uncultured Akkermansia sp.
TTCCACGATTTACCTGTAACTTCAGACTCCACCTTCACTTTCACTTTATCGGAGCTGTTCTCGGCATCCACCTTGCTTGCGATGTCGTCCGTAGAACTGTCCGAGGTCAAATTGAGCGTGCCTCCGTTGAATTGCACTTTGGCGTTCTCGCCCAAGGAACCATTCTCCCCCACAGTCAGGGAGCCTTGCTCACGCAGGTCAACGACTGTACCCTCCCCTCCCAAGCTTGCATCCAGTTCCAAGCTGGCCTCCTCTCCCTTACCGCCAACCGTCAATTTGTCCGTGGTCAGGCTTCCCCCTTCACCTTCCTTGCTGGTGAAGGTGAATGAGCCCGAATCCACATAAACTTCGCTCGCTTGCACTCCACCGTCCAACTTCACCTCGCTATTACCGGACGTACCACCTCCCTCATTGAGGTCCTTAAAGGTGACGATTGAATCTGCACCAGGAGCTTTATTCCCTTCTCCCCAGTTACCATCAGGATCGCTGCTCTCAGGATCTGTCGGGGTGGACCATACACCGGCATCCTCTCCCTCTCCGCCTCCTGTCCACACAGTGCCCTCTGGCTTCTCAATCTCAAAAGTCAGCGTGCCGTCGGCATTCAAATCCACACGAGTGCGCTTATCGGAACTGTCGAGATGGAACTCGAAGTAAGCTTCCCACCAGTTCTCCTCTGTCTGATCCCCTTTCAGGGCATTCCACAAACCCGCAAAGCGTCCGGAGCTGAAGAGCTGGTATGTCAAATCACTCTCATGGTCCTTCGCCCAAGCATCGTAATCGTTCAAGGTGATGCTTAACTTGCCTCCCTCAGACAATGTAAGCTGACCAAAATCTAGACTGACCCCACCGGTCATGCTGATGGCCAGCCCTCCTCCGGCGGCTTCCACAGAATTCGCCGTCAGGGTGCCCGAATTCAACGCCAGCGTGCCGCTGCTGAGCTTAAGCGTTCCCACGCTCAGCGAGCCTTTGAAATTGTTTCCGGCGATTCCCGGTCCGCCCGCAAAGTTCAGCGTCCCGCTGCCGGTGATGGCCCCGCTGCCCTTCAAATCCGTCACGGTCAAGCTGCCGACCAGATTCAACGCGCCGCCCACATTCAATGCCCCCGCGTTTCCATTCTGCCCGCTGTAAGCGAAGTTGCCCGTCACGGTCAAGTCTCCCGCCACACTCAGCGCGCCGCCGTAGCTGCCTTGGCCTACGGTGAGGGCTCCCTCACTCGTTACCAAAGCCCCTTGTCCCTCCCCGGGCGTACCGGTCAGTTCTGTAATCGTGCTGCCAGCGGCCAAGGTCAGCGTACCAGCCGTCACGTCGGCTCGGTTCACGGTGGAGACCGTCCGCACGCTCACGTTGCCGCCCGCCAGTTTCAGCGTGCCGGTTCCCGTGTACCCTCCCTCCGCATTCACTGTGACATTCTCTTCCACGCTCACCGTGGCATGGTTTGTGAAGGTGGAGTTCACTGTCACCGTGACAGAACCCTCCCCTCCCGCCTCCATCACGTACGTGGCGCTGCCGGAGATATTCAGGGTTCTCATCTTTGCGCCATTCACCACGGTCACGCTCACATTGCCGACTTCGTTGCGTTGCAGGAAAATGTTTTTATTGTTTGCCCACGCCTCTGTCCCCGCCACGCCCTGCTCGGCACTCCATTCGCCCTCTTCCGAGGCCCCCAGCACGACTTCCGCATCGCTCGCGTTCGCTCCCCAATACATGTTGTTGCTCCCAACCGCATCGTCCCATGTCAGCAACCCCGTACCATCCAACGCGAGTCCGTTGTAGTAGCTTTCTCCAACTTCTCTTTCACCCACCGTGAAGGCAAAGTTGTCCGCCCAGTCCTCCGGCAAACGACTCAGTCCATCGCCCGTGAAGAGCTGGTATTCCCCAGCGCTCCTTCCACCATTTCCTCCCAGCAGCGCCTCCGAGAGATCGATGGTCAGCTTGTTCCCTCCTCCGGGTAGTTGGATGCCCCCCCCCAGCGTGATCTGAGCGTTTTCCCCTCTCAACGCCAACGTGCTTCCCTCGCCCCAGTTCCACGTACCGGTGATACTCAGATTGCCGCTCTGCACCGTGAGCTTCGCCTGATTGCCCATCGTCAGGCTCTCGAGATTCCCGCTCAGCGTGTTCACGGTCAACTGTCCTTGCGACACCGTCAATACGTTGCCACTGAAGCTCCCCAAGGTGTACGATGCACTGCTGCCGCCCGCATACGTCAGGTTCGAGCTGATGGTTCCTCCAAAACTCCCGCTCTTCGCCGTAGTAAGATTCAGGGTGCCGCCTTCGATGCTGCCGCCATTACCGCTGAGCTCCGTCACAGTCAGGCTCGCAGTGTCCTTGAGACTGACAACGCCGTCCGTATTCACGGTCAACGTGCCGATGGTGTTCTCAATCTCCCCTGTCTCGCCCAGGGTCAAGGTGCTGGACTGCTCACCCTTCTTGCCGCCCACCGTGCCGCTGCTAGCGTTCATCCCGCCCTTCACGGTCATCTGCCCGCCGGTCGCCAGCGTGATGGCGCCGCCTACCACTAAGGCTCCGTCCTCCGTCAACACCGCGCTGCCGCTGTAGCTGCCGCCCACCTCCACCGTGCCGCCCTCGCTCACGGTGAAGGCCTGTTCATTCACCATCTTCCCAGTCGCGGTGAGTGTGCCGCCATTCACCGAAGAAGTGACGCCACTTTGCCACCCGAAGGACACATCACCGTACACGGTGATGCTACTCTCGCTCCCTGTCAGCGCAATGCTCCGCACCTGCAAGAGCACGTTGCTGTGCGTCCCTTCATCGCCCACGATCAGCGTACCGGTTGTCGTAGCATCTCCCACGGTCAACGCCCCGGCGTGCGCCTTGCTGAAATATTTGGCGTTGCTACCCTCATTGCCATGGAGTCCGCCCATGGCGGTCAGTTGGGCGCCGCCCTTCACCGTGATCGCGCCATTCACGTCATTATTCGGGTCGTCATGGATGTTGAGCGTGCCGTTCACCGTCATGGTGACGTCTGCCCCGTTCAGCTCAATGCTTCCTCCGCCATTCAGACTCGTTGCATCGCCGCTGTAATTCCCGCCGATGGTCACGGTTCCGCCCGTCACTTTCAGTGTCTCCTGGTTCACCATGTCGCCCTGCACATCCAGCGTGCCTCCGGCAATGGTGGAAGTGACGCCACCCCCCGGCGCCGTTCCGTCATAGCCCAGCGAGAGATTGCCGTACACCGTGACCGTGCTGCTGTTGCTCATGTCGAGGCTGTACACCTGCAAAAGCGGTCTGTTGGCGGCATCTCCCGTTTCTTCTGCTGCATCAAAGGCCTGCTGCGTCCCGATCGTTACAGTGCCTGCAGCATCTTCGCTCCCCACCACGAGCTTGCCGGCATGGGCATGGTTGTAGTACTGGCCGCTATGCTCAGCACCGTCCACCCCGTAGAGCGAGCCCGTCACGGTCAGTGTTCCTCCCACCACGCTGATGGTGTTGAGATCCCCGCCCGCCATTTCCTTGACGTATAGGTCCGTTTCCACTGACACCGACGAACTTCCCGTCACACTGACCCCTCCCTCCACCTGCAGCTTCCCGTTTTGGATCGTCAGCGTACCGGCCTCCACACTCAACGCGCCCTTTATGCTGGAATCCGCCGTGCCGTTGATGGTGGTGCTGGTGTGCCCGGTTCCCAACGTCAGAGTCCCCGTGAGTTCGCTGGTCAAAGTACTTGCCGTGTTGGTTCCCGTGAGTGTGGCCGCCGTACCTGTCAACTTGAGCTTGCTCGCAGCGACATTGCCCACGCTGAAGCTCGCCCCATTCCCCGCCAATTCCAAGGTCACCCCCTCAGCAAAGGCAAGATGCCTGGCACCAAAATTGTCCTCCTGGTTCCCATCGGCGAAATGGATCCTGAACGTGCCCAAGCCCGTTACGTTGATGGATTGCGTTCTGCCGCTGGTCTGCCATCCTATGGCGCCATGCTCTCCCAGTTCAAAGACAGACCCTTCCCCCACCAATTCGACCCCTTGACCACTGTCGCCCAGTAAGAGCTCAGGCGTGTTTTCTGCCCCTCCAAGACGATCAAACTTCGCAGTTGTATGGTCTTCGACAACAAATTTATTGCTATCAATGCACGCCTTCACACCGAAGGTCGTATCTGTCCCCACCGTAATGGCGCCCACCGAATGAATTTCTTTTCTGTCCCCTGTCCCTTCCTGAACCAAGATTCCTCCATTCCCCGTCCCAGAAAAGAAGAGTTTGCCGGCCACTACACTCCCGGATACGGTGACGGTAGCGGGGCTATCCGTGCTGTTGTTGAAGAGGACGTTCTTATTTGTCGCAGACGGTCCGGTACCACCTTCGCTCCAATCATTCGTTCCTTCCGCCGTCGTCGCACTCCACGTGAAGTCTGTGTCCTCAGCAGACGCGCTCCATTCGAGCAGGTTGTCTAGATTGATGGTCAGATAACCATCGGTTCCAAGGGTCACTCTGTAACCTGCCACCGCGGTAATGTGCCCCTGCAGCGCTGCCACTATCTCGCTTAACCTATCCCCAGAGAAAAGCTGCAGCCTATACTCCGAACTCGGCTGCTGAGTTTCCAGGTAATTCACGTAATCGCTGAGGTTGATTAAATCCAAGGTCAGCGTGTGGCCGTTGAGAGCCAGTGCCCCAAGCTGCAGCATGCTGTACCCCTCTGCACTGAAGGTGAGCTGCAAATGTGCATTGTTTTGCAACTCCAGTGTGCCCAATTTGTTCTCTCCAGCGGCTTGAAGAACCAAATGCCCGTTGTTGGCGCTTATCGTCACCTTCCCGCTCTCGGCTTCCAGAAGCCCGCCAACATTCAGTTTGCTTCCGCCCGTCACGTTAACCGCAGCATTTTCTCCAATGGTCAGACTGCCAGTAATGGTGAGAGCATTGCCACCGGCTAAGGAAGCTCCAAAACCATTGGCGCCGGAGCCGCTTACAGAGACATCCCCGTTGATGGTTCCATGATCCATCGTCAAACTTCCGTCGCCACTCACCGTAATATCTCCGGTGATCGCCGTGCCGTTCATGGTAAATGTTCCACCGCTCACTTGGATGCCGCCGTTAGCAGTGATGGTACCACCATTCTTTCGCATCGATCCCTCGCTCACCATGATACTACCGTTCACCGTCAACGCTCCTCCGCCAAAAGTTGCAGTCCCGCCACTCACGAAAACCGAGCCAATCGTCGACGTCCCACCCCCATTCAAGGTGAAGTTTCCACCAGTCACACTTAGCTCCCCGCTAATGGAGACGGCACCATTGCCCCCTCCCAAGAATGAGGTACCTGCTGAGGTAAGCGAAGTCATGGTCAGTTCACCTGTTCCATTCCATCGCAAATTCCTTTGCTCCTCAACCACCACTGCGCCTACGCTGGCTGACGTCATGTCGAGAGTCAGCGCCCCTGTGCCGGTCAGTGTGATATTCGTCTCTTCCGACAAAGTGGCCGCACTTCCAAAAGTGAGGCTACCGGACGACACCTTCAGCTCCGCCCCCGTGAACTCTCCACTGTAGGTGAAGGTCTCACTCCCACCAGCATACTCAAAGTTTGTGCCGATAGCTCCCCCAAAGCTTCCTCCATTTCCCGTGTACTTCAGCGTCCCATCGCCGCTTATGCTACCGTAGGTCTTTGTCTCTTCTCCCACGCCATCAAGATTGGTAACGATGAGCGTCTGCTCACTCGCCAGCTTCACCTCCCCATATTGCCCCACATGAAGGGTGACGATGCTGCTTTCCACCGGGCTGACCGGATCCTCCGCCCCCAAGTCTCCCAAGATCAATTGACTGACATTATCCCCCCCTGTGCCGGTGATGGTCACGGTTGCATTGCTACCCATACTTCCCTTCACGGTCAAAGATGCGCCGCTTTCAATCGTGACATCCCCCGCCTTTGTACCATTCCCGCCTTGAGGATAATTCCCTCCGAGCTTTCCAATTGTCACCTGAGCTCCGTCCGAGATCGTCAACGTCTTGTTATTATTAACCCGCAAGCCAGATGTTATCGTGAGAGATGTCTCATGACCGCTCACCGTAAAATCCCCGCTGACAGCCACTCCGTATCCGGCGTTAGTGCCGGTTAAAGCGCCTGTCACGTTCACTGTTCCACCGACAATACGCGTTTCCGCATCCGATACGATCAGGGTGTCAAGCTGAACAGCCCCACCCCCTGACATGAATGCAGTTGTGCTGGCTGCACCTGAAAGACTCAGTCCTCCAGTGACGGTTAAATCCCCACTTTCCATCGTTAGGCTGGACAGTGTCAACGCACCATTGGATATCACGCTGCCGCCCGATACCGTCAGATTGGTCAGAGTCAACGCACCATTGGATGTCACGCTGCCGCCTGATACCGTCAGGTTGGTCAGGTTGACCGTGGCGCCGGCATCCCACGTCACCGAGCTCTGGGCTTCCACATCCAGCGTGGCGCCGGACATCGAGGCGCCGGAAGCGATGCTCAGTGCGGTGGCTGTGGCGCCATCACCCACTTCGAGGATGTCGCTCCAACTGAGGGACGTGCTGCTGTTTTCCCCGCCAATGTTCACCGTGCCTGCACCGGTGAGTGTTGCCTTAGTCTCCCCATCATCCTCCGCTGTGCCTTCCAAGGTGACTGATGCGTTCTGGAAAGTTACCGTGGGGTTAGATTCGCCGGAACTTTCCGCGAGCGTCAACCCACCCGTCAGCTGCAGTACGGAGTCATCCTCACCGGTGAATGTCCACGTGCCGCCCGTCACCTTCATGCTCGCCGGACTCACCGTGCCCTCAATTGCCACAGAATGCTCCCCAGAGTCGGCAAAGGTAACGCTATCGCCGTTGGAGAAAGTCCCTGTGGAGCTGCTATCAACCGTCCATTGCGCATCCCCGCCGTCTTTCCATGTGCCGACATTGCTGTTCCACGTGAGGTCGTATTTAGAATTGGCATTGTACGTGACATTTCCTTTTGCATCCACCGAAAGCCCGCGCGAACTGTACGTGCCGCCGAGTGCCTTTACGAGGAAATCCTTGAGCGTGGTCTCGATACCTTCCACCCCGCTCAGGTCTGTCATGTCGAACAACTGGTACGTCCACGTTCCTCCTTGTTCCTCCAGTCCGGTAAGGGTGAGTTTCAACCCGCTCAACTCCGAAAGTGCGGTCAGCCCCTGTTGCGTCAGTTTCAACTTCCCGCCCTGCCAAGCGTCCGCGCTGCCGCTCACTTGGATGTTCAGCGTCCATTCTGCCGCTCCTTCCGACAACAGCATCCCACTGTCCCCGACCTCCAACACGCCGCCCGCGCCAAAGTCCCAAGTCTGCCCGCGTGTGGCAGTCATGCCGCTCAATGCCTTCACAGTGCCGTTGGTCACCGTCAGCAATCCCGCCGACACCGTCCCTCCCAACTCCAATGTCCCCCCGGTGACGTTCACAGCATCCGCCACCGTCAACCCTCCGTTGGCCGTAAGTTTGCTTCCGTTGCCAGCCAACGCAAGGTGATGCCCCGTCAACAGACCTCCCACCGTCAGCGTGCCCGTGTTGCCCTCCTCCGCACCGCCTATGGCGATCCCGCTTTCAAAGCCAACACCCACCGTTAGCGCACCGCTGATGGTGCCCTCCGCTCCCCAGCCAATCTGCATACCATCGTTTAAAGACTCACCATTTGAGCCAGTGTAGCCGTACACCGAGAGATTGCCGTACACCGTCAGAGTAGACTTGCCTCCCCCGGAAGTTCCAATCACCGTCACTCCGCTAGCTCGATGTGTCACATTATCCACACCGGACTTGCCAAGCGTCAAGGTTCCGACAGAGCTACTCGTCTCATCGTGCTCACCGACCGTTATTTGCCCGCTGCCGCAAACCTCTCCCACATTTGGCGCCGCTGTTCCTTTCTTGTTACCGTGCAGATACCCCTCAATCGTCACATTGGCACCATCCGTCACCGTCAGTTTGGCGTAGTTGGATAAATTAGCATTCCCGTTCACATGTACCTCGGTCCCTGCTCCGCTCACGCTAATGTTCCTGGATACTGTCAAGAGACCAGCCTGCAATGAGCCCCCTGTGACAGTCAACCCCGTTTCATTTAAATCAATGCCGTTTGCACCGACATAGAGTCCGCCGACAAAGCTCAGTTCACCTGCCTGCAAGTCGAGGCTCTTCAAAGTCGTTTGGCTATCAGTCGTAAACTTTTGGGCGTCACTTCCTTTTTTCACCATGCCCATGCTCTGATTGCTTATGACTCCCCCAAACGTCTGTTCCCCACTGTCGACATCCAGCACCAACTTGCCGGAGTCGGAGAAAGAGCCATCGCTGCCGGAGAGACCTGCGAAAGTGTAGCCATCTGTCGCCGTCGTACCGACATTCAAGGTGCCTCCGTTCATAGTGAGGAGACCGCCTGTCTGTCCATTCTCATAATCCAAGGTTAGAGTACCACCGGTCGAGACTGTGATGTCAGACGTGATCCCACAGCTAAAGCCGCTTCCCAAAGTCAGACTCCCGTTCGTTACGGTCAGGGTTCCCCCCGAGAAGGCTCCCGTGTAACTGAAAGCCGTTGTCCCACTCCCCTCATACTCAAAGTTCGAGCTGATAGCTCCCCCAAAACTTCCCCCATTCCCGTTCAGCTTCAACGTGCCGCCGCCGGTGATGGAGCCGTATTGACCACCCACGCCTCCAAGCGTGGTCACCGTGAGTGTCGAATAATCTCCAAGCGAGACCTGCCCACCGTCCCCGACATTGAGAACGTTGACTGTTGCCCCGACCGGACTGTCATAAGTGCCCGCTTTTGTGGAAAGCGTGCCGGAGACCTCCAACGTGTTGCCTACGCTTGCTCCATTCCCGAGCAGGAAGGACGCTCCGCCATTCACGGTGACCCTACTACTGGCGGCGTTAGTAATGGTTCCGGTGTACTCCCCCTCACTGGTGCCTACAATCGTCAGCACATGACCACCTCCGTAGCTTACCCCACCGTTCCCACTCAGTGACTTAACTGTCATGCTCTTCATGAGCTGAAGCGATCCCCCTGCAAGGATAATCCCGTACCCATTCATACCGATTGAGCCCGATGTTGGACTAATCTGCAGCTGCGTTCCCTCGTTCATTTCGATGATCCCGCTGCCATTCATCGCGAAACCTTCATCAATCTTCAATACGGCACTCCCACTTCCTCTCACCACGAGCTTGTGATTCTGTCCATTAAACGAACCAGCATAATCGCCACTTCCGCCAAAATGCAGCGTAACATTTTCCACGTAAATAGTGGCATCATTCGCCAACTCCACATCCCACTTCATCCAATCTTGAGCTGTCACATGAAGCGCTCCTGTGTTTTCGCCATTGCCATGCCCGTCAAGGATGAGTTTTCCATGCTGGGTATATTTGCCTTGGTAGTCAAATACTTGCTGAACCGTTGTTTTCAGGGTGGCTCCGGACGCTATCTTCAATTCGCGCAGGAAGCTCATGCCCTTGCCTATGTTTGTAGCATTAGCGGCAAGAATCAAGGTGGAGCCGCTTGCCACCTCGAATTGTCCAATTCCCCCATGAGTTTCATCACGCTGCAGATTGGTGTCGCCCTCCGCGAAAAGAGCAGCGAAAAGATTGTTCTCTCCATTGACAGTCACGGTGCCCCCCGCATTCAGCACCACCGTACCATCGCCGGAGAGCGTGGTGTTGACCCAGTTGTTCGCCGTGCCATCCGTGATGGTAACTACACCATCCTCACCCACGGTCATGTGACCCAAGCTCTTTGTACCGGTCACCGTACTCTCAAGCGTGAGAGAGCCGGTTATCTCGCCGCCGGCTACGCTGAACGACGCTAAATTGCTGAAAGTTGCCGACGAACCATCATTCACATACAAATTCCCAGATGCCGTGATGGATGCTGAGTCCTGCCCGGTAAAGGTGTACGCGCTCTTGCTTGTCACGCGGATATCTCCGGGCGTTAAGTTGCCGGAAACGGTCACGTCCTTCGTAGTTGCGGTGTCGTCGAATGTGACGGAATCGTGCTCTCCGAAGATCTGCCCCGTTTGCCCTCCCTCCTGCCAGTTGGTTGCAGCCGTATCCCACACATCGCTTGCGTCACCTCCGGTCCATGTGAGGTCACGGCTTTCAGCGTAGAGAGCATAGCGCACCATGCCGTACTCATCCACAGTCAGACTGGCTCCTTCGTCCGGACTAAGAAGCTCCTTCAGGAAAGACTCTGCGACGCCATTTGACCACGTACCGCTCAGACCGGTCAAGTCGAAGAGCTGGTACTCCCAGTTGGCTCCAATATGTGCACCCGTGATGCTGAAATCAATCTGATCCTTCAAATCCAGCAACGCATTCATGACGGTGTCCGTAAGCCGCAGTTTGCCGCCTTCCGTGGTGCTCGCAGCATCGATCGTCAATGTCAGTGTCTTGTTCTCACTTATGGTCGGAGACCCCTCCTTCATCTCGAGAACCGCGCCGCCGCTCAGTGAGATCGCCAAGCTCTCCACCACGTTCACCGTCGTACCCAGCTTCAGCGTGCCTCCGCTTGCATTCACCCCATTCGCTACGTTCAATGCCCCACCCAGCGTCAAGCTTCCTTGCGACATGGTGATGAACGATGCCGTCACCCCCCCGCTCAGCGTAGCAGAGCCATTAACCACATCGAGACCGTAATTGGAGGCAATTGTCACCGCTCCGTTCACGCTCAATTCACCACC
This sequence comes from uncultured Akkermansia sp., assembly GCA_947588735.1. Classification (GTDB taxonomy): domain Bacteria; phylum Verrucomicrobiota; class Verrucomicrobiia; order Verrucomicrobiales; family Akkermansiaceae; genus Akkermansia. The sequence continues at coordinate 10,626 of CANQAD010000002.1, forward strand.
GTTGTCCAGCTTCACGCTCCGCAGATTATCACTATGCCCGTGCAGGGTGCCATCGATGGTGACCTTACTCTTGCCATCAATAATCATGGCATAGCTCTCCTGACCAGACACATAATTGTAGAAATTGACATTCCCGTAAATGGTCACAACGGAACCTTCCCCCGCATCATCCGCGCTGTTCTGCACGTACAAGGACTTCGCCATAAAGGCATCGCCGCTGTAGGAGTGGGACTCTGATTGCGTTCCCACCGTCAGCGTGCCGGATGTTTCAGCTCCGCCCACTTTCAGGCGACCGGCATGCCCGTTGGTCGTCCCACCCAAAGAACCGGCCGTCACACTACCACCGCCAGCGATAGTGAGTACGGCTTCCGTATCGTTATCGACTATACCTAGCTTACCAGTCACCTTCACCGTACCGCCTTGGTTAACAGCGATGGCAACCGAACTGGTCAGATTCCCGCTTAACTCGATCGTACCGCCTCGTCCGACGGTAATGGCTGAACCGGCGCCATTGTAATTGCTAGCTGTCCAATTTTTCGCGATCAGATGGGCCTCGTTTCCGTCATCGTTCCCTACTTTAACAACTCCGCATGTTTCCAAAGTTTCGACAGTCGTCTCCAGAGTACCACCTGTCACGGCAAGGCTGAATACATGGAACAGCTTTGTTCCCTCTGTTATGCCAGCAATCTCCTGCGTGCCCGTTCCTTTCTTCTCGAGCGACATGAAGTAGGTGCCATCAGTGCCTATCAAATTCACCTCTGCCTTTAGTTTTTCGCTCCCACTGTAATCAATGACCAGTGTGGTGAAAACACCGGATGGCGCCCCAATAAGGCCTGTACCTCTGCCTGCCAACCCGCCGACGATGTAGCGAGTGCCGCCGTTGGTAAGCGTTCCCTCGACGCCTTCCGCATTGAGGAATTCCAGAGATCCTGCACTCACGTTGAGGATTGCTCCGCCCAAATTCACCTCCAGGCCGTCGTTCCCGGCAATCTTCAACTGCAATTTTCCTTGAGAAACCGCCAAATGACTACCGGAGAAAGATCCCGTGAGGGTGTACGTTGAGTTCGATGCTGTACCCTCGAACTCAAAATCCGACCCAATGCTCCCCGCATAAAGCCCCGATGCCGCCGTGAGCTTCAACGTGCCCTGACCGGTGATCGTACCATACGCACCCCCACTATTCTCGGCAAAACCGCCCACGGTCAGAATGCTATCTTCGCCAATAACAACCCCTGCGCCACTGCCCAAAGTCAACGTACCCGTTACATCGAAAGTTCCCGCGCCTTGGAAAGTTACATTCCCACTGCTGATTACAATTCTCCCGGCAGAAAGAGAAAGTGCGTTACCCTCCGCACTGCCGAAAGTGACATCCCCTGCGCGAAAGGTGAGAGCGCCGGTGATGGTGAGCGTCTGCTCCGTACTTCCGGCTTTGAAGACGTACTTGGTGGTATCGTTCGAAGGAGCGCCCACACTCAGGGAACCCATGGACACCCCATTACCCTGACCATCGACTGTCACCGTATTCGTGTCACCGTCGCCAGGTTGTCCCAGCAGGATAACGTCCCGTCCCTCAACAAGAGTGGCTTCTGAGGTCTCCCAACCATCATTGGCGCTGCTCGCGCTGGTGGAAGCACCCAAAGTAATTGTTCCCGCAGTACCGGACCACGTCAAGGCGTCCCCGGTGGCAAGGGGCATTACACCCTCCGTGGCAGCAAGCAGCATGATGTCCTCCTCGCTGTTGGCGGCGAGGGGAGCTTGTTCTTTCTCATCTTCACTCTCTGTCCCCAGCGCGAGCTCGTCACCTGAGGGAGCTGCCAGCGGGGGCTCTTCGTCCGCCTGGGCAGGGGTCGTCGTGCTCCACAGCAGGGAGAAGACGCCCAAGAGAGCCGTCCCGGAAGCCACGGTGCGCCGCAGCGCGCGGCGTCCGGCGACGGCTGCAAGGCAGGCCAACAGAGCCTTGCGGAGACCAGTAGGTAAATGGAGTTTCATGATGCTGAATGACGGTGAATTGCAGTCGCGGGGGCGCGCGCTGCACGCGCGTGGAGTCTCCCACGGGGTACTCAGCCTACCTCTTTTCAAAAGAGATATACAGCTCGTCTTTCATGCAATAAACTCACTACAAACAATTTTTGCATGATCATCCTCCTCATTTTTTGAGATGTGCATCGGGGGAAATTTTTCGTGTCATACTTGATTTTCGGGCATTTGCGGGCGGTCGTTGACAATCTCTTTTGAAAAGAGATTTCCGCGTTTCATCTCATTTAATATATTCATAATAAGTAAGATAAACAATGAATCTGTTTTCTCGCGCCCTGTCAAGAAAAAAAGATTTCATTGAAAAAGATGCTGGACATCTCCTTTGAAAAGAGATAACCACTGTTTTTTGGGGTGCTTTCAGGGAGGAGGTCCGGGCAAACGTATTTGGAAGAAAGTTCATCAGCAGAGGAAATGCTCTTGTTGACTGATATCACCGTGGATACGCATCAAAAATCATGGCAACAAATGGTTATCATGATGATGGCGCTCAAGCACCCTTCTGCATGCGTTTATGATGCAAAAAAACATCATAATATTCACATTATCAATAAATCATCAATCTTAAACAGCAATCGCATCTTCTCATGCGGTTGGGCCGTTGCGCCGGGCAACACGTTTGACAGCACACGCCACATGCGCTACAATGCCACTATGCAGGGTAAGTTCTTTCGCATTGGCACACGCAGCAGTGAGTTGGCTGTTCGGCAAACTCGGATGGTGGAGCAGGCCTTACGCGCGTCACATCCAGATATGCAGACGCAGATTGTTCCCATCCACACCGCAGGCGATGATCGAACAGATATTCCTCTCTGTGAGGTCAACAAAGCTACGGGCACGGCGGATAAGGGGGTATTCGTCGCTGCAATTGAGGAGGCATTGGCACGCGGAGAAATCGATTGCGCAGTACACAGCTGCAAGGATATGCCCGGCGTGATAGACGAGCGTATGCAGATTGCCGCTGTGCTCCCGCGTGAGGTCATCAACGATACACTTGTCATCCGCCGCGGGGCGAACATGAACGCCCCGGTCATCGGTACCTCCAGCGTGCGACGGAGAGCGTTGGTGCAGGCGTACTGGAGTGGGCGTGCACACGCGGTGCAGCTACGTGGGAATGTGACGACCCGCCTGCGCAAACTTGCAGAGAGCGAGCAGATGGATGCCATCATTCTTGCCCGCGCAGGATTGAACCGCTTAGGTGAGTCGCAGAGCATTGTGCCGAACACCGTAACGTTGGTAGATTTGGACTGCGACAGTTTTATGCCTGCCCTTTGCCAAGGGGCCATCGCGGTGGAGGTTCGGCGCAGTGATGCAGCAACGTATGAACTCGTACGCAGCATCAATCACGAATCGAGCGAGTTGACCGTCCGTGCCGAGCGCGCTTTCTTGGCCGCGTTGCACGCAGACTGCTCCGTACCAGTCGGAGGCTATGCGAAAATTCAGGGTCCGGTGCTCGAACTGCGCGTGCTGTATTTCTGCCCGGATGGCGTTGCCCTGCGCCACATCCAGCGGGGCCCCGTAACTGACCCGGAATCCATCGGTTGCGCGGCAGCGAATGCACTTCGTGCTCTCATGTGAATCCGCGTTTGAGGCACATCCCCCTTCGTTCTGACACGGAGCAAGTTGACCGTGGGTGATTCAGCGTCCCTTGGGGAGGCGAACATCACGGATGGGGAAGGGGATGGAGATGTTTTCCTCGACAAAAGCATGCAAAAGAGCGGTAGCGAAAGCGTAGCGCACAGCGTGGTATTCCTGGGTTTGGCACCAGGCGCCGATATGCAGGTTGAGCGAGGAATCGCCAAAACAGGAGAACTGGATGGTGGTGCTGTGCTTGTCGTCCACGAATAATCCCGGTTGTTCCGTAACCACACGCTCGATCACTTGTCGCACATGCGCCAAATCTGAGGAATAATCCACGCCCACATCCAAATCACAACGGCGAATTTTGTCATTTGTCATGTTGACCACCGGATTTTTGATGAGCGTTTCGCATGGAATACGGATGAGCGAGTGATCCGGCTGGCGCAGGTAGATGGAGAGAAGGTTGATGCTTTCCACCGTGCCTTCCAAGGTATCCACCCGGACGTAATCGCCGATTTTGAAACTGCTTTCCGAGATGAGGAAAAAGCCGCTGATAAGGTTGCTGAGGGCTGTTTGGGAGGCAAAGCCAATCGCAATACCAGCAACGCCCGCCGCGCCAAGAATGCTCACGAGATCCACGCCGACTGCCCGTAGAGCCTGCACCAATGCCAGAACCCAAATGATGGAGTTGATGAGCTTCGCCAAAAAACGCACAGCCGGGTGTGTGTGCTTATGTGTGCGCATGTAGCGCAAAAACACATGCTTCACAATGCGCGTGATGACAAATGCAATGAGCAGGTACACTGCAAAAGACACCCAACCGCCATCCAGCAACTTGTGCCAGAGCGTCAGCAACTCACTCGCCCAGTTGGTAGTCGTGCTTTCTTCCATGAGTGAAGCAGTTTAGGAATTGCATGCGTGAAACTCCTGCAGAGTACACACGCTGGTGACTTTGTGCATGTTGTGCAAAATTGCTGCGGCGCAGGCTTTGGCGGAGGAGAGATCCGTGCAGTAGGAGATGTTGTTGTTCACGGCCGCGGCGCGGATCGCCACTTCGTCCTCGCGCGCGTCATGCGAGCCCGGGGTGTTAACGACGAAAACGATGTCGCCGTTCTTGATGCGATCGACGATGTTGGGACGGTGTCCCTCCAGCACTTTATAGGCTCGTGAGCAGGCAATGCCGTGCTTGAGCAGGTGGTCCATCGTCCCCTTGGTAGCACAGATGGAAAAGCCTGCCTTGGCGATATCTTGCGCAATGGGGATAACGGCTTCTTTATCACGGTCATTGACGGAAATGAACACGAGACCCGAGCTTGGCAGCGGATTGAAAGCTGAAATCTGGCTCTTCATGTAAGCAATCTCCGGGTCGCGGTCAATGCCCATGACCTCGCCCGTGGAGTGCATCTCCGGTCCGAGAACGACGTCAATGCCCGGGAAGCGGTTCCACGGGAATACGGCTTCCTTGACTGTGTAGTACGAAGGCACCACCTCTTTGGTGAAGTTCAGTTCTGCAAGCGTCATGCCGCTCATCACTTTGGCTGCGAGTTTAGCCAACGGCACGCCGATCGATTTGGAGACAAAGGGGATGGTGCGCGAGGCTCGCGGGTTCACTTCAATGACGTAGAGCTGCTCATCCTTGATGGCAAATTGGCAGTTCATGAGGCCCTTCACATTGAGCCGTGCGGCCAATTCCTTAGCGGCGCGCATCATTTCCTTGTGCATGGCGGGGGAAACCTTGTTGGGCGGAATCATGCAGGCCGAGTCGCCGGAGTGGATGCCGGCAGGTTCTACGTGTTGCATGATAGCTCCCACAACGCTCGTTGTGCCATCGGCTATCACATCCACGTCAATCTCCATGGCGTGTTGCAAGAAGCGATCCACCAGCACCGGGCGTTCCGGTGAGGCATCCACCGCCTCGCGCATGTAGGTGCGCAGCTCGTTCTCATCGTACACAATCATCATGGCTCGCCCACCCAGCACAAAGGAGGGACGTACCAGAACGGGAAAGCCAATGCGGTGCGCCACCTGCACAGCTTCTTCTTCATTCGTGGCGGTGCCGGCCTCTGCCTGTTTCAGACCAATTTCATCCAGAAGGGCAGAGAAGTATTTACGGTCCTCCGCCAGCTCGATGCTGCGCGGGCTGGTGCCGATGATGGGCACACCGCGCTCCTGCAGGGCTGCGGCGAGATTCAGCGGAGTCTGTCCGCCAAATTGTACGATCACACCGTCCGGATTCTCCTGGTCGCAGATGTTGAGCACGTCCTCCAGGGTCAGCGGCTCAAAGTAAAGTTTATCAGACGTATCATAGTCGGTGGAAACCGTCTCGGGGTTGGAGTTCACCATGATGGTTTCGTAACCGAGTTCCTTCAGAGCAAAAGAAGCATGAACGCAGCAGTAATCAAACTCAATACCTTGACCGATTCGATTGGGGCCGCCACCCAAGATGACGATTTTCCTCTTGTCGTTCGGGCGCGCTTCATTTTCATCTCCGTACGTGGAGTAGTAGTACGGCGTGTAAGCCTCAAACTCGGCGGCACAGGTATCCACCAAACGGTAAGTCGGGATAATCCCCTTAGCTTTTCGTTCAGCCCGTATATCGTCCTCCGTGCAACCACGGGCGAGCGCAATTTGGCGGTCAGAAAAGCCCATCTTTTTAGCCTCTCGCAAGTCGAGTTGCTTGAGCTTCATACCGGCTTCCGCGAGTTGGTGCAGCTGGTCGAGGAACCACGGATCAATTTGGGTCAGATCATGGACTTCATCAATAGAAAAGCCATGGGTAAAGGCGGTTTGAAGCCAGAAGATTCGCTCGGCGTGAGGTATGGCAAGTTTTGCGGCGATTTCATCGTGGGTCGGATTTTGCGGGCATTTCGTATCAAACCCAAATCCCCAACGCCCGGTTTCCAGAGAACGCAGAGCCTTTTGCAGGGACTCTTTGAAAGTGCGACCGATGCTCATGACTTCGCCTACGCTTTTCATGGACGTTGTGAGTCGTTCATCCGCCTTCTTGAATTTTTCAAAGGTAAAGCGTGGAACTTTGGTGACCACGTAATCAATGGAGGGTTCAAAGGAGGCGGGCGTTTCGCGAGTGATGTCGTTTTTGAGTTCGTCCAGCGTGTACCCCACGGCGAGCTTGGCAGCGAGTTTGGCGATGGGGAACCCTGTGGCTTTGGAGGCCAAAGCAGAGGAGCGGCTCACACGCGGGTTCATCTCAATGATGATCATGCGTCCCGTCTTGGGATCCATGGCGAATTGGATGTTACTGCCGCCGGTCTCCACACCGATTTCACGGATCACGGCAAATGAGGCATCGCGCATGATCTGGTATTCACGGTCGGTTAGGGTCTGTATGGGCGCCACGGTGATGGAATCCCCGGTATGCACGCCCATGGGATCCATGTTTTCAATGGAACACACAACCACGCAGTTGTCTTTGCGGTCACGCATCACCTCCATCTCGTACTCCTTCCACCCGAGCAACGACTCCTCAATGAGCACCTCCGTGACGGGAGAAAGATCCAACCCACGCGCCACGATCTCTTCAAACTCAGCTTTGTTATACGCGATGCCGCCGCCAGTCCCGCCCAGAGTGAAGGCGGGGCGGATGATCATGGGGTAACTGCCAATCACGTTTTTGGCGACATTCCAAGCCTCTGTCATGTTGTGCGCCGTACCGCTGGCCGGCACATCCAGCCCGATTTTAATCATCGCCTCTTTGAATCGCTGGCGATCCTCACCCTTGTCGATGGCATCCGCACTCGCACCGATCATGCGTACGCCATGCTTCTCCAGCACTCCCTGGCGATACAGCTCCATGGCGCAGTTGAGGGCCGTCTGGCCCCCCAGGGTCGGCAGCAAAGCATCCGGTTTCTCGCGAGCAATGATTTTTTCCACATACTCCGGCGTAATCGGTTCCACATACGTGCGCGGTGCTGTCTCGGGGTCCGTCATGATCGTCGCCGGATTCGAATTGACCAAGACCACCTCATATCCTTCCTCCTTCAAGGCCTTGCATGCTTGCGTACCCGAATAATCAAACTCGCACCCCTGCCCAATGATGATAGGCCCTGATCCAATGACAAGAATTTTGCGGATGGATGTGTCTTTCGGCATAGCGTGGGTATAAACTTGCAGATATATGCCATATTCGCGTGCGAATTGCAAGACAAATTGCTGAAACTTGCCCGTTCAGGAACGCCTTTTTCAAATGGGATTGCTTTTTGAGCCCGGAAAGGGTACAATGCCCTCACGATCCCGTGAAGGTAACCCCATTCAAGATTTTTTCGCTCAAGCTGGCGTTTTTTAGTGCTGTGCTTGCGTATTTGGCTGTGGATTTGCTGGTGTGGCACGGGCCGGTGTGGGGGGCACTGCACAGTCAGCGGGCAAATGTTGTTCCTGAGGACACAGTGGCAAAAGTTTACGGCGAGCTTGTGTCGTGCGATGCGTTGGAACGCCTTGAGCAGGAGCAAAATTGGCTGCGAGGACGCACTGAAACTCCTGAGGAGGAGCACGCTGCCATGCTCATGGAGTTGGTGCGACGCACCCTGTTGGGTATCCGCACGCGCTACAATGACAAAAATTTGCCGGATTACACAGAGGAGGCTCGTGCCGAGCTTTCACGGTTGGAAAGTCGGGCGGTGAGCGCCCAGGAGTTTGATACATGGTTGGCGAGTCAGGGGTACACGCGGCAGAGCTTCGAACAGCGGTTGACAATGGCTATGAAGTCTGCGGCGTTGCTGGAACGCGCGGCGGAGCAGCATTGCGCGGTGAGCGATGCGGATGCGGACAGACATTACGAGCTGCTGTCCGAGCAGTTGAGCATTCCCGCCCACCGGCAGGTGAAGCAAATTTTTCTGGCCACGTTGGAGAAGAATCCGCAAGCCGTGGAAACCAAAGCACGGGACCTACTGACACAAGTGCAAAACGGGGGGGATTTCGCCCAGCTTGCCCGCAGCAATAGCGAGGACGACGCCACTGCGGCAAACGGCGGAGATTTGGGGGAGATATACGATACGCCAGAGCGCATGCTGCCGGAGCTTCCTCTCTTCGGGGAGCAGGCATTGCCGGCAGGCAAGCCGACGCTGGTGCAAAGTCGCTGGGGTTGGCATATTCTCTTGCCCGGGGAGATAACGCCTGCGCGAGTGCCTGGAGCAGGGGAGTGCAGAGAGTCGTTGAAGACGGCGATTCGCAGTGCGCAGAGAGAATTGGCCGTGCATGCGTATTATGAGGCGGCGATTCGTGAGGCTTTCGGCAACGAACACCTTCAGATATATGGCAAAAGAGACGATTAGCTCGTGTTATGCGTCGCATCCCCTGCGTGGAGAGCTGGTTGTTCCGGGTGACAAGAGTATCTCTCATCGCGTGGCAATACTGGGCGGGTTGGCGACCGGAAGCATGCGCGTGCGCAACTACCTGTGCAGCGCAGATTGTTTGAATACGCTGCACGCCATGCAGCAGCTCGGCGCTGTCGTCAGCCCTGCCGTCAACGCAGAGAGTTTCTCCATGACGGGGGTAGCCATGCATCCGCGGGCTCCTGAGAGGGATATTGATTGCGGAAACTCGGGCACGGGGATGCGTTTGCTAGCCGGAGTACTCAGCGCGCTTCCTTTCAGCAGTCGGCTGGTTGGGGATGAATCATTGAGTCGGCGCCCCATGCGTCGCATCATGACGCCGTTGGAGCAGATGGGCGCACATATCACGCCGCACGGCGAGAAAGAAGGTTGCGCCCCATTGGAGATAACCGGAGGTCAGTTGCAACCCATTAGCTACGCTTTGCCCATGGCCAGCGCGCAGGTGAAAAGCGCTATCTTGCTGGCCGGGTTGTTCACCAGAGGCGAGACGCGTGTGCTGCAACCTGCCGTTACTCGCGACCACACCGAACGGTTGCTGCGCTACTTCGGGGCGCCTTGTACAGAGTCTCCGGATCATCTGAGCGTTGCCGTCCGAGGGCAGGTTCACTTGCGCGCGAGAGACATTGACGTGCCGTCAGATTTTTCATCTGCGGCGTTTTGGATGGTGGCCGCCAGCATTGTTCCCGGTAGCGAAGTGACGCTGCGCGGAGTGGGGTTGAATCCTACGCGCACGGCGTTGTTGGGCGTTCTGCGTCGCATGGGTGCGCGGATTGAGATCACCAACGAGCGAGGGGAAGGAGAACCAGTGGGAGATATAACGGTGCGCTACGCGACGGATTTGCACGGCACGGATGTACTGCCGGATGAGGTACCGAATCTCATTGATGAAGTGCCGATTTTGTGTGTGGCAGCTGCTTGTGCCCAAGGGGATACGACAATTCGTCAAGCGTCGGAATTACGCGTTAAGGAGAGTGATCGTATCAGTAGCGTCGTCCACAATCTACAAGCCATGGGAGCCGTGGCACGGGAGTATGAAGATGGTATGCAGATTACGGGGGGAGCACCGTTGGTTGGTGCCACACTTGACAGTTATACAGACCACAGAGTCGCCATGAGTTTTCTTGTTGCCGGATTGAGAGCCAGCGGACAGACCCGCTTGTTGCGTTGCTCAAACATCGACACCTCATACCCCGGTTTTGAAGAACACATGCAATTGCTTGTCCGTTGAACTGACATGTCCCGCATCACAGAGGAATGCGAAGCGCGCATCAAAAGCTCGGCCGATATCGTCGAGGTTGTGGGGCGTTATGTGCCGTTGAGGCGGGCAGGCTATTCATGGAAGGCATGCTGTCCGTTTCACAACGAGAAAACCCCTTCATTTCATGTGAACCCGGCTCGGCAGAGTTTTCACTGCTTTGGTTGTGGAGTTGGCGGGGATGCGGTGAAGTTTGTCATGATGTTCGAGAATTTGGATTACCCGACGGCGCTGCGGCGCTTGGCGGATATTGGCGGGATCCCGGTTATTGAGGAGGAAGAGAACCCGGAGATAGCTCGGCAGCGGCGACTGCGTACTTTGATTATTCAACTCAATGAGTTGGCGGCGCGTTATTTTCACCACCAGCTTTGCCGTAGCAAGGAAGCCCAACATGCTCGTGATTACCTGGCACAGCGCGGCGTCAACATTGAAGAGGCTAAATCCTGGCAGCTTGGGTGGGCGCCGCCGGATTTTGGAGCGCTGCGCCAATTGGCAAAATCTCACGGGTTCGATGATCGGACATTGCTTGCAGCCAATTTGGTGAGTAGGAATGATCGTGGCGATTATCCCGTGTTTCGTGATCGCCTCATGTTCCCCATATACAATGTGCGTGGTGAAGTGCTTGGATTTTCCGGCCGTGTGATGCGTGGCGATCAGGATCCCCGCAAGTATGTCAACACCGCCGAGACTGTAGCTTTCCATAAGGGTGAGCTGCTTTTTGGACTGAATAAAGCTACGGCTCCCATCGGAAAGGCTGGTATGCAGGTGGTTATTTGTGAAGGACAGCTGGATGTCATCGCCTGTCATGAGAAAGCGAATGTGCGCAACGCCGTGGCCGGACTTGGTACGGCGTTCACCGACGATCACGCGCGCATATTGGCCAAATATGCCAAGAGAGCTACCCTTTGTTATGACGGTGACCGGGCGGGCATCGCCGCGAGCGAGAAAACATACCGCAAGCTCGCTCAGGCCGGGCTGGATGTGTACCAGGCTGCCTTGCCTCCCGGGGAGGACCCGGACTCACTCATTCGCTCGCAGGGTGCGGAGGCTTTGCAGCAAGCTATTGCCAATGCCCGTCCCTATCTGATTTGCCGGGTATCGCATGAGCTCGAAAATTGTGGGCAGGATGCTGCGGCGCGGGCGGCTTTGGTGCCGCGCATGGCGGAACTTACGGCACAGATGCCTGATTTGATTCGTCGTGATGCAGCTATTGTTGATCTTGCAACGCGGCTCAACATCGGGCTGGATTCTTTTCGGGCGACTGTGGATAAGACGCTTATTCAGCAGAAGAAGGCAGCGCGCCGTGAGACTGCTCGGAGCGGCAGCGAAGGTACTCCGGCAGACCGGCTTGACGAGCAGACGGAACTGATGCCGCTACAGGTGCATAATGCCATAGCAGGATTGATTTCCATGGCCATCAGCAGCAAGCTGGCTCAAGATATTTTGGTAGAGAGAGTAGAGGATCTCCAGGAACCGATTCGCACATTGCCCGGTGGCATACTTTTACAGCGGGTGTTGGAGAGCTTGCCACTTCCTGGGGATGAGAAAGCGCTGAGCGAGTTTGCTGAAGAACTCTCACCGGAACAGGCTCTTGCCCTGCGTTCCGTACCGATGGAAAATTATCCGGAGGATCATCTGGATGAACATGTCAATTTTGCGTGTGCCAGGGCTGTCGTTTTCGCGTTGAGGGAGCGTATAGATACATTACGTGGCCGCATACGTGAGCTTTCAGATGATCCGGAAAAAATGAGAGCTGCCCTCAAGGAACTGCAGCAGCTTCAGCTCTTGCTCTCCACCACTGACTCCTTGGAATCATGAGCCCTCACTCCCCACAGCTTGAGCAGGGAATACACCAGAGCATGGTGATGGGGACTTCAATGAAGCTTTTCCTGCGTACCTTGCAGGCTACCCAGACAGAACTTGCACAGATGGCTACTCAAGCCCTCAATTCCAACCCTGCGCTGGAGGAAGAACCGCCGCCAATACAGGAGGAATCTGGCTCAGAGCCAGATTTTGAAGCGACACGACGTCATGATTACATAATGGAGACACTGCCGCAGCACAAGACGCTCCGTGAACACTTGGAGGAGCAGGTGATGCAGAGTGCACTCTCACGCGTTTTGGAGAGGGATGCGCTTGCACTTATTGCGCGTCTGGATGCGCATGGCTTTTTTGCAGAGTCACCTGACAGTTTGAGAATACCGGAGGTTCGACTCAATCAGGCTTTGCGTGTGGTGCAGGATCTGGAACCAGCCGGGGTAGGGGCTGTTGATTTGCGAGAGAGTTTACTGCTGCAGCTTCAGCGAGAAGGGGAACAGCAGAGCCTTGCTTACCGCCTGGTGCATGACTGCTGGGATGATTTGACGCACCATCGCTTTCCTCAGGCTGCACGCTCTCTCGGCGTGAGTGAAAACGCCTTGAGTATTGCTGTACACCGCATTTCTCGCCTCAATCCTGATCCCGGAAGTTATTTTTCTACCGTGGAGCAACCAATTGGCAGTCCTGACGTGCTCGTCGAGCGCCAGGGCAGTGAGCTATCCGTTGCTTTGACGGGCGAGATGGTACCCCGATTGGCGCTTTCTGCGCAGTATCGAGAGATGCTTGCCGAGCAGGGCGATAAAGCAGAACTGCGTCGCTACCTCTCCCAATGTTTTCGGGAGGGGCGGGAACTCATTCGAGCCATCGAAAAACGGCAGGAAACCATACTGACCGTCTCACGTGCAATTGTGTTGCGGCAAAAAGATTTCTTTTTCCGCGGGCCCTCTTTTCTGCGTCCCCTGCGCATGGAAGAAATCGCCGCCGATACGCGGATGCACATTTCCACTGTCTCTCGCGCCGTGAATGGTAAATACCTGCGCTGTGAGCATGGCGTGTATGAGTTACGTTCGTTCTTTACGGCAGCTCTTCTCAGCAGTGATGGAACTCAAGGCGTATCTGGCGCAGGAGTAAAAGCCCAACTTCGCGCTCTCATCGATGCTGAAAATCCGGCGGCACCGCTCAGTGATGCAGCGCTTCAAAAGCTTTTGGCGGAAAGAGGGTTCAATGTGGCTCGCCGCACAATCGCCAAATACCGTGACCAACTTCGGATTCTTCCGGCTTCCATGCGGAAATCACGGTTGTAGCATTCCGTGCTGCTGGGGCGAGTCGGAACTGCATTTGCCCCTTTTTTGCGCGAAGAGAAGAGGTGAATCTCGGGTGAATCATGCGGCGTAAAAAATTGATTATTTACGAATTACGATTTACGAATTACGATTTGGAAAGTTAGCGAGCCGGAGGCTCGGGAAATGCGGGGCGAGAGCGACGGGGAAGGGTGGAACTGCGCGCAGAACTGGTTAGAAAGCGAAGCGGAACTTTCGAAGTCGAGATGCGATGATCAAGGGAAAGCATCCGGAGTGATGTCATGCCGGGTTGACTCAGCGCCGCCCCATCGGCGCTTGCTTCGGAGTTGCCTCACGACTCTTGCCTCAAACTCGCCCCACGCGTTTTCGCCTCTGCGAGGCAAAAGCTATGCTTTTGGCTAAACTGCCTTGCAGCCGTCGGCAGTTTTCACCACTGCGGGGCAAAAGCTGCGCTTTTGTCCAATCCTCCTGCGCGCCCTCGGAGGCTTTCACGGCCTTGCTGAATCGTCCATGGTTTGCTGTCTCGCGGGCTTACTCCTTTTGTCCACAGAAAACGCATGGGAAATGGGGTCAATAAGACCGGAGAATATTTTATTGGGACACGTGTGAGGAGCGGCAGGAGCCAAGAACTTTTTCCTTTTCAACGATACGAAAAGCCACTATAATCCCACCATGAAGAAGCATCGGGAAAGGGGAGTGACGGGGCAGGATAACAGGCGGTTGGTGAGAGGCGTGATTATTGGAGGAATCCTCGTTGTTTTGGGTGTGGGTATTGGTGTAACTAACGTCATGTTGCACGGCGTCGGCGAACAAGAGACACAGTCTGTGCCGACGATGGATCGTAAAGAGAAAAAATTGCCGACGGGGAAATCTCGAAAGCGTCAAGATGAACGGAAGAGCGTTGAAGAAGTCTCCGGAGACGGGGAAACAACCCATCCGGAGACGCAGCAGACGGAAGATGACACTCCGCACGGAGCTGAGCTGCAGCCGGACGGAGGGGAACAACCCTCGCCTGTGCCCGCCGGGGGAGAACAACCCCCGCTTCCGACGAAAAATCCGGCGTCCGTGGGGACCTCATCGGCTGATGATGCAGAGGGCGATTCTACTCCGGGCAGTACAACCGCATCTTCGAGGAAGGAGGAGCCTCCCGCGCAGACAACCGACCAAACGGGGGCGGGGGATCATTCAACGCCCGAATCTGATGATAAGACGGTTCAGATGCCCGAGGGAACGATCTCTCCGACGGAGACCCCCACTGCTGCGTACACGGGCGATCTGGTGATGTACGGTGGAGGTTCTGGTACACCGGCGCAACGAGCTCTCTGGTCATCGTGGATAACGCACATGATTGAACGGGGCGAAACAAAAGAGCTGGTTCCGATGCTGGAAGAACGCATACGTCAGATCGCTCCGGAGCTTATTGTTGGTGAGCGTCTCAATTATTCAGCCTATAAAAACTCGCGCATTCTCATGGATGCGGTAGAATTGTGCTTGCTCACGGAACTGGTGGGAGCAGAGCGATTGGATAACTTCATGGCCCGTGAGAAGAAGGGCGAAGCTTCCAAAAATTCGCCGGATCAATTCATGCGTTGGTTGCTGTTGGATCGCTCTCGTCCATTGCACAGGTTGCTGCAGGCATTTGTGTATCACTCCGGCATACCGGAATCATTTGCGCGTACGCTGAAGGTATTTTACACCCTGTGGAAACGTGCTCCGGAGCGTGACCGTACACGATATATGAACTTGGCAATTGCTTGTGCTCTTGTACGCGAAGAGGTGGCACATTCTCGCGGCATGCTGCGTGTACCGGACGAGAAACTTCTGGACATTCCGGAACTCTATGATTTTTTCCGTAAGCAAGATGTCGCCAATGCTCTGCTGACCAATATTCAAAAACTTTCCGTGACCGAATTGCTGCACGTGGTGGATGTGCGCCTGCCTTTGTCGGAATTTCAATGGGTGAAGACGCATTTGGATTATCAACGACAAAATTGGGGGGCCACCTATTCACGTGTGCAGTATCTCATGGAACGTGCCACTCAAAATGTGGACCCCTATGTCAAGTACACCCTTGCTGAGATTCTGGAGGAAGGAGGAGTGTGCCGAGATCAGGCATATTTCTGCGCAACTTCTGCAAAAACACGCGGATTACCGGCCGTCATCATCACAGGTGATGGCGATCGTGGTCCTCACGAGTGGGTCGCTCTTTATACCTCTGAAAAAAACGGTTGGACAACATCCGGGTCGTACGGCTATAAAACTGGGCGATATCAAGATCCATGCTCGGGACTTATATTGCATGAGTCGGCGCTGCTGGATCGGGATAAGAAGCTCACGCAGGAGCGCTTGGAGCCGGCTTTGAACTGCATGGTGCTTTCGGATTATTTATGTCGTATTCAATGCAAAAACCAGGCGATGGGGGCTGCGCGTTATGTAACAATAGCGTTTCCCCAGCTCACCGTGTCGTGGCGTAATCTGGTAGCAGTCATGGAACTCTGCGGTGAGGAAGCTGTCAACATGTCGGCCTGGCGTCGGTTGTATATGGAATTGACTCACCAAAGTAAAAAAAACAAGGAGCTTCTTGATTTGATGCAGGCGGTGCAAAATGACCATGTCATGGAAGGAAAGCGTGATAATGTAAGAATGAATGCACTTAAGCAAAGTTCGCGCAAACTGGATGAGCTTGTCCAGATCGGGCGTATTGATTTGGTTGTGGAGAGTTTGCAACGGCAGGCAGAAATATATGTGAACCAGGGGGATTACCGTGGACTATCTGGCTTTTTTAAGCCGTACCTTAAGGGATACGCTTCAAAACCGAATGTTTTTGGCGAGGTGCTGGAACTATATATGCGCGTGTTGGATGAATGCGCTGACAAAATACGTAACAAGGAAGAGCTGGATGAGAAACGCCGCGAGCAGGAGGTGCGTGCTCTTTGGCGTGTGTGCGCCAAAGACGCCGATAGCGTGTACAGCAAAAATGCCTTTAGCAGTGAGGATTTCTTTGCCATCAAGAAAGAGGCGGGCATTATGCGCTCAATAGCAGAATGCTGGCGCCTTGCAGGAAATGAAAAAAGAGCGATGCGTTTGGAAGAAGTGGCGGAAGAAAACTATGAACGCAGCCGTGAACGTAACACGAATAAAAAACGTGAGCCACCCAACACGAGCAAAAGACATTGGGAATCCTGATCCATTGGTAATTTCCGATTTTCGAATGACGATTTGGGAAATTTGCGCGCTGGCGCGCTGGGTGCGAAAGCCGCCTTACAGCCGTCGTCGGCGGGTTTCACCCCTGCGGGGCAAAAGCTCTGCTGAATCGTCCATGGTTTGCCGCCTTGTCGGCTTGCCTTTTTCGTCCCTAAAAACGCATGGGCAATGGATTCAATGAGCCCGGAGAACATTTTATTGGGACACGTGTGGGAGCCATGCCAACGTCAGCGGTAGCAGATATCGGGTAGCTTGGCTGCCAGAGCTTTGAGCAATTCTCCGTGAGCAGCATCTACTTCAGCTGCCGTAAGGGTGGCTGAAGAGTTGCGATAAAGGAAACTGTACGTCATGGCCTTGCGGCCTTCGGCAAGTTTCCCTCCGGATGGATCGCAGAAGATTTCCTTGAGCCGACAGCTCTCCAACAACTTTTGTTTGACCGATTCGACCGCTTTCATGATATCGGCATGCTGCATGTTGACCGGTACTTCCAGCGTAGCGTCGCGCCCGGATGCAGGATAGAGAGGAAGATCCTTCACTTTGAATGAGGCAGTGGAGAGTTGCTGCAGTTTGCGCAAATCAAGTTCGACGTAGTAGCAATCCGTGGGCAAGTCGAGTGCGCGACAGACACTGAGCGCCACACGCGCCATGAAGCCGCATGTTTGTCCGTTTACAGAAATATCGGCGCTGATTGCGGCAGCGTCTCGTGCAACCTTGGCTGGCAGCACGGTGATACGCGATTTAGGCAACAGCGTTTCTAATATGGCTGTGAGATGTTGCGCACCTGCGGATTGAGGTTTAAGATGATCCCAGCTTGCGGGGGCAAGCTTGCCCGCCATCAGGATGCCCAGGACTTCACTCTCAATATCCTTTCCTTTTCCACCGCCCGTGTTACGGAATACTCTGCCGGACTCAAAGAAACGCAACACATCCAGTCCCTGATTGAGGTTGCGCGCCGCCACTGCCAACAGCCCCGGCGCTAACGAGGGGCGCAATACAGTATGCTCCTCCGAGAGAGGAAGAGCTACACGTATAATGTCTCCCGACTGAAGAGGCTTGATTGGCAACGCATATTGGACACTTGCTATCGTGGGATCAGCGCTCTGCTCGGCAATGAGCTTGAAGGTTTGCACCTCCCAAAAACCGGCGCCGGCCAAGTGCCGGGAAAGGTTGCACCGGAAGTCGTGGAGTCGATCATGGGAGCTTTCAGGTACGTAGATTGCCGTACGGGTTGGGGGGATGTTGGCGATACCGTACACACGCACCACCTCCTCCAGCAAGTCGCAACTGCGTTTTAAATCGAGGCGCCAGGGCGGGCAGTCCCAGCAGCTTGGTTTTGCCTCTTTCAGCCCCAGATTGCGTAAAATTCGCGCGGCTTCCATATGGGAAATTGTGGCGTTGGTCATCACGTCCAGTTCATTCCAATCGAGCTGCACTTGGGGCAGAGCGCAGTACACCTTAGCGCTTGTGCCCTGCTGAAGCACAGTAGCTTGCTGGGCTTGCTGGTCAGGCACAAGCGCAGGAGCTTGACCAGCCACGAGTGTGGGTTCAGCTTTGCCGCCGGCGCATTCGAGAATGAGTTGCACGGCGCGGGCTGCTGCACGCAGAGTATTCCAAGGCGCTGCGCCGCGTTCAAAGCGGTATGATGAGTCAGAACTGAGGCCAAGTCGTCGGCCGGTGCGGCGCACACTGCCGGGCAGGAACCACGCGGATTCTAAAATGATATCTGACGTATTTTCCGTGACACCGGAGTTTTTGCCTCCCATCACTCCCGCAAGGGCAAGTGCGCGGCCAGATGAGTCAGAGATGACCAGGTCGTTTTCCTGAAGTGCAAAGTCATCGTCCATGAGGCTGGTGAAGGATTCCCCCTGATGAGCGAGGCGAATGTTGAGCGCACCCTGAACTTGAGATGCATCAAAGGCATGCAGAGGATGTCCGAGCTCAAAGAGACAGTAATTGGTGATATCCACCACATTGTTGATGGGATGCAGGCCGATGGCAAGAAGGCGTTCAGCAAGCCACTCCGGGGAGGGGCCGATCTTTACGCCGCTGATGCGCGTAGCCGTGTAAAGCGGGCATATTTCGGGCGCGGACAGCAGAATGCGCTCGCCAGCCGGTTCGGTTGACAACAGGTTTTCACCGGGGTCGGCTTTAAGAGTACGCCCGGTGATACCGGCCAGCTCGCGCGCCATACCCCAGTGGCTGAGCAGATCCGGTCGATTCGGAGTAATTTCGAGTTCAAAGAGGGTATCGATTCCTGTGAATTGGCGTACAGGAGTGCCCACTTTATAGTCCTGCGGCAGAATCCACAGTCCATGCTCCTTGTCAGGCAGACCAAGCTCTGAGGCCGAGCACAACATACCGCAGCTGGCGTGTCCCATCATTTTGCCTTCCTTGATTTGCCAACCTCCGGGCAGCACGGCTCCCGGCAATGCGCAGGGGACTTTGTCGCCCACTTGGTAGTTCTGAGCGCCGCACACGATTTGTCGCAGACTTCCTTCTCCGGCATCGACCATGCACACGTTAAGATGGTCGCTGCCCTCGACGGGCGACTTTCGGACCACCTGAGCAACGACAACTTGGTCAGTGGTGACTCCGCGTTCGTGCATAGCCTCTACCTCAATGCCGGCAAAGGTGAGCATATCAGCCATTTCTCTGGTATCCAAACCATCCAGATCGATGTAAGCTGCGAGCCAATTTTTTGAAATATTCATAGCGAGGGAGGCGATTTATTGAAATTGGGCGAGAAAGCGAACATCGTTTTCGATGAGCAGGCGGATATCGCGGATGCCCCAGCGGATCATGGCCAGGCGCTCCAAACCGATGCCGAAAGCAAAGCCCGTACAGCCCTGATAGAAGTCTTTGCCGGATTTGCAGTCGATATTTTCAAAGACTGCCGGATTTACCATGCCGCAGCCGGCGATCTCGATCCAGCGAGGCTCCTGGCCGGTAGCTTGCAGCAGCACATCGATCTCAAAACTCGGTTCCGTGAACGGGAAAAAATGCGGACGAAAGCGCACCGCTGTGTTATCCCCGAAAAGGGCTTTCAAAAAGTATTCCAACGTTCCTTTCAGATCGCCCACGCTCACCATGCGATCCACGTACAGACCCTCAATTTGATTGAAAGCGGAAAGGTGTGTGGCATCAATGGCATCGCGGCGGAAAGCAGAGCCGGGGCAGATGATGCGCACGGGAGGGGCTTGCTTTTCCATCACGCGAGCCTGAACCGTGCTGGTTTGGGTGCGCAGGAGTTTCCCGCTGTCGAAATAGAAGGTATCTTTTTCATTACGAGCCGGATGGTCGGCAGGGGTGTTCAGGGCGTCAAAGCAGTGCCATTCATCCTCAATTTCCGGGCCATCCGCGAGGGTGAACCCCATCCGGCGCAGGATGCGCACGGCTTCCTCGCGCACGAGAGAGATGGGATGCAGCCCGCCTGGAGGCAGAGAAGCACCGGGCAGCGTGATATCAACGTTGGCAATGGCGGCGCGGTCTGCCTGTTCCTGGAGCTCACGCGTACGAGTTTCAAGGGCTGCAGAAATGGCGCAGCGCGCTGCATTGAGGAGGGAGCCTACTGCGGGTTTATCCTCCTTGGGCACGTTCCTCATACCTTGTTGCACTTGGGTGAGAGCGCCGTTTTTTCCCAGAATAGCGACGCGGGCACTTTCCAGATCCTTGATACACTTGGCAGCAGCAATTTGTCCCAATGCAGCATCTTGTACTCGTACAATCTGTTCTTTCATATGGCTCGCGGCAAAACTATACCACACACAGTCATTTGTCAAGGAAATAAAGACGGTGGGATGTGTTAACGGAAAGGCGTCTTTGGCATATCATTTGCCAAGCTTGCCAAAGGAAAGCGCTTGTGGCATGTTCGAGGGATGATCGATCAAATTATACATCATGAATTAGTCGGTAAGCTGCCCGTAAGCCCAATGGACATTATACGCTTGTTTGTGGAGTTTACGGAGGAAGCTTCGGTAACGCAATCTGACAAGGAAAGCATCATTAGTGCATTCCGGCGTGTCATTCGCACAGGCATAGGTTGCGTGGCTGAGCAGGATCGGAGCGTATCTTTTGAACACGCCGTGACAGAAAGCTTGCGCGCGCGGCAACACCGCAGACCAAGCACGATGGCGGATCTGAGGTCATACGCGAACCGTATGCTGCGACACCGACAATATTGCGATATACCGTTGCGCAATATGACGATTGAACATTGCCATAAGCTGCTGCATAGTTATTTTGGTTATACTCCGCACGTATTTCGCAAGGCAAAGGCAGTGCTGCATAGCGTGTTTTCGTACGGGATCAGGCGTGGCTGGTGTCAGACAAATCCGGTAAAGGCTTTGGAGAGCCCGCCTGTGTACGAGGAGCGCATCGTGCCGCTGAGTGGAACTCAGATACGCTCAATTATCCGAACTTGTCGAGAGGAGGATCTCGTATGCATGCTTCCGGCTACTCAACTGTTGCTTTTTTGCGGGGTGAGACCTGGGGAGGTACGCCGCTTACGCTGGCGAGACATCGACAAGCGCGAAAAAGTAGTCTATATTGAGGGGCATGCAAGCAAAACAGGCGGACCACGGGCTGTGCCGTTGAGGGGTGGAGCTCGGGAGCTCTTAGATTACCGCCGCCCGCCGAATGAATACATTGCTCCAAGGAACTGGACACGATTGTGGAGACGCCTGCGACAACGGGCTGGCATCAAATGCTGGCAGAGGGATGTAATGCGGCATACTTTTGCTTCCCTGCATTTGAAAAGGTTCCACAATCTCATTCAACTTCAGGAGGAGATGGGTCACCGAGACTGCAATCTGTTGCGCACGCGGTACTTGAATGTGAGACATGTTTCAAGTTCGACCGCGCGGCGTTTCTTTTCATAGCAGTCATTCGGGTGGTGCGCAGAGTTCAAATGCACCGCCAGGAACTGGGGTAATCAGTCGGGCAATCTGCATGCGCATGAGCTGAGGAGTAAGCTCAGCGGCGGAAACGCCAAGTGCACTGCAGAGTGAGTCAAGTGTGGTGTATCCGGCAGCGATGGCGGAGAGAACGGGGTCGTTTTGTGCCGTCATCGCATGCTCGGAGAAAAGGGGGAGCTGCTGTTGATGATCACGTTCCCAGCCCATGTCGCCGATAATGTCTGCGGCGCTGGTGCAAAGGATGGCGCCATCGCGGATAAGTCGATGACAGCCCAGAGAAGAATTGTTGGTAATGACCCCTGGCACGGCGAAAACGCTCTTTCCCATGTCGGCAGCAAGGCCGGCGGTATGCAGTGCGCCGCTGCGTCCCGAGGCCTCCACCACCAAGGTGGCACACCCCCAAGCGGCGACAATGCGGTTGCGTTGGGGGAAAGAGTTGCGTGAGGGAGGCATATTCATGGGAAATTCGCTCACCAGGGCTCCATGACCGTCTGCAATGCGGTTTGCCAGCGTTGCATTTTCCGGTGGAAAAATGGAAGTTAATCCGCCTCCAAGGACAGCGATGGTGCGCCCGCCCGCGTCCAGAGCTCCCAAGTGCGAGGCCGTATCAATGCCGCGCGCCAAGCCGGAGATGATGCAGCAGCCGGCATCCGCCAGATCGCGGGCAATGCTGCGCGCACAATTGACTCCATACGGTGAGGAAATGCGGGTGCCAACCATAGAAACAGCTCGCAAAGAGTCCTCCTGCAGCCAGGAGCCACGGGAATATAGCACTACGGGAGGATCGTTCATATTGCGCAGAATGCGCGGATAGTCATCGTCCAGCAAAGTGGTGATGCGCACACCAGCTTGCGCCGCGCAATCCAGCTCCGCATGAACTTGGGTGCAGTGCCTCCAGTCCGCAATGGCTGCCGCGAGTGCAGGGCCAATACGCTGGACTTGCGACAGCATGTTCTGCGGAGCGGCCAACACCATATCCGCAGAGCCGAAGCGCTCCAGCAGAGAGCGGATGCGCACGGAGCCCAGGCCGGGTATCAGGTTGAGCGTGATGAGAGCTTCTCGTGCACTTAATTCCATTTAGCGAGAGAGTGTGGTGAAGTCCAGTCCAATATCCAGCGAAGGCACAGAGTGAGTGAGACATCCAAAACTCATGAAATCGACCCCGCTTTCTGCCGCTGCAGGAGCCGTTGCCAGAGTGAGCCCTCCGCTTGCTTCAAAGTAGGGTTTAGTGTGGGCGCCGCGCAGTTCCACTGCGTGCCGCATTTGTTCCGGGCTCATGTTGTCCAGCAGAATGTAGTCCACACCTTCCAGTTGGAGAAAAGCCTGCACCTGATCGAGGTTGTCGGCCTCGAGTTCTACTTCCACGTTGGGGCGTTCACTTTTGAGTTTACGGATGCAGTTTTGCAAATGCTCAATATTGCCATTGGTCATCAAGTGGTTATCTTTCACCATTGCGCGGTCGTAGAGACCCAGGCGGTGGTTATTGCCGCCACCATGCAGCACGGCTGCTTTTTCCAGCAGTCGGTAGCCGGGCGTGGTCTTCCGTGTGTCGAGCAGCTTGCATTTTGTATGAGCAATGGCCTGAACATAGCGGTGAGTCATGGTTGCCACGCCGGAGAGGCGTTGGATGAAGTTAAGAGCAGTCCTCTCTGCTCCGAGAATAGAACGCGCCGAGCCGCGAATCATCATGATGACGGCATCCGGAGATACTTCATCACCATTATGAAGCTGTGTATCAATCTTGAGAGTTGGATCTACCGTGCGAAAAACTCGTGCCGCTACATCCACCCCGGAAATCACGCCACGAGCTCGCGGGCGCATCAATGCTTGCGCCTGAAGCTGCTCGGGCACAAAATAGAGCGATGTCACATCCCCGCTGCCAAAGTCCTCGCAGAGTGCAAGCCGGATAAGCTCATCACGATTGTCAGAAACTTTTATGGATTCCATGTGCAGCATTTTACCTGATAGATAGCAGATGTCAAGGAAGGGAGCAGATCCAGGGCAACCGCATTAGGAAATGCGGTTGCTATTTACAATTGACGATTTACGAATGACGATTTATTGATCATGTGCGCGTTGCGCAGGTTTTTTCGAATCATGAACGTAGGCAGGAGAGTTCTTGAGAGCCATCATCATGATGACTGCTTGTTGTCATTTTTTGATGCGTATCAACAATAATATCAGCCAACAAGGCCATTTTCTCCGTTGATGAACATCTTTCAAATACGGTTGCCCTGGAGCAGATCCAAGGCAAACGCCATATTTGTCCCATGAAAAAGCAATCCCAACAAGGGGTTATTGCCGCATCATGAAGGATAACCCATTGGTAATTTTCGATTTTCGAATTACGAATGACGATTTAGGAAGAGTGCGTGCTGGCGCGCGGGGTTGCCCCGCAGGGGCAAAAGCTATGTTTTTTGCTAAACTGCCTTGCAGCCATCGGCAGTTTTCACCCCACGGGCAAAAGCTGCGCTTTTGTCTAATCCCCCAGCGCGCCCTCGAGGGCTTTCACCGCTTTGCTGAATCGTCCATGGTTTGCTGTCTCGCTGGCTTCCTTCTTTCGTCCCTAGAAAACGCATGGGAAATGGGTTCAATGAGCCCGGAGACATATTGTTAATGAATAGCAAATCATCTTTTCTCAATCGAAAAAACAATTGCGTTTTCAAAGACGCTTGACTTGGCGAGTTAATTTGCCTTGACAGAACGGTCCCGGGTTTGCTACACTGCGCGGGCTATGACGGACAAGGAAACATCGCCCGTGGATCTCTCGGCGCTCGACACGGCTGCTATGCGTAGTCGTCTTTCCGAGCTCGGGAGCTATCTTTGACCTTGCTCATTTGGAGGAACAGGTAATCTATATGGGGCAGCGCATGAGCGCACCTGATTTTTGGGATGACCCACAGGCCGCCCGCACTCTTATGGCGGAGGTAAATCCGCTTAAGCGGCGGCTGGAGCAGTACCGCGCGCTGGAGAGCGGATTGGAGGATGTGGAAGCCGCGCTGGAACTGGCTCGAGAGGAGCCGGAGGTGGCGGCAGAAGCGGTTGAAGAGTATGATGCGTGGCAGAAAAGACTGGAGGAGTTCGAGTTGATTACCCTACTGAATGAACCGTACGACGCATCTGGCTGTTACATTACGATTCATTCGGGAGCGGGCGGGACGGAAGCGTGTGACTGGGCGAGTATGCTGCTGCGCATGTATCTGCGCTATTGCGAGCGCCATAACTTTGCCACGGAAATTATGGAGAGCACGGATGGGGACGAAGCAGGGTTGCGATCGGTGACAGTGAAAATCACGGGGGAGTATGCATACGGCTATTTGAAAAATGAGCGAGGAATTCATCGCTTGGTGCGTATGAGTCCTTTCGATGCCGCAGGAAAGCGGCATACTTCGTTCTGCTCGCTGGATGCCACGCCGGATATCTCCGACGATGTGGAAATTGAGGTAAAAGATGCAGATGTGAAAATGGATACTTATCGTTCCGGCGGCAAGGGCGGGCAAAACGTCAACAAGGTGGAAACGGCAGTGCGTCTCACCCATTTGCCAACGGGCATCATCGTGGCGTGCCAGACTCAGCGCTCGCAGTTACGCAACCGCGAGGAGGCCATGCGTATGCTCAAAGCGCGCCTCATCCAGCTGGAAGAGGATCGCAAGCGAGCAGAAGCTGATCGACAGTACTCCGAAAAGGGCGATATTGCGTGGGGAAATCAGATACGTTCGTACGTTTTTCAACCCTACCAGATGGTGAAGGACCTGCGCACCGGGGTAGAGAGTGGCAATATCCAGGATGTGATGGACGGCAATTTGGATGCGTACATTGAGGCCATGCTGCGCCACAATGCCAACTCCTGAATAGCTAACCCCGCTTTGCGATGCTTGAATTTGATGTGCTCTCCCTGTTCCCGGAGATAGTGAGCGCCCCGCTTTCGCAAAGCATCATTGGGCGAGCGGCAGGGAATGGCTTGCTCTGCGTGCGCTCCCATAATATCCGGGATTGGACGCACGATAAACACCATCGCACAGATGATTATTTGTGTGGTGGGGGGCAAGGGATGCTCATGAAATGCGAGCCCATCTTTGAGGCTGTGGAAGAGTTGCGCCGCGAGAATACGCGCGTGATACTCATGACCCCGCAGGGACGTGTGCTTACCCAGCAGCTGGTGCGTGAGCTGGCAGCCCCTTGCATGGAGCTGCAAAATGGTGCGCACTACATTATCATCTGCGGGCACTACGAAGGGGTGGACCAGCGTGTGGTGGACAATGTGGTGGATTTGGAGGTATCAATCGGGGATTACATATTGACCAATGGTGCGATAGCCGCCGTTGTGCTCATTGATGCCATTTCAAGGTTGGCACCGGGTGCCTTGGGTGATGAACGCAGTGGGGAGGAGGAATCTTTCTGCGATGGATTGCTGGAGGCTCCTGCCTATACGAAGCCCATCGAATTCCGCGGGATGAAAGTGCCTGAGGTGTTGCTCTCCGGCAACCACAAGGCGATGGAAGAGTGGAAACAGGAACGCGCTGTGGAACGTACCCGTGCCAATAGACCAGATCTCTATGAAAAATGGGCAGCCGCGCACCCGGAGTTCTTCCACCCGCGCAAAAAGAAAACGAAGCCCACACATTACAAAGAACGCCCGACATCGTGAATTGGACCTGAACTCATGCAGGGCAACCGCATCAGGAAATGCAGTTGCTATTTACGGTTGACGATGCACGAATTACGATTTATTGATCATGTGCGCGTTGCGCAGTCTTTTTTGAATCATGAACGTAGGAAGGAGAGTTCTTGAGAGCCATCATCATAATGATTGCTTGTTGTCATTTTTTGATGCGTATCAACGATAATATCAGCCAACAAGGCCATTTTCTCCGTTGATGAACTTCTTTCAAATGCGGTTGCCCTGCACTTCACCCAGATGAGTTTGCCCGGGCACTTATCGCTTCTTCTTGATTTTTGGACCCCTTTTGTTCTTTTTCGTCTTGTCTGCATTGCCTTCCATCACGATGACCTCACAGGGTTCCATCGTGATTTCCAATTCGGCATCCACATCCAGTAACTCGTCCATAAGGCCGGGGAGATTACGTTGGTCGGCAAAGGAGCTGGTCAACCTGATTTTCTCATGATTCCCTTTGGGAATTTCGAAGAGCTGTCGCAGCGTAGTGTGCAGGGATTTGGACGACGCCGATGAGTTGCGCAGCGTGAGGGTGCATTTGGAGGGATTCCAAGCTGCCCAGCCATAGATGGTTCCATCGTTGCCATCCCATGGGTTGCCGCCCACCCAGTGTACGTCCTCCAGTACATCGGCATTGCGACGGATCCACGCGATGCAGGAGGCGAGCTCATCCCACAGCATGCCGTTTTGTTGATTGAGCAGCTCTGCATCGGCATACACCTCCTGGAGGCCGGAGCCGGAACCAAAGGCAGCACGCATTTCTTTCACGCAGTTGGCGGGGTCTTTGCTCATCACATTCGGCGGACCGTTGCGGGTGATGATGGTGCCGTGCGTCATGAGGCAGTTAATGGGGAAGAGCGGGGCTCCCTGCACAAAGACTTCGTACACGAGACGGTCTCGGTAAGTAATCCAGCGGTCACGTTCATCACCGGCATTGCCCACCTGACCGAAGTCATTTTCCTGTCGCCAGACGGAATCCACAAAGTGGAACCAGAAGGGGCTTGCCCAAGTACCCACGGTGGTGTTGATAAAGATGTCCGGTTTTTTCTTCCGCAGCTCGGTTGCCACACTGATGATTCCCTCGGCATCTTCAAGGTCTGCCGGGCCGTTAGCATGAAACTTTGTTGAGATGCCATCGAACTTGAAATATCTCATGTCATATTCCTTGATCATCTCCAAGCAGCGTTGCACGAAGGCATCGAAATACTCTTGATTGGAGAGTCTGAAATTGCTGATCTGATTGTGCGGATGCTTTTTGTTCCAGAAAGAGAGGCGAAGTCCTTTGGAATGCCCATATCCGCCTACAGGACCGAGCCAAGTACCGATACCTGCGTTCATTTTGGCGGCAGCATGGTTGATGTTGGCAAAGCCATTCGGGAACCCTGAGTGAAAGTCCCACAGACTGTTAAACTCATCCCAACCGTCGTCGATCACAAAAGCATCGATGCTGGTCTTCCTCTTGTCGAAGAGTTCGCGTTTCCATTGGGACAGAATGCCTTTCCAGATGGCGTCTGTCGTGCGCTGGCGTGGGTCATTATTGTCATGCACACGTATGCCGACTTCGTACCAATCATTGTAGTGCACGAGCACGCGGTAGGGTACGGCGCGTTCGCGCTCACTGTAAGACAGAAATGAGCGGCGTGGTTGTTCAGAATCCAGCAGCCCAACCACCGTGGAAACAAACCAGCTGTGGTTGCGTGGCAGTACAGTTTTGCGCACCCATTCGCCACGCACCAAGCCATCTTTCGGGAGATCGTCATGGTTTTCCTCAGCCTGCGTGCGCAGAGGGAGTGAGATGCGCAATGATCCGTGAGCGGTAATGGATTCTGTTTTGTTTTCTGCCCAACATTGCAGGGTGTAGATTCCGGGCGCGGGAACTTGCAAGGTGTAATTAGAATCGATTTTTTGCTCTCCGGTGCTGCCGCGGTGGGCATCGCAGCTCACAATTTTGCCGGTAGCATCTGCCAGGCTTATGGCGATGACGTTCAGCTTATGAGAACCACTCTCATAGACGGGTTCTACTTGGCATTCCCCACCCCGAGCAAAACGCACCCTGCCGCCACTCACCTTCACATAACGCACGGTGGGACCGTCCATTTCTGCACAAAGTTCTTTTTGGGCGGACCTCACGGCTTGAGGAATATCATTTGCAAAAACATCCTGAAAAGACTCCGGTGACCACACAGTGGGATCCCTCTGGTCAAGCGTGCTTTGACCACCAACGCTCATCACGGACATAGGGGTTTCGAGCCCGGCGAAGAGACGCTCGCTGAGCACCAAATTTCCGTGAGTCGTATTGCCGGAGACAGTTGGCTGTCCCGCTTCGTCGGAAAAGGCATATTGGAGCGGGGTGAAGGAGGTAAAAGGCGTATCGCGCAGTGCAGAGATGGTGAACTCCTGGCGCAGGTAGCGGGAGTTCTTTCGCAGTACCGCTTTCCAGTCGACCCGATACGTGCTGTCCTTCGACTCCAGCACCGCATGTATTCCCCACCCCTCCTCCCTTTCGGAGGCTCGAGCGGCAGAGGGATTTGCGGGGAGAGACAGCCCCTCCCACTTCAGTATCTTCATATCTTTCGAGGTGACAAGTTTACCTCGGGCGGGCCGTACGTTGATAATATCTGTACCAGGCTTCAGTAGCTGCTTACCGCTTTTTTTCTCGGTGAGTCCACCGAAGATGATTCCTCCATCTTTTCCTGCTTCGAACTTGGCCAAAATCCAATCATTATCAAGAACCGCCCAATCTATGTCGC
Source organism: uncultured Akkermansia sp. (assembly GCA_947588735.1). Classification (GTDB taxonomy): domain Bacteria; phylum Verrucomicrobiota; class Verrucomicrobiia; order Verrucomicrobiales; family Akkermansiaceae; genus Akkermansia. Next base: position 39,505 of record CANQAD010000002.1, read on the forward strand.
AACTCGCCTTGCTTTTGACAACCCCGGCAGAATTTCCTCCGTCGCTCGTTTGTGTACTGACGCCTGCCACAGCAGCATGCGGCTGAAGCAACAGCAGACCTCCCCATAAAATTGCGAATGAGGTATGTTTATCCATGCAGCGTCATTCTACCCGTTCTCCAAGGAGTTGTCAAACGGACCTCGTAATCCCAGGGCGCCCGCATTTGAAAGGAGTCGAGTGACGGAGAAAATGTCTGAGGAGGTTGGGTGCGGGGCTCGTTTTTGTACCAAAAAATCATGACGAGAAGAGGTCATCACGATGATGGCTCTCAAGAACTTTCCTGCATACATTCATGATTCAAAAAAACTGCGCAACGCGCACATGATCAATAAATTGTAATTCGTGCATCGTCAATCGTCAATAGCAACCGCATTTCCTGATGCGGTTGCCCTGTTGGGACGGATGTGCCTCTTGACATCGTTACCTTTTACATGGTATTATGCAGACATGAATGAACAGGAAGTTATAAAAATTAAGCCTGATTTGGCAAGCTTGCGCATGAGCAGTTTCCTCGCCCGCGCCTATTTAAACAAGGTTTACGGTTGGATGGCCCTTACAATGCTGATCACCACTGCGGTCGCCGTGTACAGTACCCATAGCGAAATGCTCAATCGACTTGTGATTGAGCATCCCGTCTTTACGATCTTGACAGCCGTCGGAATTGTGGTTGTTATGAGTTTTGGGCGCACGCGGCTGAGTGTTGCTACACTTGGGACGTTACTCATACTCTTCTCGGTTGTCGAGGGGCTGCTATTCGGCCCTGTTTTGCAAGCCTACACTCAAGAATCGCTTGCACTCACTTTTGCCTGCACAGCGGGTACTTTCGGGATTATGGCTCTCTACGGCGCCTGCACCAAGCGCGATTTGAGCGTGCTGGGGCGTACACTTTTCATGATTCTTTTTGGCCTCGTCATCTGCTTGGTCGCAAATATTTTTTGGGGTAACAGCACCTTCGATGCCATTCTCTCCGTGGTGGGTGTGATCCTTTTCTCTCTGCTCACCGCATATGATACCCAGGCGTTGTTGCGGGAGGGCTCGACCATGCATGATGAAGACGGGCGTGCCAAGGGAGCTATTCTTGGAGCCTTGGATCTGTATCTTGACTTCATCAATCTTTTCCTCTACCTCCTGCGTTTTTTAGGAGACCGTCGATAGAATTTCACCCCAAAAAACTATGGATAAACGACCTGAGCAAATTAACGATATCATTGTCGACTTCGCCAACAGCATTTTGAACTCTTTGGGATTTGAGCATGAAATCTCAACTGAGAAGTGCAGTGCAGAAGAGATATCGCTCATGATTTCGGGACCTGATTCGCGTTTCATCATCGGCGATGGAGGCTCTCGTTTGGACGACCTGCAATATCTGCTGAACCGCATTGCTGTTTTACACGCTCAGGATGCCCCTCGCGTCCGTGTGGACTGCGACCACTACCGCGATCACTTGGAGAAACGTGTTGTCGCAACCGCTCGCCAGAAAGCAGAGCAGGTGCTTTCCACTGGCCGACCGCAAACGCTCAAGCCCCTCAATGCGTATTTCCGGCGTCTTGTGCACTCTGCTTTGGCCGATATGCCCGGCGTTGCCACTAAATCCGAAGAAGGTGATTCGCGCTACAAACGCATTACCATCTCACGCGAGGCATGAAGCGCCTTCTGGTCACCCTCCTTTGCACCGTCGTTTGCAGCAGTTCCCATGCCGGGGAGACTTGGGTGCTGTACCATGCACCGGGGGCAGATGCCAAGGCTCTTTACCAAGTTGCACTCAGTGTAACTCCTCCTGGCACGACTGTCATCTCGCAAGCTCTTCCTGCCACATGCAAAAGTGCAGATGATTTGAAAATACAGCGTTCTGCAATGAGTGCCGGTGTGCACGTTCTGCCATGTCTGGCATTGCAGGATGAGAGGGGTTGCTATGCGGTACTCCCCCTGCGTGGACTTTCTGCACGAGGTGTGCACACGGCTCGCGAACTCGCCCGTGCTCCACGACGTGCCGAGCTGGCGGCACAGAGACTTTTGGCAGCAGATCTCTACTTCGACATCGCATGCGCGCGCCTGCCTTTCATTCCAATGCATGAGAAAACAGCTGCGATGGCACACCTGCGCCGCCTCGCAGAATCAGAGACTTTGTCCGTAAAAACTCGGCAATTCATTGTCCTGCATTGTCTCTACTCTTCGCTCATGTGCATGTATGCCGCTGAATACAGCGGAGCTCACACTACCACCTCTGAGCAACTTTTCCTGCAGGCTATTGCTGCGCTGGAAATTGCTCGTGATATGGATGCTTCTTCCGAGATTGGCCGTCTTGCCCACCAGGAACGTGAAAAGCTTCGTGCAGCGCGTCTCCAGGCAAAAAAAATTGACTAGCCCACGTGCATGTACACGGCAACTGCATTTGAAAGAAGTTGAGTAGCGGAGAAAATGTCCAGGGCAACCGCATTGCCTAATGCGGTTGCCCTGCGTGCATGTATCAATTCCTTGACAACTGCACACTGCGCAGCTTACAATGCGGCATGATTCTGGAACGCATTGGCTTTTGCATACGCTGCATTCTCACATTGGTGGGGGCGCTTGCGCTGCTCTTTGCTCTTTCGTATCCGGACACCTTGCTCCCCCCTACGCCGGATATAGAGTATGTGCAGGGTTACACGCTGTACGACTTCAAGCCTGTCATCTGGGGTGTTCCCCTCCTGTTCATGGAGTTGGTGAGCAGCTTAGGTCCGCAGCGTAATAAAATCTGGTTTTTTTCTATAATTACGGTGCTGATTGCGGGCGTGATCGCGTTTCCCGTGCTGCGAGCATGGGCTCCAGAATTGGTCTCCCGAACTCTTCCTTTTGAGGACGGCAAACTTTCGTGGGGGCTCTTCTATTTTGCCATCATTGCTGCTGTCAGTTTTCTGCTGCGTTGTGGACTCTTCGCGTATCTTTTTCACGAATTTCCTGAGCACAACCAGGACGAAAACGCTCTGGACGCCAATATTTTGAACCCGGCCAACGCTTCAACCGTGCGTGAAATTGCCGCCAATCCTGTGCGAACCAAAGTACGTTTCCTCTTCGGTGATGCAGACCAATCCATCATTAAGCGTTTTATGGCTTTCATGCACAAGCTGACCCTTTTGCGGCGTCGTCGAAGTTTCTACTACCTGCTGACCGGGGCGCTCATCCTGCTGTGGTTTTTCCTATATCCTCAACCCACGACAGATGAGGCTCTGCAGCGCGATCTGCAAGTCATGTATGAGCACATCCAACTTCCTGATGGCTCCTATCGCGCCACACCACGAGCCGTACACGCCGCGCTGCGCGTGATGCGTTATGTGTCGGACACCGGGGTGCTTGAAGGAGAAACCCTCCCGCAAGCCCTCAATTGGGTTCAAGTGCAGCGTGCACCTGCTCAGTACCGCAACCAGCTTCTGGACGATTCTGATCTCCGGCTCGCGTCCATTGATGACGTTTTCGAGAGCCGTACTCGCTTCCTCACGGTGTCGGACGGTAAGCGTACAGCGGCATTATTTATCCGCACCAATAAGGAGGGAGACCGCATTAACGTATGCGAAGCTGTGGACGCCGGTTGGAATGCTATTGCTGATGATTTCCGTCGTCGGTTCGGAACCGATGTGAGAGCACGCTTTTTCTCCCGCTAATTGGGATTTCTACGGCATATACGCAACTGCACCGACATAGCCCGGAGCCGCTTCAAAAAGATCTACAACCGGGGCACATGGAGAGCATAACTCAATCCTGCCATCAACGTAAAGGAAGGGGATTTCTCTCGCCCGCAGCACACTCTTGCCGCACCACTTCACTAACGCCTCAGACGCACACCAGCACACATAAAATTCGTACTGCTTGCAACCACGCGCCTGCCAGGCCTCCCACTGCGCCGCACTCATGATGCGCTGCGCTATCTCACGCATATGACGGCGTGGGTGAATACGTTCGATATCCACACCTACGCTCTTGTGATGAAAGGCAATACAAAGCAAGTCTCCACTATGGCTCAGGTTGAATGGCTGTTGCTCGCATTCCGGTTTACCGTAAGCAGAGTAGATCAATTGAACTTGGGCTGCAGGGATACCAGTGTGTCTCGCCAGCTCATGTCTCAGGATGCTGCGTTCTTTCAGGAATAGCTCACCACGCTTGGCGTAGGCTGTCTGTTCGGTGGCATCCAGCTCTTCCGGGCGAAGGAGCTGTACCTTTGTCTCCGTCATGTTGTAGAGAAGGTAGTGCATGGATCAGAAAAACGGATCAAAGCGGAGTGATTGTCACGCTATTGGCTTCGGTATCATACGTGGCAAATGAGGGAGCTGCATACCGGCCTTGTATATCTCCCGGATTCGCGACCACTGCATGACCAATCGTGGCACACGCAGATCTGTGCGTGTGCCCAAAAAACACTGCATCATACTTTCCGGATTCTGCCGCCAGCTGCAGGCCATAGCCCGGGATATGCGTCATCATAATGCTACGTTTGCCAATCATGAGGTGTGCCGTATCCATATGAAACCGTGTATTCTCCCAATCTTGAACGCACTCTGCAAACACTGAGCGCGGGTAATCATTATTACCTGGCACCAAATCAAGCTCATGCTGCCATGCTTGACGCAGCGTCTGCAACGTCTCCACCGTACACAAATCCCCAAGGTACAGCAGATGCCGACACCCTGCTTCTTCTGCACACCGCAGCGCTTTTATAAGATTTCTCTGCTCATCATGAGCGTCTGACATAAGTGCTATCAGCATTGTCTAATCATCGATAAATATGGGTGAAAAAGGATCCGGACGATGCATGGGCTCACTCGCCGGCGTAACGATCAAATGTCCATCAGAAATATAATACAATTTACGATGTGCGGCAGGTTTACGCAATGTTTTATAACACGGGTGAGAAGCTTCGTCCGTGTATCCCGCGTACCGCGGACGATCCAGGAGAATTGTACGCAAGTTTTCGCTCATTTCGCGTTCGTAATGACGGTCACAACGTTCACGGAACCACTTGCTGAAAGCCGCCTCTGCACGCATGTATTCTTCTGTGGGCTCTAACCACGCGTTGATACGCAGTTTCACGCCAAGTTTTCTCTTCAGATTGCGGAATGAAAGTATATCCTCCCTCAGCATTGGCGAGAATTTCAATCCATATACGGGCTGATTTTCCTGTCCCTCCATCAACCGCAGCAATGTGTCATATACGTACGCCTTTGCCAATGCCGGGCACGCAGCTGCATGGACTCGAGTGATGCGTCCCAATATTTCCGGCACATTTGCCCGCAGGAAAAAGGTAGAGCGCTCAATCTGCGTGGTTGCCATCAATCCGCTGACATCTACCACGCGGATTCTTACCGCCTGAGCGTAGAGGCATTCTTTTCGCTCCTTAGCAGGTTGGAAACGAGGGTCGAGCTCTGACACTCGAAACCGAAGTTTGTTGTCTTTCGTCACCTCCGGCCTTTCTTCCGTGTAATTCACCTGCCCATCTGGAGAAATGAGTTCGTAGAGTCTGGTGCGCAGGGCACGGCTTGTGAAGAGGTCTTCCATCAACCCCAGCTGCACCGCGCTGGCCGGGAATTGGGGACCAAAGGTGGGACCTGCTTCGGTGACAGCTTTCATGATGTATGAAGGATACGGCGCGGGGAGAGCCGCAGGCACACGGTATTTCATACTGCGCATGCGCGCATAAAGCATCTCCTCCTGGGATCCAAGTGCAGGCAGAATCTTTGCAATGCGTATGGCTGTCGGATAATTCATCGGCTTAAGATCCTCCAACGCTTTAAGGTGCTCAGCATAACTGCGCGCTGTGCTCAGCAATTTTCCGGCGCGGGTAAGTTGGTCTATATCGCGGAGCATGCCGCTCACACGCGCAAAAGTGTCGCGGTACGGCACAATGAGATCCTGATCCAATTCAAGAGCATCTTGGGCGTCACGGAAATCATGCAGTATGGTTGTAAGCTGGCGCTCAGCCTGCTGGAGTGTCTGCTCATCTTGCGCTGGTTCTCCCGTAAGATCCGGCATGGGGAAGGATTGCCCAAAGCGAGCCATAGCCTCACTCTTCTGCTTTTCGAAGATTTGACGTACTGGCCGACATTGTTCCTCCCATTTCCCCAACAGGCGTGTGGAAAAAGGCATGGGCAACGCTCGTATTCGTCGCAGGACAGAAGCTCGTTCCTCCAAGCTCAAGGATGACACGACCTTCAAGTTTTCATAAGCGAGCATTTGTCTCATCATTTCATTGCTGGCGGTTTGCACTCGCTGCTGCCATTTACGAGCATCTGCCACTGCTGCAGTCACGTCCCGGTGGATCAGCTGGTTAATTCCCGTGTCTGCAGCGCGCAGCAATTCGGTGGTTTTATTCCAATCGGCTGCATTTTGTGCGTCTCGAAGCCGATGCGCCAGCTCTCCCGCTCGACTGCGCAGAACCAGCAGGATCAGCGCCAGCAAAAGTGCTACCAGTCCCGCTATAACCAGCCGAACCATGCACAAGCGCGTGTTCTTCTTTTTACGTTTTTTGAGCTCTTTGCTCAATAAGCGGGCGAGCGCTCGCGTGCCTTGCGGCGCGGGTTTCCCTTCTCTCCTGAGGGTACGAATGTGAGAGCGTAGCCGCCGCTCCATGTCTTGTAAATCTATCGTATGCGAACGAGAAAGATCCTGGCTTCTGACACAACGCTCCAACATGTCCGTGATGCCCTGCTGAGCTTCTTCTATTAATCGCTCCGTGCGCTGTCCTTTGGATTCGACAACGCGTAGGGCTTCCCCATTTTCCAGTCGAGCAAGCTCTTCCGCCACCTCAGCATCGTCCGGGTAGCTTTGGCGCATTTCTTGCAATAACCTCCGCACCTGGTCTTCTTGACCGGAGATGGCAACGCGCCGCAATGTGCGCCATTCGCTTTGTGTGGGGTGTTTCCCTCTCATAGTCAGTTTGAGGATCGTAGAGTCAAGGGCCGGATAAGTTTACATTGCATGGGAAAAGAACGATGCACCCCCCTGCGCGTGGCAAAGGCGTCACCGGATTGAACCCTCGTCGTGCGGCGAAACGCATTTGCATTTCCTTGCCCTCGTCCTGTCGTCATGGACGATGATGCACCAGACATCCTCAATGTTCTGCTCAGGCAGTTAAAAATATGCAGTTTGTCACCCACGCGTCCGAGGGCATTATGCCATACCACCTGCGCTTAGTCAAGACGCATCAGGGCAGCCGCATTAGGAAATGCGGTTGCTATTGACGATTGACGAGTTGCGAATTACGATTTATTGATAATGTGCGTGTTGTGCAGTTTTTTCGAATCATGAACGTAGGCAGGAGAGTTCTTGAGAGCCATCATCACGATGACTGCTTGTTGTCATTTTATGATGCGTATCAACGATCATATCAGCCAACAAGGCCATTTTCTCCGTTGATGAACTTCTTTCAAATGCGGTTGCTATTGACGATTGACGAGATGCGAATTACGATTTGTTGATCATGTGCGCGTTGTGCAGTTTTTTTGAACCATGAACGTATGCAGGTTGAGTCTTTAGAGCCACCATCGCGATGACTCCTTGTCGTCATGATTTTTGATGCGTATTAACAATGATATCAGTCAACAAGGGCATTTCCTCCGTTGATGAACTTCTTTCAAATGCGGTTGCTCATAATGGGGTCAAAGGCTTGACGCATGTGTGGGAGTCGTGGTACACTGCGCGGGCATGAAGGCAACCTCGCCGGTCGTTTTTTTCAATCGCTACACACAGCAAACCGAGGAAGAAAAAATCCTCGGCGAACGTTCGCTGCGATGGGTGTATGGGACAGGCTGCGGTCGAGTGGCGCTTCACCTGTTGATCAAGCGAGGTTTTTTTTCGCGACTTCTGGGTTTTTGGCAGGGTACACGCCGCAGCGCGCGCAGAATTCCTGCGTTTATCCGTGACTACCACATCAACACCGAGGAAATGCAGCGGTCTCCCGAGAGTTTTTCCTCCTTCAACGACTTTTTTATCCGCGAACTCAAGCCGGAGGCGCGTCCCGTCTGCCCTGAACCATACCTTGCTTTGCCAGCGGATGGTCGTCACCGTGCATGGCAGGACGCCTCTGCCATTCACGGCGTGTACGTCAAGGGGCAAAAATTTGACTTGCCAGCTTTGTTGTCCAATGCAAAGCTGGCGGAGCGTTTCGTCCACGGACCTCTTTTACTCTCACGTCTTTGTCCGGTAGATTACCATCGTTTTCATTTTCCGGCAAGTGGTGTAGCGGATGCAGCAGTGCAGTTGCCGGGAGCTCTGGCGAGCGTAGCGCCATTTTGCCTGCGTCAGAAGCTGGATTGGCTCTGGCGGAACCAGCGGCAGCTCACCATACTGCACACAGAGGAGATTGGGGATGTAGCCATTATTGCTGTCGGTGCCACCGGCGTGGGATCCATTCATCAAACATACATCCCTGGGAGGCTGGTACACAAGGGTGATGAGCAAGGCTACTTCTGTTTCGGCGGCTCCACCGTCATTTGCCTCTTTGAGCCGGATCGCTTGCAAATGGATGAGGATCTACTGGAGCAGACCAGGCGCGGCTATGAACTTTACGCGCATACCGGCGATCATTTTGCGCGACGCGCATGAGTAGCGTGCTCGCTCTGAACCTCAGTTCTTGCCGTTAGTTCTCCCTCGGACAGGCTGATGTGCAGTTTCGTACCCGCTGGTGCATCCTTAGCACGTCGCAATAATGCGCCGTCTTCGGTGCGTACCAAAGCAAAGCCACGTTTAAGTACGTGTAACGGACTAGCCGCGGCAAGTCGCTCTTCGTGCACGCGTAAACAAGCCTTCCATTGATCGGTCCGTGCTCGTGTCCCGACTCGCAACGCACGTAGGGCAGTCTGCAAGCGTTCATTGGCATGCTCCAAAGCGGAACGCAGGCGTCCCACCTGCAGTCGAGCGCTATGCAAAGCAAGCTGATGAGCCGCAGCTTGCAAGCGCGCGTTGCAGCAGTTGCCCATCTCTTCGTGCAACACATCCAGTCGTTGCATGAAGGGCTCCAGCAGTTCCTGCGGATGACGCAATTTGCCGCGCTCCAGCACCAGCAAACGCAAACGCGCCGTCTCCAGTGCGCGCGTCATCTGCTTGCGCAAGGTCAGAGCCTTGCTATCCAACGTTTCCAGCAGAGCAGCAGAATCTGGAGTGGTCAGTTCAATGGCCGCTGTAGGAGTGGGTGCTCGCAAGTCGGCCACAAAGTCAGCAATGGTAAAATCCGTCTCGTGCCCCACGGCAGACACCACGGGCACGTGGCTGGCGGCTATCGCTCGCGCCAGCACCTCTTCATTAAAGCACCACAGATCCTCGAGCGAACCGCCGCCACGCGCCAAGATCACAAAATCTACCGGCGGCAAACCAAAACGTTCTGACTCGCTCCACATCTGCACCGCACGAGCCAACCCATGTTCCGCTCCCTTCCCCTGTACTTGTACGGGCAACAAATAAACCTGCACCCACGGAGCACGCTGTTCCAGACGGTGCCTCATATCCTGAATGACAGCTCCAGTGACGGAAGTGATAATCCCGATGCTCTCTGGATAACGCGGCAAGGTTCGCTTGCGCGAGGCAGAAAAAAGCCCTTCAGCCTCCAGCCTGCGTTTCATCTCCTCAAATTGTTGCTGCAATGAGCCTACTCCCGCCTCTCGAACTCGTTCCACCACAAATTGCAGGGTTCCACGCCCCTCCCACACCGTTGCTCGTCCCACAAGTTCGACGCGCAGTCCCTCAATCAGATGCACACGGCAAGAGGCAGCTTGGTAACGGTAGAACACACAGGCCAGCTGCGCCGTAGCGTCTTTAAGCGTGAAGTACACATGTCCACTACCCGCCACCTTGCAGGAGCCTATTTCACCCACCACCATTGCTTCGCCCACATCGCATTCTACGGCGTACTTGAGACGCGCGAGCAGTTGTGTCACACTGCATGGCTCATTTTCACTCATGGTCGGGATAGAGGGCGGAATTGGGATCCTGCCAGGAAGGGTCATACCCTTTCGCATAGCTAAAAAGGTCGCGATGGATGTAGGTGTACAACTCTGTGTCAGGAGCAACTCGCTGCGCAATTGCCACATTCAGAGCTTCGGTCACCTTTTGCATCATGTTCAGTGTGAGGCGGCGCCCATCGCGCGCACGCTGGACCTGCTTGTGCGTAAGTTGAACGGATCCACTTACCGCCAGCACCAAATCATGACCCCGCAATCCCCAACGATGCAGCAGTACATCCAGTCGTTGCGTGCCGAATTCTCGCTTCAAATTTACCTCTTTGCTCATACTTTAAAAGCCTGGGATATGCCGCACTTTGAATCCAGTGCATCGGCGAGAAGTCGTGTACCACCGCGGTCCCACGCCGCGCCCGCTCCCTGTCGTGTCAAAACGAGCCCCGGCTATGATGAGAAACACATGCCCGTGCTTCGCATAAACAGTAAGCCATCTCCCATATCCCGGCCTGCCCCAGCGCAAAAAATCACCGGAGGTGGGATGCGCCCCTTTCTTGAGCATGCCGGCCTCTCGGAGCACAAAGGCCACGGATCCGGAGCAATCATACGCGCTGTCGTGATGCCGTCCATGGCCACCGCCGCGACGATACGGTCTGCCTACTATCTTGTTGGCTGCCGCAATAGCCCGCTGAATTCGTTTGGGAGCCTGTTTAGGGGCTATCGCTCTGCCCCTCACCAATCGCACGCTGTAGCCTTTGTAGTACACATAATTGGGGGTGTACACATCCGGCTCGGTCGTCTGACAACCTGTCAGCACGATCAAGGCAACTATCAGCACTGCCAATACCGTTCTCATCAAAGCTAACCGTTGTGATTCTATCATACCATGTCCCATCCCGCAAGCTCAATGACCTAATCCTCAGGGCAACCGCATTAGGAAATGCGGTTGCTATTTACGATTGGCGATTTACGAATTACGATCTACGAATGACGATTTAGGAAGATAGCGAGCCGGAGGCTCGGGAAATGCGGAGCGTGGGCGACAGGGAAGGGCAGAACCGCGCGCATGACTGGTTAGAAAGCGAAGCGGAACTTTCGAAGGCGAGATGCGATGATCAAGGGGAAGCATCTGAAGTGATGCCATACCGGGTTGACTGCCTCGATGAATCGTCCATGGTTTGCTGTCTCGTTTGCTTACTTCTTTTGTCCGTAGAAAACACATGCGAAATGGGGTTCAATGATCCCGGAGAATATTTTTATTGGGACACGTGTGGTGCGTTTGCCCTGCTGCATCTACAAGAAAGCTTGACATGGCAGGGTCGTGTGGTAGATTAGGGAGCATGAGGGCGACACGGGAACACGTTGGATTTACGTTGGTAGAGTTGATAGTGGTCATAGCCATTCTGGCGGTGCTGCTGGGTATATCTACTCCGCTGTTATTTAGTTATATGAACTCCGGAGATGTTGTAAAATGTCGGGCAAATATTGATCAGCTTGCGAAGTTGGGTATCAAGTATGGGCAGGATATGGCCACGCGTAATCTGTTGCCGACAAGTGGAATGGCAGACGATGAGGATACTGAGGAGATGAACGAATCGGATGGTTGGTGGCTCGCACTGGGGCCTGAGCTGGATTCCACTGTGTTGCCCAGCGACCGCAAGCACAAAATGAAGCTGGCGACTATTTTCCATTGCCCAGGCGACCACCGTGTCACAGTCAGTAACGGTACGCTCATGGAGGCAAGTGCGCGCAACGTGTCGTACGTATCGTGGACGGACGGGTCGGAGGATGAAGAGAACCCGAATTCCCAGATCCGCACCCTCGGAAAGAAGCATTTGGATATGCTTCCGTGGCTCAGCGATGGTAACCCGGAAATTGGCAAGAGCGTGACGAGTTTGAGAGACTTTAATCGCATGGTTATGCCAACTCTGAAGAGGCACAGCAGTACCATCATTGTGGCGTATGCCAGCGGAGTGGTGCAGCAGTTCGAAATTGAGGATGATGAGCAGGTGAATGCTGCCAAACTTTTCCACAAAATTAATCCGGAAAAGCTCATCCCCACGAAGGGAAAGAAGAAGGGGCGCTAACTTGGAGGTATATGAGGCCAGAGCCATTCGAGTGCCCACAAGAACCGGTAGTCCTTGGCCTGAGTGGGGGGCGGGATTCGGTGGCGCTGCTGCGTATGCTTGCGTTGCATGGGGTTCCTATGCAGGCGTGCCATGTGCATCACGGCATACGCGGGCAGGAGGCAGATGAAGATGCGCAATTTTGCCGCGAACTTTGTCGACAATTCAATGTGACTCTTGCGGAATACCGTGTGGATGTGCCCTCCAAGGCAGAACAGAGTGGTGAATCACTGGAAACGACAGCACGCCGTGAACGCCGCCGTATTCTTGTTGAGCACGCGCTTAACGAGGGGTTTCGTGCTGTGGCCCTCGCACACCATGCGGATGACCAGGCAGAAACCGTGCTTTTCAATTTGGCACGGGGATCTGCGGGGTTGCGCGGTATGCAGCCGAGGCGGCGGGAAGGGGATATTACCTGGCTGCGCCCCATGCTTGGCATGCGGCGTGCAGCTATCACGGCGTGGCTCCGTGAAATTGGACAAGATTGGCGGGAGGACGCCACTAATGCCGACTTGGCTGCCTCTGTGCGAAACAGGCTGCGTTTGCGCGTGCTGCCAGCGCTCAGCGAGGCGATGGATCGGGATGTTGTACCGGCGCTGTTACGCGGCGCTCGATTACAGGGGGAGGTGTGTGCAGCTCTGGAAGCTGCGTTGCAGGTCATGCCGCTTACCGACCCTCAGGGGCGTCTTTACCTGCCGTTTTTGGCGGACAAACCGGTGGAGTTATGTTCGGCGGCGTTGCTGCATTACATGAGGCGCTGCGGTGTGCCAAACCTTTCGGAAGCTTGTGTGAGTGAGGTGTACTCGATTTTGTCGGCAGATGCTGCGAAAAGCTGTTGCAATTTGCCCGGAGGCTTCCGTGCCCGGCGTGCTCACAAACGGCTGGTCATTGAAGCCATCGGCTCTCAAATGTAGCGCCGTTTGGCAAAGAGATGCGCACGCTGCGGATCCGCGGCGGTTAAGTGCGCAAAGCCGATGGCAAGCGCGTCTGCTGCGTCCGGGGCGGGAGTTTCACTCAGACCAAGCAAGGCACGCACCATAAAAGCCACCTGCTCTTTCTGAGCGCTACCGCGTCCCACAACGGCCAATTTGGCACAGCTGGGCGGATATTCCATGATGGGCACGTTGCGGTCAGCAGCAGCAATGACTGTCGCGGCTCGAGCGGAGCCCATCGTGATGGCGGTGCGATGCGATTGAACGTAGATGATGCCCTCAATGGCAAGCTCATCCGGGTGCCATTTGTCAATAAGCGAGAGCACGTGCCGATGTATCTCGAGCAGGCAAGCGCTTTGAAGAAGACTTTCCTTAAGTGAGAGTGTTCCATACTCCAGAGCATGCGCGGAGTGGTGGTCTCCCTCAATCACAGCGTAGCCTGTGTTACGGATAGCAGGGTCTATGGAGAGCACGCGCATGGCTACGCTTTAGTGCCGACGACGACCGCTGGCGATGGGACGGGGTTTGCGCAGCGGGCGGACGTTTCCATCCAGGAGGGCGGTATAGGCGTAGGGAAAGCCCTCGAGCTTGCGCCGTTCCACTTTTTGTTTCAGGAATATCTCGATGGACTTGGCAAAGTCAATTTCATCTGCTGTGAGTAGAGTGAAGGCATCACCCTGAGTTTCGGCGCGACCTGTTCGACCAATACGGTGAACATAGTCTTCCGGATTTTCCGGCACGCGGTAATTGATAACATGAGACACGCCATTGATGTCAATGCCGCGCGCAGCGACATCAGTGGCTACAAGGATGCGGTATTTATCTTCCTTAAAGCCGCGCAGGGCAGCCATACGTTCCTTCTGCGGGATGTCCGAGTGCATGGCAGTTACTTCATGTCCCCAGCCGGCATGAGAAAGCATATTGGAGACCATATCGGCTTCTTTCCTCGTGCGGGTAAAAATCATCATGTTGCTGAAATCAGTTTGCTTCACAAGTGCAAGCAACAAATCATCACGTTGATCCAGCCCCACCGGATAGAAGGCATGGGAAATGGTGGAAGCAACCTCGCGCCGGGCAATTGCTACCTCGTACGGGTCGGTGAGGCACCACTTGGCAAAACCCTGTAGCACCTGAGGCATGGTGGCGGAAAAGAAAAGCGTTTGCCGTCCGTCCCACGGGCACAAGTTAACGATTTTTCGTACGATAGGCAAGAAACCCATGTCCGTCATGCGATCCACCTCATCGAGGACAAGTGTCTTTATTTCTTTGAACTTCATGTTGCCTCGGTAAAAGTGGTCCACGAGGCGCCCCGGGGTGGCCACTACCACGTCCACTCCTTTTTTCAGGGCCTCTGACTGCTGTCCGTAGCCCACTCCACCGTATAGAACCCCCACGGTGACATCGGTGTGTACAGCATAGGTGCGGAAGGCTTCAGCAAGCTGGTCGGCCAGTTCGCGAGTGGGCTCCAACACAAGGATCTGTGGGCGGCCGGTATGTTGCATGCGGGAGAGAATGGGCAGAGCAAAGGCAGCTGTTTTACCTGTACCAGTCTGGGAGGCACCAATAACATCGCGTCCGGCGAGCACGTGAGGAATAGCCTGTTCCTGGATAGGCGTGGGCGTGGCATAACCGCAATCTCTCACGGCCTGCAGTACAGGCTCAGAGAGTCCTAATTCTTTGAATGTCATGATTGTGCAATCTGATAAGATTTCAGGAGTGAATGAAGGGGTTGTGGAGCAGTTCCTCGTTCACGGTGGTGCTGGGGCCATGTCCCGGGTACACAGCAGTGTGAGGATCCAGCGCCATGAGCTTGTGCTTGATGCTACTCACAAGAACTCTCGCATTACCGCCGGGCAAATCAGTGCGCCCGATTGATCCGGCAAAAAGCGCATCGCCTGTGAATACGTCCCCCTGACTTACGGCGTACCATGCGAGACTGTCCGGTGCATGTCCTGGCACGTGCAGCGCATGCCACTGCATACCGGCAAGCATTAGCGTGGAATCCTGCGCCGACGTCACGTCATCCACAGTGAAAGGTTCAGGCGTGGGGATGCCCCAAGCCAGCGCATTCTGCGCAAGAGTCAGCGCAGGGTCATACGGCGCACTTGCGTGCACGCGGCAACCAGTTAGGCGTTGCAGAGTGGCGGCATCCTGAATATGGTCGAAGTGCTGGTGCGTGAGCAGCAGATGAGTGATGCGTTTCCCTTTTGGGAGTTGTTCGAGCGCCCACTCGGCGAAGCCATCAGGTGCATCCACTGCTACGCATTCCCCAAGAGCGCCCACCACGAGATAGCCGTTGCACTCCAGAGCACCGCCACTGTACTGCATCAGCTCTGAAACCATGGGGGTACCATACCACCGTTGCGGGTTTTTGGCAAGCTAAATGGCGCAAAAGAAAAAGACACGGTAAACTCACGCGTGTCCCAATAAAAATATTCTCCGGGCGCATTGAACCTATTTTCCATGCGTTTTCTGTGGACGAAAGAAGTAAGCCAGCAAGGCAGCAACCCTTGGACGATTCAGCAAAGCGGTGAAAGCCCCCGAGGGCGCGCAGGGGGATTAGACAAAAGCGCAGCTTTTGCCCGAAGGGAGAAGCGTGATGAACCGGCTGGAGCGTGTTTTCATTTTTCGACTTTATCCAGATGCTTTTGCCCTGGTGCAAAAGAGGAGGGAAGTTTCTCAAGGGAGGGAAGAGACCTCAAACAAGCGCATGATTGAGGGCGCAGATATTTTTCCAGCGGTGGGAATGCTCAATGGCATGGGTCGTGTAATTGAGTCCTCGCTGCACTGCCTCGGAGAGCGGACATCCCTGCGCCAGAAAAGCCGTGATGGCAGAGGAAAGGGTACAGCCCGTCCCGTGGGTGGTAACGCCGGTGACTCGCGAATGCTGAAAACGCTGCAGCTCGCCCGCGGCAGAGCAGAGCACATCCGTGCAGATATCGCCATTCAGGTGACCGCCTTTGGCGAGCACGGCGCAGGCAGTGTGGTCGGCCAGCGCTCGGGCTGATTCTTCCAATTGCGGCAGGGAGTGGGCAAGAGGAGAGGCAGTGAGGCGTGCGAGCTCATCCAGATTCGGGGTGATCAGGGTGGCGCGTGGGAAGAGCAACTCCTCGTAAACGCTCAGTGTCTCATCCAGCATGAGAGCATCACCCGCTGTTGCCACCATTACGGGATCGACAACCAGGGGAATGCCGGACGGCAGCAGCTTCGCCACGGCGCGCAGGATTTCCGGACTGTAGAGCATGCCAGTCTTCACAGCAGCTACAGGGAACGAGCGCAGACACTCGGCAAGCTGGCCAGCCACAAAGTCGGCGTCCAGAGGAGCAATTCCCGCCACATGCCCCGGCGCTTCACTCACCACACACGTCACGACAGTGAGCGGATAGCATCCCAACGCAAACCCGGTCTTGATATCCGCCTGAATGCCTGCTCCAGCCGAGCAATCTGAGCCGGCAATGCTGAGCATCACAGGGGTCATGACCACGCGCTTTCCAGCGCTGCCGCGCCTTGCAGCAGACGCGCTTCTTCAAAATGAGGAGCCAGCAACTGCACCCCTACAGGAAGTCCGCTTTGCGGTGTGGGTACAGAGATGGCAGGAAGTCCGGCAAGATTGGCCGGCACGGTGTAGATGTCCGCCAAGTAGATCTGCAGCGGCGTCATATCCTTCGCCTGCAGCTTGGGCGCCGGGGTGGGCGCCACCGGACCGAGAATCAACTGCACGCCCCGCTCGAAAGCCTGAGAAAAATCGCGCGCAACGAGAGCCCTCACCTTTTGAGCTCGCGTGTAGTAGGCGTCGTAATACCCGCCGGAAAGTACATAGGTCCCCAAAATGATACGTCGCTTTACTTCCTCTCCAAAGCCCTCCGTACGCGAACGCGCGTACAAGTCGCCTGGAGCATCCGAGGTTTCTGCGGCGCGGTAGCCATAACGCACGCCATCGTAGCGAGCAAGGTTGGAGGAGGCTTCTGCACAAGCGATGATGTAGTAGGAAGCCACCGCAGCCTCAGCGTGCGGCAACGAGATTTCGCATATTTCTGCACCTTGAGCCTCCAACACGGCCACGGCGGCATTCAGCGCATCCTGCACTTCCGGTGCATTGCCGGAACTCACGTATTCTTTCGGCAGACCGATGCGTATCCCGCGCACGCCCCGATGCAGCTCAGAGGCAAAATCCGGCACCGGTTGCAGGGATGAAGTGGAGTCCATTACATCGTGTCCGCACAGGAATTGCAGCAGCAGTGCCGCATCTTCCACGCATGTGGTGAGAGTTCCGATTTGATCCAGCGAAGAGGCAAAGGCAACCAGCCCGTAGCGCGAAATACGCCCGTACGTGGGTTTGAGTCCCACCACCCCACAGTGCGAAGCCGGTTGGCGGACGGAGCCCCCGGTATCTGATCCCAGTGCGGCAGGAATCATACCGGCTGCCACGGCTGCAGCAGAGCCGCTGGAAGAGCCTCCGGGCACGCGATTTTCATCCGCCGGATTTCGGGTAACGCCAAAAGCAGAATTTTCACCGGCGGAGCCCATGGCAAATTCGTCCATGTTGGTACGGCCGAAAGGCAAAGCTCCCGCTGCGCGCAATTTCGATATCGCGGTGGCATCGTAGGGAGCCACATAGTTTTCCAGCATGTGCGAGGCGCAACGTGCAGGCTCGCCAAGACAGCATATATTGTCTTTGATGGCTATGGGTAGTCCTCCGAGCGGCAGGTTTACATCTGCCTGTGCCGCGGCTTGCAGCGCACGCTCCGTATCCCATGAGATGAGAGCGTTCAACTCAGGGTTAAGCTCCTGCATGCGCCGGGCGTACTCTTGCGTCAGCTCAATGGGCGAGAGCTCGCGATTCATGAGCTTTTGACGCAGAGCGGAGAGTGTGTGTTTAGCGAACATGGGTGTCATGCAAGGGGTTCATCTCTGAATCAGTCAGTGGGCAGATTCTACCACCTTCGGTACGCGGAATTGACCGTCCGTTTGCTGTGGAGCATTGGAAAGCGCCGCTTCATTGCTCAGGCTCTGCCCGGGAATGTCATCGCGCAAGGCGTCATATACCTCCAGCGGGTGGCACATGGGGGACACACCCTGCGTGTCCCACTTCTCCAACTGCGTTACATAGGCGAGCACCTGCTCCAAGTCACGCGTGTATCGCGCCCTTTCTTCAGCGCTGAGCTCCAGTTTGGCCAACTCGGCGATATAGGCCACATCAATCCGAGGCATTTCCATCGACGTACTCAATAAGGGGTTTGGTTGAGCAGATATATGCTCAGCATATACAACCCAAAGATGCTCGCCGCCAAAACAATGAGCAGCAGCAAATTTTCCAGCAACAGCGTACGGGTGGACGCCGGTTGCCCGGCCGCTATCACCACCGGTTTGCGCTTACGACGGGATTCCACGACATCTTCCTGCGGCCCCATGGTGTTGGCGCGGTTGGCGCCGCTGTAGTAGCCTTCCGCACGTTGACGCATGAGACGTGCTTCTTCCCATCTGCGTCGTGCGTTTGCGGCTTGCAGTTCGTATTCTTTCTGTCGGGTCATACGTGATGATGTGGCTGTATGGTATTGGAGGTTGTTCAGCTGCCCGAATGACTCACCCACAGGTAGATGAGCCACGTGACGAGCAGTAGTATGAATAGAGGAAGATGGAATGCCAAACCTTTTACCAATTGGTCGCGCACGTCCCTCCACCGCAGGCTGTTCTCTTCCTGTTCACCGGGCTTGTGGCGAAATGTATCCGTGTGACGAAACCTGCGCCCCATGCTGTAGGCTTCATTAAAGTCATTTTCCGCCCGGTCGAGTTTCGGTAGAGCCTCACGCACTCGCTCCTGAAAACCATCTGTGCTCCAGTTTTGGGGTTTGAGAGAAGAAAGTATTTGCAAATGTCGCTTGAAACACTCGTTCACCGCTTCAATCTCTCGTTGTTCCTTATCCATGGACTCCAGCTCCTGTTCCAAACGCCTCACGGCGTTGTGAAGCTTCATGCCTACCTCATTCAGATTTGCGCTGAAGATTGCCTTCTGCTCGTTGCTCAATTCGAGCTCACGTCGTTGAGTCTCCGAGTTAATTCTTTGCTGCTCGAAATATTCCGCCTGTCTGCGCGCCTGCTCCGCGCGCATTCTCACCCGGTCCGGAGAATGCATCTCTCCATCTGCTGCGCGTGGATTGAGTTCCATCTGCCTGTAGACTTCCTCTGCTCTCCTTTCGTCCATGAAATTTGCTAAAGTTCACTTAATCTTTAAGCGAAGTTAAACAATTTTTCCCGTCTTGTCAAGCTCTATCCGAACAAAAATGAATGATTTTTGAAAAAATTCGGTCAGCCTGCAAGGCAGAAATTAATAGCGGGACACATGCCACATACTGAATGCGTCGCACGAGGCAAACAACGAATAGACTTCATGACCTGCCAAGAAATGGGATGTTGCTGTGATTGTCGGCATTACGGAGCAGCCCGTCCGGTTGCCTGAGAAAGGTCAAAATTGATCCCTTAAGGGATCTTCATTTCCGCATACCATGTCTCGGTGCGAGGAACAAAGAAAGATTTCTCATTCAGCAGGGAACTGGGTTGAGGATGCTCAATGAGGGGTCGATAAAGAGACCATTTTCGCGTACCAGTTCATCATCCAGATAAATGGAGCCTCCTCCGTAATCAGCACGCTGAATGCAGACGAGATCCCAGTGCACCTGTGAGCGGTTGCCGTTGTCGCAATTTTCGTAAGCATTGCCGGGGGTAAAATGGAAGGATCCTGCGATTTTTTCGTCAAAGAGGATATCGCGCATGGGTTGCAGAATTTCAGGATTCACGCCAAAGGAAAATTCGCCGATGTAGCGGGCTCCTTCATCGGAGTCGAGGATGCGGTTGAGAGCGTCGTCTTTACCATTGCAATGAGCCTCCACGATCTTGCCGTCACGGAACGTAAGGTCGATGCCATCGAAAGCGATCCCCTGGTAAATAGTGGGTGCGGTATAGTGAACAATTCCGTTCACGGAATGACGGATGGGGGCCGTGAAGACTTCGCCGTCCGGGATATTCATCTCGCCTGCGCAGGGAATGGCCGGCATCCCTTGAATGGAGAAGGTAAGGTCAGTCCCCGGTCCGACAATGTGCACACGGTCAGCGCGCATCATGCGATTGGCCAGCACGTCCATTGCCTCCTTCAGTTTACCGTAGTCTGCCAAACAGCAGCGGAAGTAAAAGTCTTCGAATTGCTCGGTACTCATGGAGGCTCCTTGAGCCATGGACGGCGTCGGCCAGCGCAACACACACCATTTCGTGTGGCACACGCGGCGGTCATGTACTGGGCTCATGTATTTTTGGGTGAGTTTCATGGCTTCGGCGGGAACAGCCGAGTTTTCGTAGGAATTCCGGCTGCCACGGATGGCGATGTAGGCCTGCATGGCTTTCATTTCATCCAGTTCGAAAGAAGCAATGCTGCTGTATTGGGCATCGGTGGCGCCAGCATACATTTCCGCCGTAATGCGGCCGTGGCGCAGGCGCACGTGGGGTACTCCCCCGACCTCGCGCACTGCGCGTATGAGCTGAATGCCGATGTCATCCGGCGCATCGATGAGGTCAAGCAACACGTGTTCACCTGCCTGCACGCGGCAGGAGTAGTTCACCAAAGATTGAGCCAGTTGAATGGTGCGTGGATCTGTCATATTTGTCTGGTAGCTGAAGGGGAAAATGAGAGTGTTCGCTGCGCACGAGGCGGCGTGGAGACAAAATCAAGTGCTTCCTTCAGGTCGTCGGTGGTCACGGCGTCCGAAAGAACCGGCTCGCCAAGTCGCTTGAGAAGGACAAAACGTATCTTGCCACCGCGGAACTTTTTATCCGTCATCACATGCTCGAGAATCGTGTCCACGTTGACCTTGCGCGGAAGTTGGAGCGGGAGCTGGAGGGAGGAGAGCGTCTGGATAATCTCTGCTTCATCGCGCGCAGGCAATCCGGCAATTTTTCGGGAAAGGAAGAGAGCTGCGCGCATACCCAGGCTTACCACTTCCCCGTGCAGCAGATCGCCGTAGGGAACGCTCGCCTCCATGCCGTGCCCCAAGGTGTGTCCGAAGTTCAGAAATGCGCGGGTGCCGGTTGTTTCCCTTTCATCTTCTTCCACAATGCGCGCCTTAATTTCAATATTTTCCGCGATGAGTGAGGGAAGCCGCTCGATGTTGGAGAGAGAGAAGCCGATTGGCAGCTCGTCGGCCAGTTGGCGAAGCGTGACAAGCATCTTGGGACGACGAATGGCGGCGTGTTTGACCATCTCTGCCATTCCTTCGCGCAACACTCGCTCCGGCAAGCTGAGGAGGGTAATGGGGTCAGCTACCACAAAGCGCGGCTGGTGGAATGAGCCGATCAGGTTTTTGCCGCTTGGCACATTCACAGCCGTTTTCCCGCCCACTGAACTGTCCACCTGAGCCATTACGCTGGTGGGGATTTGAACGTATGGGATACCACGGTAGTAGATGGAGGAAACAAAACCGGCCAAATCACCCATAACGCCCCCCCCCAGTGCCACCACAAAGCTCGTGCGATCGTGTCCGGCGCGCACCATCTCCTCCACGACCCGACTCACGACGTCCAAGCTTTTACTTTTCTCTCCGGCGTCCACCACATGCACGCTCACGACGTAGGCGGCATCCTCCAAGCTGCGTTTCACGCGTTCACCGTATTGCGAGTAAACATTTGTATCGGTAATAAGGGCTGCCTTGCCATCCAAACGTGCGCGGGTGGAAAAAAAACCGACGGAATCGAGAGCTCCGTTGCTCACGTGCACGTCGTACGAATGATCTCCGAGGGCTAGACTGACTGTCGGCATGCGCCTATTGTACGCGCGAACAGACGTTGGTGCAAGCGCCAATTGTGATTTAGCCACACGTGTCCCAATAAAATTTTCTCCGGACTCATAGAACTCATTTCGTATGCGTTTTCTATCGACGAAAATCGTCATTTGCCAATCGAAAATCCGTTTGTGTTTCAGCTCCGCTCCCCCGCTCAGCTTTCTAACCAGTTCTGCGCGCAGTTCCACCCTTCCCTGTCGCCCACGCTCCGCATTTCCCGAGCCTCCGGCTCGCTATCTTCCCAAATCGTCATTCGTAACTCGAAAATCGAAAATGGCAGCGCGCTCCGCAGCTCCGCGCGCCAACGCGCATTCTTTCCAAATGGTCAATCGAAAATCGAAAATGACGAAGGGGTTATCCATCATGATGCGGCGATAACTGCCTGTCAGGGTTGCTATTTCTTGGGACGAATGCGTGATTTAGCCGTGCACCAGGTGGTTTCAGTGTGTATGTTTGCGAGATAATCCTTGCGTAAGGCGTAAAATTGGGGATAATGACGGGTGGGATGCTGAATGAAGAGATCGTGACCGGGACAGAATTGGCGGCGGTGCAAATACCGGCGGGTAACTCTGTGGTTTTGCCTTCAGGATCCCGCATCTACATCACCCAGATGCTGGGCAATTCCATTACTGCCGCCACGGATATCGGTATGGTGCGCATTATGAAAGAAGACGCGCAGCGCGCTGGAATTTGCCCGCCTGAAACTGCTCGCGAATCTTCCCGAGAACCTCTCACTCTTGAGCAGAAGGTGTGGAATGTACTCTCCTCCATCTATGACCCCGAAATACCCGTGGACATTGTGAATTTGGGGCTCATTTACAGCGTAGAAATCATCCCTCAGAAGGACGATACAAATTATGTGAATGTTCGCATGACACTCACCGCACCCGGTTGCGGAATGGGACCTCATTTGGTTGCCGAGGCTGAGGCAGGTATCGCCTCTCTGGAGGGAGTGAGTGGGGTAAACATTGAGTTTGTGTGGGATCCCCCATGGAATCAGGAAATGATGACAGAAGAGGCGCGGATGCAACTCGGCATGTTGTAGGCACACCTATGAAAGCTGGCAGGAAAATTGAGTTTTCAGAGCAGGAGTTGCAAACGTTGGCAGAGATGGTGGCTTTTTGCCTGGCGGGGCTGAGTTTGGTAAAAAATGAGGTGGAAGACGTGCATGCCAATGCGTGGCTGCTGACCGGTCAGAAGATATTAGAGAAGGCTTACGAGGTACCTCATCTTGCCAAGCTTATGGAGGTGCACACGAATCCAAACTTTCCGTTTTTCAAAGATGAGTACGCTGACAACTGCTTCTTTTCCTCGGTACTCGATGAACTTCGTGAGGTATTCTTCTGGGATGAACTCGTAGTGCGTTTCGCAGATCAATGTTTACTGCGCTCCATTGGGGTGGACAAATATGAGGAGCTTTCCGATGATGAAAGGCAGAAGCGTACATCTGCCATGGAGGCGGCTTTGTGGAATGAGGTGATGGAACACGGGTTAGACCGTCTGAGTTTCCTTCTTCCGCCGGAGGAGAGCTGAGATCCCGCATGAAAAAAAAGCACACACGCCAGTATGCATGTGTGCTTTCCCTGAAACGGGGAAAAGGAGGGCGGTCTTACTCAGCGGAGGAAGGGGTACCGCCCTCGGCAGCCGACGACTCCGGGGTCTCGGGAGCTGCAGACGCCTCGCCGATTACCTCCAAATGCACATGCACGGTAGCGGTCACCTCCGGATGCAGCTTGGCAGGTATCTCGTAATCACCACTCTTGCGCAGCGGTTTTTCAAGATCCAGTGTACGGCGGTCAATTTCTACGCCTTGGGCAGCCAGAGCCTCTGCGATCTGTTGATTCGTTACGGCACCGAACACCTTCCCTTTTTCACCGGCCTCGAGCTTCAGTTCAACCTTAATGCCGGAAATTCTGGCAGCCACCTCCTTGAAGTTAGCCAGCTCAGCGGCTTCGCGCTCAGCGCGTTTCTTTTGCAGCATGTTGATGAAACGCTTATTGGCCGGAGTCGCCTCAAAGGCGAGACCTTGCGGAATCAGGTAGTTGCGCCCGTATCCAGCCTTCACCGTCACAAGGTCGGCTTCACAGCCCAGACCTTCTATCTTCGTCGCGAGGATTACTTTCATGTTTGCCATAACTCAAAAATCGGGTTTGGTGGCCCTCCCAATACACCATTTGAGCCCCATTGTCAAGCCCGTTTTTTGTCCACTTGACACACGCCTGCCGCGCGTGTATGATCCTGCGCAGATGCAAACGCGAGTAGTCCGCATAGATATGACGCCCAATCCCCTCCCGGTGTACAAGGAGGTTGCCGGGATGTTGTCCAGCGGCCAGATTGTGGCATTGCCGACGGAAACGGTGTACGGTTTGGCGGCAGATGCGTTTTGTGAGGAAGCGGTGGCTCGCGTATTTGAGGTAAAGGAGCGGCCGAGCTTTGATCCGCTTATCTGCCACTTGCCGGAAACTGCGGCCATACACGACATTGCAGAGGTGCCTGGAGAGCTGCGTTCCCTCGTGAATCTGCTCGCTGAACTTTTTTGGCCCGGACCGATGACGCTGGTCCTGCCTCGCAAAGCCTGCGTGCCGGATATCGTGACGAGCGGGCTGTCCACTGTGGCTTGCCGCGTGACCCGGCATGAGGTAATGCGCGGCGTGGCGCGGGCGTTGGGACATCCGGTTGCCGCACCAAGTGCAAACCGTTTTGGGCGCATATCTCCCACATCGGCTGCGGCGGTCCTGGAGGAGCTGGGTGGTCGAATTCCGCTGGTGGTGGATGCAGGCGCCTGTTCCGAAGGGCTCGAGAGTACCATCCTGCAACCTTGCCTGGATGAGAAAGGCAAGCCGGCCGTCCGTTTACTGCGTGAGGGACCTGTTACTCGCGAGAAATTGCGCGGGGTGTGCCGTGTGCTCAGGCCATCTCGTGCCGGAGCCAGTGCAGCTCCCACAGCGCCTGGGCAACTCAGCTCGCACTACGCGCCGGTAAAGCCGGTCATCCTCTGCGAGCCGCGCGCTCCTTTTTCTCCGCAGCCCGGGGTGCGCTACGGACTCGTCACGTACCAGGGCGACTCCCCGCTTGCCACGCAGGGCGGATGGTCGCAGGTGATGGCGCTCTCACCCGGCAGCGGACGTCTTGCAGAGGCTGCGGTACGCCTCTTCGCAGTGATGCGCGCCATGGATGCGCAGACGGATGTGGACTGCATCGTGGCAGAGACCCTGCCGGAGACCGGGCTGGGTTGTGCCATGATGGATCGCCTGCGTCGGGCTGCAGCCGTGCGTCCAGCCGATCGTGAATCCTGACTGTTTAAGCCATGAAACGCCGTTTGCAAACCATGATTATAGCGGCAGCGTTGCGTTTGGTGCATGCGGCTATCGTGGAGTTGCAGCGGTTGGATCCTGAGGTGGCAGGGGAGCTGAGCCGCGTGCCTGTTGGCATGACCTACGCCATTCACACCGGGCATGACGCGCCTTCGCTCTTTGTTGAATGGGATGGGCAGAAGCTGCTGCGCATTTCCCACCCGAAGCAGGCCGCGCTGTGTACGCTTCGATTGAAAGCCCTCGCTATTTCTTTTCGACTTTTCACCGGACAAATGGGGCTGGCGCACGCCTACGCGCAGCATGCTTTCACCCTGTCCGGAGAAATAGCCGACGTGATGCGTTTGGCCCGCCTTGTGAACCGTGCCGAGGCTTATCTTTTCCCGCCCGTTCTGTCTCGTCGAATTTTGCCCGAGCTGCCTGAGCTGCCGGTGAGTCGGCTGCGTGTGTACGTTCGCATTTTCATCGGATTTTTTCAAACTGCCTGTTGATGAAACCTGCCTATTTTGAATTCCAAAATGCTGTGAAGCTGCTCTGCGGGCAAAACGCTTTGGAGCGCATACCGGATGAGTTACGTCACTTGGAAGCGGAGCGTCCCTTGCTGCTCACGGATGCCGTGCTGCTGAGGCTGGGGCTGGTGGATGAAGTGCAAGAGACCATGCGAGCAGAGGGTTGCGCACCAGTGACGATATTTTCGGATATACCGGTGGATTCGTCGCTGAGTGTGGTGAATCGCATTGCCGCTGTGTACCGCGAGTGCGGGTGTGACAGTATGGTAGCGGTGGGTGGCGGCTCCGTCATTGACTCAGCCAAGGGGGCGCGCCTGGTGCTCTCCCGGGACACGGACGATATTTTAGCTGTCAGCGGGATTGAGAATTTGCGCTGCGGACGGCATATTCCCTTCATTGTGGTGCCCACCACGGCCGGTACCGGCTCGGAGTGTACCGGTGTCGCGGTGATCCGCAACGAGGAGCAGGGGGTAAAGATGGAGTTTCTTTCGCCCTTTGTGGAACCGGATGTGGCGGTGCTGGATGCGCGCATGACCCTGCGTCTGCCTGCACGCGCCACGGCATCCACCGGAGTTGATGCCCTCTGCCATGCCATTGAGGCTGCCACCTGCTTGCAGAGCAACCCGCTCAGCTCTGCATATTGTCATGCGGCGATACGGCTTATTTCCGCGAATATAACCAAGACGGTGCAGCACGGGGCAGATGCTGAGGCGCGCCTGAACATGGCGGTAGCGGCCACAATGGCAGGCATTGCTTTTTCCAATTCGATGGTGGGTGCGGTTCACGCCATAGGCCATGCATTGGGTGGCGTGTGCCACGTGCCGCACGGCGAGGCCATGGGCATATTGATGCCGCACGTGATGCGCTACAATTTGCCCGCCGCCGCGGAGGGCTACGCGCGCTTGTTGCCGGAGATGGTGGGGTGGGAGAAAGCGGCCGCCATTCCTGCGCAGATGCGAGGAGAAGCCATGGTGCAGGCTGTAGCGGATTTGCTCGTCCAACTCAGCGCGTGTGCGGGACTGCCTCTGCGTCTCTCGGAGGCAGGAGTTGAGGATCAGCAACTCCCTCGCGTTGCAGAAACGGCGGTAAACGATGGGGCTCTCATTGTCAACCCGCGCGCCATGTCAGTTCAGCAGGTGCTTGAACTGTTACGCGGCGCTCTTTGAAAACTCATTTTCCCAAAGACAATGCAGCAAATTCTTGAGAAACAACGCCGATTTTTCATGAGCGGAGCGACAAAACCGCTCTCCTTCCGCCGGGATGCTCTCAAACGTTTGCAAGGGGCCCTGCGCGAGCGCGAAAAACAGCTGGCTGAAGCGCTGCATGCTGACTTGGGTAAATCACCTGCAGAGTCGTACATGTGTGAAATAGGGCTGAGCCTTAGCTCCGTGCGTGAGGCGTTGCGTCACCTTCGCAAATGGAGCGCCCCGAAGAGGGTGAGCACGCCATTGGCGCAGTTCCCGGCGGTGGCGCGTATTGTGCCGGAACCATATGGCGTGGCGCTCATCATGAGCCCGTGGAATTACCCCATGCTGCTGAGTATTGACCCGTTGATTTCCGCTTTGGCCGCGGGGAATTGTTGCGTGCTTCGTTTTTCTCGCCACGCACCCAACACGGCAACGGCGCTTACTGAGCTTCTTTCCTCCATTTTCCCGCCGGAATATGTCACCGTTGTGGATGGAGGTACAGATGTGGCAGAGCAGCTGCTCGCACTTCCGTTTGATACCATTTTCTTCACGGGCAGCCCGAGTGTTGGCAGGCGGGTAATGCAGGCCGCCGCTGCCAATCTCGTACCTGTCACTCTGGAGCTGGGCGGTAAAAGTCCGTGTATTGTAGATGCCTCTGCGAATATTCCGCTTGCGGCGCGTCGTATTGCCTTTGGCAAAACACTCAATGCGGGGCAAACTTGCGTGGCGCCCGATTACCTGCTTATTCATCGCAGTGTGAAAGAGCGTTTTATCGCGGAATATGCGACCGCTATCCGCAACATGCTCGGCGAACATCCGGCGGATAATCCTGACTTCGCTCATATTGTCAATGAGCGGCATTTTGGGCGTTTGCGGGGACTTCTGAGCGGGGCGCACATTCGTTTGGGCGGCGGAGTGAATGCCGCTGCTCTGCGTATGGAACCCACCCTGCTGGATGAGGTGGATCCGGCGACATCCCCCTGCATGCAGGAAGAGATTTTCGGCCCGATTTTGCCGATGATTCCGTTTGATTCCCTGGATGAGGTGGAGCTGTTTGTCCAAGAAAGACCCAAACCATTGGCTTGCTACATTTTTACATCGGATCGAGGCAATGAACGGCGTTTGCTCGCTTCCATTTCCTCCGGCGGAGCCTGTGTTAACGATACCATTATGCACCTCGCAGTGCCCAATCTTCCCTTCGGAGGGGTAGGGGAGAGCGGCATGGGCGCCTATCATGGCATCACCGGCTTCAACACCTTCTCCCATGCCAAGGGCGTGCTCAGCCGGTTTACGTTCCCCGATTTGCCATTCCGTTATGCGCCCATCGTTTCGTGGAAAGAAAAGGTGCTGCGTTTCTTCTTGCGCTAAACCGCGCGCTTTTTTCAGATTGACAGTGTGGGTTGGCTTTGCTAGCATTTCTATAGGATGAGGATACTGCTTTCTGTGCTTGCCATGCTTGTACCCATGACGATGGGGACGAGCACGAATTTGGAAAATGAGCCCTGTGGCGTGTGCGTCGTTGGAGCAGGAGAGGCGGTGGCTGACGGAACGACGGGAATGGAGAAGGGGTCAGATGTGTGCGGTGGACTGCGTTTAGATGTGCATGTTGCTCCTGATGCGCGTGGCAATAGGAGTGTCGTCAGTCCCGAGCTT
Organism: uncultured Akkermansia sp.; assembly: GCA_947588735.1. Lineage (GTDB taxonomy): Bacteria > Verrucomicrobiota > Verrucomicrobiia > Verrucomicrobiales > Akkermansiaceae > Akkermansia. The sequence goes on from CANQAD010000002.1 coordinate 68,005, forward strand.
ATCAACAGTATTGTTCTGATGGCCAAGGAAGCTGGATGTAATGCCGTGCGTATTGTTGGTGCAGCAGAGGATCAATCAGTGATTGAGGATTTGAAGAAGGAAGCGGCTAAGATTCAAATTGCTGCTGTGAGTGATGATGCGAATGCCGAGCATATTGATCTGGGGGATGACAAAGAGATCCCGACCGCGCAGCAGGTAATAGGAAAACTCCAGATGGCCATGGCGCGAGGAAAAGAGGTTTTGGCTCTCGACCTGTCGGTGGATGCTCAGGGGAAAGCCCAGGAAAAAAGCATGCAGGTGCTGCGACGTGTGGGTGGCTGGATGGGCGTGAATGGCAAATCGGTTTACGGTGTAGTTTCTGTCGATTTGGAGTTGCCGGAAGGGTGGTTGGCCACGGTTGCGACCGATGAGAATACTTATTTACATCCACCTGTCATGCACCCGAGCCAAAATGTTGTGCTTAGAATTCCGGCGCATCTCATAGACACTGTGGTGCCTGAGGTTCTCGGGCAACCGGAACAGGTGGTGCGTGTGAAGCGTGTTGAAGAGGCGGGGACGGATGAACCGCATGCTTTTATGCAGTTTACCATACCTGCTGCTGTGTGGGACCAGGCGATGGAGGGTCTGCCAGTCATAAAGCTTATCAATGCGCAATAGGTCAACGGACAGATTGCAAGGAGAGCATATTTTTTCGCGCGCACCAGAGGTGATGGATGCGAAAGAATCATGGTAAAAAAATCCGGGAGGCAAACCTCTGAACAGGGTGCAGAGCAATGGCCGATTTTTTGACCGCATAGGGGTTTGTGCGTGTTGACGCGTGTGGCGATATATGGAGTGGAATTTTCGCTGCTTGACATGCTCATGGTAACAGCGTTCTGAAACCATAGTCACCCGCGCAGATGCGCCGCTGCAGCTTCTGCGCACAATCTGCCATCCAATGCGGCGGATACGATGCCGCCAGCATATCCGGCTCCCTCGGCACAGGGGAAAAGACCGGTAAGCTGCGGGTGCTGCAAGGTAGTGGCATTGCGTGGAATGCGCACAGGTGAGCTGGTGCGCGTTTCGGAACCGATGAGCAAAGCGTCTTCGCTGGTGAAGCCGGGGATGTTGCGTTCAAAGAGAAGCAGTCCCTCAGCCATGCGCTCGCAAATGCCGCGGGGCAGCAATTCCCATAAATTATAAGGTGTAATTCCAGGTCGATAGTTGCATGGACGCAGGGTAGCGGACTCACGCTTCGCCAGGAAATCCGGAACACGCTGAGCGGGGGCTCTCATAGCGCCGCCACCGGCATCGGCAGTGGCTTTCTCCAATTGCTTTTGCCAAACAATTCCGGAGAGCACGCCGTGCTCGCGTGAAAAGTCATCCGTATCTTCCGGAGTAATGGTGACCACAAAACCAGAATTGGCAAGCGGAGAGTTACGGCGCGAGAGTGACATGCCGTTAACGACAACTTCATCGTTTTGCGTGGCTGCAGGCACAATGAACCCACCCGGGCACATGCAGAAAGAGTGTACCCCTCGGTCATTGATGGTGGTGGACAACGTATAGCGCGCCGCAGGCAGGTTGATCGGGCGTGGCTGTCCGCGATGCAGGTGGTAAAGCGCAGCATCAATGAGTGCTTGCGGGTGCTCAATACGCACTCCCGCAGCAAAGGTCTTGCGCTCCAGCAGCAGTCCTTCCCGTGCCAACATGCGGTATATGTCGCGTGCGCTGTGCCCGGTGGCCAGTATGACGGCGTTTGCACGCCATTCCCTCCCGTCTGCACTCCGCACGCCATACAGGCGTGAGCCGTCTGCACTGCGGAGCAGCCCGCACACGCGCGTGCGGAAATGCACTTCTCCGCCGCCCGCAATGATGGCCGAACGCATGGATTGGATGATGCGCGGCAGTTTGTCCGAGCCAATGTGAGGGTGAGCTTCAGTCAGGATCGCTGGATCAGCGCCATGGGCCACAAAATAGCGATAAACTTCCGCTACATCACCGCGTTTGGTGGCACGGGTGTAGAGTTTCCCGTCAGAAAACGCTCCGGCGCCGCCCTCGCCGAAGCAATAGTTAGAATCCTCGGGCACACGACCTTCGCAATTGATAGGACGCAGGTCAAAACGGCGCGAACTCACATCTTTCCCGCGTTCCAGCAACACAGGCACCACCCCGAGTTCCAGACAACGCAGTGCTGCAAAGAGTCCTGCCGGGCCGCTGCCCACGATGATGATGCGTGCGGCGCCCTGTGGCGCAGGCGCTGGGGGGACAGGCAGAGGGGGCGGAGGAGGCAGGGGCTCATCCACCGCTACCAGGCAGCGGAGCTGTTTACATATAGATCGCTGACGGGCATCAATACTTTCCTTGATGAGCCGCAAGCCGCAAATACGATGCCGAGGCAGATGCAGAAGTGCAGCAGCGGCGCGCAGACGCGCATCCTGAGAATCGGCCTGCGACAGAGGCAAGCGCAGATGAAGCTCCCGAAGCATGGAGGAATAGGGATTAATGAATACCCTGCCGCATGCAAAACGCGGGCTCATCCTCCCCGGTTGCACCCACCACTACCGCAGGGACACCGGCCACGGTGGTATGAGGGTTCACATCATCCAGTACTACGGAAGAAGCAGCAATTTTCGCCCCTTCGCCAATTTCAACACGCCCCAGCACCTTCGCCCCCGCACCAATCATCACCCCGGTCCGCACCACAGGGTGGCGATCGCAGAACTCCTTGCCAGTGCCGCCCAGTGTTACCTCATGCAGCATGGAAACGTTGTTCTCCACAATGGCCGTTTCACCGATGACAATGCCGGTGCCATGGTCAAGCATAATGCCGCAACCTATTCGTGCAGCAGGGTGAATGTCAATGCCGAAGACCTCGCTGCTGACACTCTGTAGCATGAGTGCGGGCAGCTGTCGCCCCTGATCCCAAAGCGCGTGAGCAAATCGGTAGGCGCACAGGGCGTGAAAGCCTTTAAAGAAAAGGAGGGGAGTAAGTGGAGAGTGGCTGGCCGGGTCGCGGTGTACCACAGCGTGCAAATCTGCCACCATGGCTGCAGCAAGCTGAGTGTGTTCCTCCAGTTCAGCCGTGAAGAGCGCCTCCCACTCCTCTCGGGTAAAATACGGGCAGGTGAGCCGCTGGGCCAAACGCACGGCTATGGCATTTTGCAAACCGGAGCGCGAGAGTACAATCTCCTCCAGCATGCCTGCGAGACGTGGCTCTCTGCCGGCTTCTTCCCAAGCGCTGGCCAGCACTTTCTCCCAGACTTCCTCCGCGGATTCGGGCAGCTTGGGAAGCATCATTTCGGGGCGCAATGCGCATCTCTCAGTCGTTGTCATAAATCATGGGTCTTTGTCGAAGCAAACATCGCGCATCTTCACGTATGAACCGGCGATCCATCGCAACAGCTTCGCAGCATTTCATCAAGGCGATAGGTTATTTCTGTCAGAGCTTCACGGGCAGGGGATTCATGCAGCAACCAGAGAACCTCACGCGCCTCCTCATTGCGGGAGAGGGCTTCGTTCACCGAGAGTTGCAGCGCAGTGTGAAAACTCTGGGTCTGGCGCAGACGCTCGAGGTCAAATCCGCCGTGTTTTTCCACGGCATCGCGAACCTCTTCGGCAATATCCACATTATCCGCCTCCATGAGGAAGAAAATTGGCAAGGTCAGTTTGCCCTTCTGCACATCAGTGCCGAGCGTTTTTCCGGCCTGTTCCTCCACCCCGAGCAGATCCAGGCAGTCGTCATAAATTTGATAGGAGATGCCCAGCAGAGAACCCATGCGGTTGAGGTTCTCCACCATCTCATCCTCCAATCCCTGCAGCATCGCTGCACCACTCATCGCCACCGCAAAAAGCGTGGCAGTTTTTTTGCGAATGATTTCGTAGTATTCGGCTCGCGTCATGTCGGCATCCCATAACCGAGTGGACTGCTCAACTTCCCCCTCGCACAAGTCGCGTGTGGCAAGAGCCATGCGCTGGTTGAGACGCATATCGCCAATGCGCGAGCCAAGCACCATGGCCTGTGCCAGCAGGGTATCGCCCAGCAGCACTGCAAGCTCATTCCCCCACAGCGCGTTCGGCGTAGGGAGGTCGCGGCGTACGTCCGCTTTGTCCAGTACGTCATCATGTACCAGTGAGGCCATGTGAAGCATCTCCACCAGCGTGGCATAAGAAATGTGATCCTCCTTAATGCCACCGGTCGCTGCTGCCGTGAGCAGTACCAACCCGGGGCGAATCATTTTGCCCCGCCCCATGCACAACCGACCCATATACTCGCGAACATGCGGTTGGAAATCGGCAGCCTGCGCAGCAATTTTCTCGCGCACACGCTGCAATTCGTCCTTGATGAGACCCAAGTGCTGTCTGTGGTGGCGCAGTTTGCTGAAGAATGAAAAGCTCATGGGAGCAAAAGGAATCCTACTGCCGCAGGTCGTGCGATACTTTTATCAGAGAAACGCTCAATTGGCAAGCAGATTTGTTTTTCTTGCAGCGCAACCGCACCACACGTGTCCCAAGAAAAAGCACCCCCGACAGGTCGTTAACGGCATATCATGCAGCATAAGCCTTTGGTTATTTACGATTCACGATTCTCGATTCTCGATTTGAAAAGCTGGCGAGCCGGAGGCTCGGGAAATGCGGAGCGGTAGCGACGGGGGAGGGCGGAACCGCGCGCAAGACTAATGAGAAAGCTGAGTGGGGGAGCGAAGCTGAAACACCAGGGGATTTTCGCACATCCGTCCCAAGAAAATTAAGAGAGAGGGTAAGAGAAGACAAAAAAAGGAAGGTTGATTTGTTTCCTCAGAA
>CANQAD010000003.1 GCA_947588735.1 uncultured Akkermansia sp.
CTCAACGTTGTTCCTTCCCCGCTGAGGGTCAAGTGCCCGAAGCTGCCGGTCAGTTTTAAGTTGCTGCCGACGTTCCCAATGTCCTTCAGCGTGACATCGCCTCCGCCTCCCTGAATCGTAAGAGCTTCTTCCGTTACGCTGACGGATCCGCTGATCGTCAATCCCGAAGCCTCACCTTGGAGATCGATGGAACCGCCCTGCGTCACCGTAAGCCCGGTGAGGGTAAGTGAACTGCCATTTTTCAGCGTCAAACTGCTGGCGTTCTCCAGCGTCAGGGCTGCGCTCCAGCTGTGCGCCTGGCTCTCGCCTATTCCCTCCAGGCTCAGACTTGCTCCGTTCTGCAGCGTGATATTCCCGCTGGTGCCGCCCTCGGCCGCTCCAGTCAGGAGATCCTGCACCTGCACGCTCACCCCATCCAACGTCAGTGCCGAAGCGACCTCCAGATTGTTGAGCAACAGGTCAGCGCTTTCGATGCCACCCCCTCGTGTGATGATGTAATCGCCTGTTGTTGCCTGCACACTGAGTTTGCCCGCAGATGTATGCTCCTGTCCCAGCAAAACGCGGCAACCTTGCCCCTTGAAGGTAACATTTGCTCCCATGGCAAATTTCCTTCCCTCCTCATCCCAATCGGCGCTTTGAGTGTCCCACGTGAAGTCTTGTCCGTCTACGCCGCTGTGAGTGACATCTTCTCCCTTAGAGCGGATAGTGATCTGGCCTTGGTCATTCAGTGTCACTTCATACGATTCTCCGGCATCAAAGACGAGCTTCTGCTGTTCAACTAGTCCCTCAAGTTGACTGTAATATTGCGACATCGCACTCCCAAAGAGTTGGTAGGCCTCTCCACTGAGCGCTAATTCTGCAATGCCTCCGGTCAAGCTGATTGTGAGCGCTCCTGACCAAGACGGATCAGAGTTCAGGATAATGCTTGTGTCCGTGCTGGGGCCTATGTTCACCTCCAATTTCCCCGCACCTGTGAGTGTGAGTTGGCTTAGAGTAAGAGCTCCCCTTGACAACTTCAAGCAGTCATTTTTCCCTTCCCGGAAGGTTACTGAGCCCAAGGTGGCTCCCCCGGCCACATCCAGCGTCAAGACACCTCCTGCATCTCCGGTAAAGGTGACACCTCCGGTGATGCTCAAGGCCCCCGTCCATTCGCCTGTCCCTCCGGTCCCGGTGATTGTCAGCTGAGAAACCCCGTTCACCTCTACTCCCGCCAAAGAGGCGTCACTCTTTAAGGAATTGATGCTAAAATTACTATTTGTTAACTTCAGGGTGCCCCCGCTGCCGGTTAATCGCTCGGCGCTCGCTTCTCCTATTCCCGACAACTCCAGTCTGGAACCACTGCCCAAACTTAATTCTCCGCTTCCACTCTTCGTCACCCGAAACGCTTCGTCCACTTTAAGCGATGAGGAGGCCTCAAGTGTCAATCTACACACCGCGCTTATTTTTATCTTTCCCCCACCGCTCGTCACGATATTCGCATTTGAACTGACCTTGCACTCGTTGGGGTACGATTTGTCCCCACAATCCAAGTCTATCGTCCCGCTAAACGAACTCAAGGAGACCGATTGACCAAATACAAGCTTTCCCCCATAGTTATTTGTTACCCACCTCATCGTCCCTGTCCCAGAGATGGGTCCGTTTATTTCGAGTTGGCTTTCTCCTCTACTGCTTGGGTTGTTGAGCGTAACAGTCATCTCTCCCCCATCCAACGTTAAATTGCCTACTTTAAAAACACAGCCTGTGTTATTATTTACAGGCTCAAGAGTCAGTTTTCCGTTGCCTAATTGGAGACTTCCTAATGCAACAGCAGTGCTGCTGGTTGGAGCCAATGTCAAAGTTGCTCCCTCTGCAACTTGGATAAGCGACATATTTGTTGCCGAAAGAGAGGCGGTTATGGCAGTGCTGTTTCCCTTCACTGTCAATCCTCCCCCCCCTTTGATCGTCAGTCCGCTGCTGACTGTGCCTCCGCCAATGTTCAAGGTGGCTCCACTTGCAAGATTGACGCTCGCTCCTCCCTCGCCCAAGGTGAACGTGCCCGGTGCCAAGGTGCCCGCTTGCAGAGTCAAGGTGACTCCCCCGCTGAGTGTCAGTCCGCCGGACCAGCTTTCCTCCTCCACGTTCCCCAGCGTCACGCTGCCCGCGCCGGAGAATGTGACCGATGCCCCTGCCGCCACCGTCGTGTCGCCGGAGATCGTCAGAGAATTGTCCTCAGAAAGACCGTTAAAGGTCCAATCTCCCTGCTGAACGGTCATGCTGGATGCCGAAATGTGTCCGGAAATCGCTACGCTGTGGGAACCCGCAGTGTTAAAAGTCACATGATCATCCTCGTAAAATGCTCCATCCCCCCCTTCCGTATCACTCCAACCCGTCCCTTGTATCGACCACGTACTCACCCCGTCCTGCCAAGTCAGCTGATGCGGTCCCCCGCTTATCGTAATTTGCCCGGTGTCATCAACGCTCACCGTAGATCGCCCCAGGGCTGTTTTGTCCAGTACGGCATCCAGGAAACTCTGCAAGACACCCTGATCCACACCGGTCACATCGAAGAGGTCATATATCGCATGTTCCTCAATGTCCGCCAGGCGCAGACTCAATTGACCGGCCGTCCCCATCTGGGTAAGCGTAGACATGCTATCGCTGTCCAATTTAATTTTGGCGCTCCCGTTGAGAGAAACCTCCAAAACGAGACCGGAGATCGTGGTGGCTTCGGTCAAATCCAACACGCCGCTGTTCAACGTCCACGCAGAGCTGCCGGAGGCAGTCACGTTCACCAGCTTCAGCGCACCGCCGTTCAGGGTGACGGAGGAGTTGACCGTAGCTGCCGAACCATTGCCAAGCACGAGCTTCCCGTTCGTGCCGACCTCAATGCTCACCCCTGCCTCCACCGTGCCCGTAAAGGCGGTCGGGGATTCTTCTTGAAGACCGTCTGCACTCAGCACGAGAGTGCCGATGCCACTCCCCGCCGTGACCGTTCCGGCGCCGCTCAACGCTGTGATGGTAGATTTTGAACCGATTTGCAAGACGCTGCCGCTGGCCAGTTGAACGGCGCTGTTGAGTTCACCTTCTCCCGTCATGCCACTCACATCAAGCTTGCCCCCCTGCACATCAAACACTGAAATACCGCTGACCGTGCCGTCGATCTGCAAAGTACCGGCGCCCTTTTTTGTGATCCTCACCTGAGCGCCACTCTCTCCCGAACCGGCAATGCTCCCGCTGGAAGTAACGTGAATCTTCGCCTTCTTATTTTCAGTGTTGAATTCAGCATCTTGGGACAGACTCACCTGAGCTTGAAACTGGAAGCAGTCACCGAGAGCCGCGTCATTCGATCCGTTACTTATCACGCCTTCTACGGTAAATGTGTAGTACCCGCTTACTTCCCCGGTGAAATACAGTCCCTTGATGCCCCCTGCACTCGACACCTTTGAAATTTTGAGCGTATGTTGGTTTGTGCCAGTTAACCCGCCATGTACTGTGACGTGCCCGTACCCTTTGCTCACGACATCTCTTAAATCGACAAGACCAGCGTAGATGTGCGTCTCGGAGGACTGGCCTATTGAAAGGGTCAACGTATGACCGTTCATGTTAATCGTCCCGCCGAAATTGTAATCCAGGCAGTTATTGAAGAGCAGTGCGCCATGCATATCCAACGTCCCGCTAAACTGCGTCCCCTCCCCTGTCCCGTAGTCTCTCGCCGTGCCGGCGTTGACGCCGACAAAAGTCAGCTGCTGTCCCCAGAACTCAACCGTACCACCGCCTTCCATGACATAACCCTCATTGAGTTGGAGTGTGTACGACCCGTTCGCAGCCGTCTCTCCGTTTTTTCCGCCAAAACGGAGCGTCCCTCCCTGCTCAACATTGACCGAATGGGCATACGTTGAGAGACCGGTTGCGGTAAGGGTCGTGCTGCCTCCCACCTTGATCCCGGCCAGAGTCGGACTCGCTGAAAAACTCGCCGACACATCCCCAGTGTGCGTAAAATACAGCGTGTCCGTAGAATCAAAAGACGTTGCTCCCCCGCCTCCGCTCCCCGGGGTGACTTGGCTGCTGTCGATGGTGTAGCTTGCCCCATCCAGGGTGATCTCCGCATTGTTGACAAGCATCACCCCATGGTCATCCGGCTCGAGTTGATCATCCTCATCATCGAAAAGGGGAGCGTCGTCAGGGAGAGAGGGGTCGGAAGCAGTCGGTTCATCGGCGCGCGCGGGGGAGAAGGCTGCCAAGGCGGCCAAACCGGAGGCCGAGGCGAGCGTAGTGGGCAGGGCCGGACAAGCCAGTGAAGCCAGGCAGGCCAAAAGAGCCGCGCGTAAGCGAGAAGGTAAGTGCAACTTCATGTCAGTTCTTGCGTTGAGCTGTTGTTATACGGAGGCTCGTGCGTGCGCGCATCCCTCCCGCGCGCGCTGTCCACCCCCGAGCAGAAACCAGTTTATCTCTTTTCAAAAGAGATAAGCGGCTTTCAGCCGACAAATAGGCTTATGATAAGCAAATTAGGCAATTTTCAGCTTCCTCCGTTCAAGGGGGTGCGACGGCGCTTTTTTTCTGTGTCATACACGTAACAAGGAAGGCATCAAAGCCCCCGTTTATTTATCTCTTTCCGGGAGAGAAACGCCGGAAAATGGATCCCTTATCCTTTGCTCGTCAATTTCCCTGATTGCGAAACAATTTTGGGCGTTGCTCGTGAGGTCTCTGCCATTATTTTTCAAAAATTGAAAAAAGCAACTGGACTTCTCTTTTGAAAAGAGATGAACAAACGCAAAACATTGGAGGTTGGGGAATTACGATTGACGAGTTACGATTTTCGATTTGGAAAGTTAGCGAGCCGAAGGCTCGGGAGATGCGGAGCGGTAGCGACGGGGGAAGAGGGAACCGCGCGCGGGACTGGCTAGAAAGCTGAATGGGGGGGAGCGGAGCTGAAACACAGGTGGATTTTCGATTGACGAGTTACGATTGACGATTTGGGAAATTTGCGCGCTGGCGCGCGGGGGGTGCGGAGCAGGGGCGGTGGCATTCAAATTAATTCGTTAATCCCCATCGACAATAGCAACCCGCATTTGAAAGAAGTTCATCAACGGAGAAAATGGCCTTGTTGGCTGATATGATCGTTGATACGCATCAAAAAAATGACAACAGGCAGTCATCATGATGATGGCTCTCAAGAACTCTCCTGCCTACGTTCATGATTCGAAAAACCTGCGCAACGCGCACATGATCAATAAATCGTAATTCGTAACTCATCAATCGTCAATAGCAAGCGCATTTGCTCATGCGGTTGCCCTGGCTGACGGGCGATTTGGCTTGATAAGACAGGAAAATTAGCGTACCATGACCGGACCGGAAGGTATGATGGATCGGATAGACAGCAAAGATCTTGGCCTGTGGGGAGATAGAAAGCCACAAACAACCTGGCCGACTCGATTGGTCGGCGGATTCCTCGCGACACTGGGTTTTTTGCTCCTGCTGGCACTGCTGACATATCGGTCTGCCGAGGTGGGTTGGGATGCTCTGCGCCCGTCTGGACAGGCAGCGCAAGAGGGCTGCAGTAATTGGCTGGGAGGCGTGGGACTTTACACCGCAGCCATCCTCTATTGGTTACTGGGTGCAGGGGCGTTGTACGGGGTTGTTTTGTTGCAGGTGCCTGCTTGGGATATGCTGCTCTACCCCGTGGCAAAGCGCCGGGGACAGTGGATTGCGCTTGTTGTTATGTTCATAACCTCCAGCTGGGCCATGGCCGTTCAGCCTTGGATCCTCAGTGAATGGACTCAGCATCTTGGGCTGCGCAGCGCTGGCGGATGGATCGGGTATCTGGGAGGGAGCATCGGGATGAAATCGGTCATGGGCATATATTGGACGCTTGAGGTGCTCATCGTGGTGCATGCTGTTGCGCTCATATATTTGGCACGCCTTACTCCGAAGGCACTGTATGATGCAGAAAAGCAGGAACTGCGCAATTTGATTGCCCACTGGCAGAAGCGTCGTGAGCTTGCTCGTGAGCTCAGAGAAAAGCAAAAGCTTGCTTGGCGTCTTGAGGATGATGGAGAATTTACCTCGATGCCGCACGGACAGAAGCAAAGCAATTTACCCATACGTCTGTCTGTTCCTCAACAATTTGAAACACCCCTCTCATCCAATCCCGCACACTCTTTTAACGACGAGCTGGAGGAATCCCGCGAGGAGTCGCGCGAGAGAGAGGGCGAACATATGCGCCGCGCCCAAGTCCCGCCCCGAGCGCCTGCACGGTCAATTGGTGGCAAGAACCTATTGGATTTGAACGATGACGCGGATGACGATGCGCCCCTGAACTTCCGTACACCCCCGCTCGGAGAGGAAGGAACTGGACAAGACGATGATTTACCGGAACTCAACCCGAACACTCGGGCTCTCGTCCGGCATTTTGACACTGAAAAAGCAACCCAAACACATACTCAGGTCAAAAAAAACCCCAAACCCGTCAACAAGCCGAAAAGGTCAGCACGCTGCGTGGAAACGGAATTGGAGGATTATCCTCTCCCACCATATGAACTTCTTAATTATAAACCAGTTTCAGAAGCAGTTCGCGAGCGGGCGAGTGAGGAAATGCACAAAACCCAGGCTCTGATTATTGATGCGCTGGAATCCTTCAATATTCCGGTGCAGCCGGGAGATATTACCCGCGGCCCCAGCGTCACTCGCTACGAATTTTCGGTTCCTCGCGGGCAGTCTGTAAAAGCTGTAGCGGGCAAGAGCAAAGACATCATGGCTGCCACGCAGAGCACCTCCGTGAATATCCTCGCTCCAATACCCGGCAAATCCACAGTGGGGGTGGAACTGGAAAACACTGTCAAGGAACCGGTGTACCTGCGGGAGCTGCTCCAATCTCCAGAATTTCACAACCCCAAGATGCGCATCCCTGTGGCTCTTGGCAAGGATGTGTATGGTAACCCCGTCATCGGCGACTTGGCGGCTATGCCACACGTTCTCGTTGCAGGATCCACCGGATCTGGGAAGTCAGTATGCATCAACAGCATGCTTGTTTCCCTCCTCTACAAGTTCCGCCCGGATGAGCTGCGTCTTGTGCTCGTGGATCCAAAAGTGGTGGAGATGCAGCCTTACAAAAAGTTGCCGCACCTCGCCGTTCCTGTCGTCACAGACCCCACGCGAGTGATCAGTGCACTGCGCTGGGCTGTCAACGAGATGGAACACCGCTACAAGCTCTTCAGTAAAATGGGCGTGCGTAATCTGGAAGATTACAATAATCTTCCCCCGGATGCTCAACCGGTAGATGATGCCGATGATAAGGAATCGCACGGCCGGGAAAACCCGGATGCAGCCGATGCCATCGTGCGCGATGTCATGGAGTCTCAGGGGCTCGATCTGCCCCCCGATGACGGACAAGAGGAACTTGACTTCGAGGACGATGGCTCCATCCCTACCCGTCTTCCCTACATCGTTATCGTCATCGATGAGCTGGCTGACCTTATGATGCAAGTGAAACAGGATTTGGAGATATATATTGGACGCCTCACACAGAAGGCACGCGCAGCTGGCCTGCACCTCATCGTTGCCACACAATCACCCAGAGCCCAAGTTGTTACAGGAATTATTAAGACCAATTTACCTTCGCGCATAGCCCTGAAGGTATCAAGCCAACTGGATTCGCGAGTTATCTTGGATGAGGGGGGAGCCGAAAACTTGCTTGGCAAAGGTGATTTGCTCTACCTGCCCCCCGGCGGTCCGAGCAAAATGGCACGTGCCCAGGGCGCCTTTGTATCCGATGCAGAAATAGCCTCGATCATTAGCCACTGCGCCTCTCACGCCCGCCAGAATTTCGTGCAGAGCGCAACCGCTGCCATCAATGATGCGGGAGGGGAAACGGATTCCTCAAAATCCTCCTCGCGGTCCGGGGGGAATGGTTCCGGCGGAGATGATGAGGAACTTTACACCCGCTGCGTTAATCTCGTTGTCACTGAGCGCAAAGCCAGCACATCTCTTCTCCAGAGGCGTTTTTCCATAGGCTATGGCAAAGCCGCCAAGATGATTGATATGATGGAGGAGCGTGGCGTCATCTCCCCTGCCGGAGGGGCGAATAGGGCACGCGAAGTGCTTGTGGACAAGCCATAGCAAACCCGTCTAAATAAAGTTTTGCTTGACTTTATCGGACGCATAGGCTACCGTGACGTCGTACCATGAAAGACCGACGAATTGTCATCACAGGCATTGGCGCGCTTTCCCCCCTCGGCAATAGCGCCGCTGACACATGGGAAGCCATGAAAAATGGAAAATGCGGCATCGGACACATCGAGAGCCTGGAGGGTGTAGAAAATTTCCCTGTTCAAATAGCTGGCGAGGTTAAGGGATTCGACCCCGCTCCATATTTTCTAAAAGATCCGAAGGCTGTGCGTCGTTGTGACCGCTTTGAGCAGCTCGCTATGGCGGCCACCGTGATGGCCATGAAGGATGCCTCGCTCGACCCCGAAAAGGTGGACCGCAATCGCGTGGGCGTGATGATCGGGTCAGGCATTGGCGGATTAGGTATCCATGGGCAAAACTGCGAATTGCTTATCAAATCCGGGATGCGCCGTGTCTCCCCCTTCTGCATCCCTTACATGATCACCAATATGGCCAGTGGCATGGTAAGTATTGAGTTCGGCTTTGGTGGTCCCAACATGAGCATCTCAACGGCCTGCGCCACTTCAAATCACTCCATCGGCGAGGCTTGGCGCATCATGAAGTTCGGGGATGCGGACGTGATGATCTGCGGCGGAGCGGAAGCTTCCATCCTTCCCATCGGCATCGCCGGGTTTGCCAATATGAAGGCCCTCTCGACCCGCAATGATGATCCCGCCACGGCCTCCCGCCCCTACGATATTGATCGCGATGGCTTTGTGATGGGCGAGGGCGCAGGGGTGATCGTGCTGGAGACGTTGGAGCACGCGCAGGCACGCGGGGCGCGCATTTTGGCGGAGCTGGTGGGCTACGGACTAAGCGCAGACGGCTACCACCTGACATCCCCCATGCCGGAAGGCGAAGGAGCGGCCCGCTGCATGCAGATGGCGTTGGACCACGCCGGGCTGCACCCGCAGGACGTGGACTATGTGAACACACACGGAACTTCTACGCACTTGGGCGATATCTGCGAGGTGAAAGCCATCAAGCAAACCTTTGGCGACTACGCCAAGAACGGTCTCGTGGTGAGCTCAACCAAATCCATGACCGGGCACCTGCTGGGCGCTGCCGGCGGCATTGAGCTGCTCGCCTGTGTGATGGCAATTCGCGACAACTTCATCCCGCCGACGATCAATGTCTTCAACCAAGACCCGGAATGCGACTTGGACGTCTGCGCCAATTCCGGTCGCAGCCATGCCGTCCATGTCGCGCTCAGCAACTCCTTTGGCTTTGGCGGCCATAATGCCTCGCTCATTGTCAAGCGCTTTGCCGACTGACCCCTCAGAGCGTCCTGCTTCTCACTGTCCATGCTGCATCGCCTTTCCACAGCTCTGCGCCGCCAACTGGAATTCTTGGTGCAGCGCGGAGCGCAGGATGGTTTTATGCTGCGCTGGGCCATCCTGAGCTTCGGGGTCCTGGCGGGGATTGTGGCGCTGCAAGCATGCCGGGCATTTCGATTTCTGGATGAGGCGCAGCTGGTGGTGCTGGCAGGACACCCGTTTTACCTGAGTGCGCAGGATGCCCAAGTTTCCCTGCTTTCGTCGGCCGGACAATTCGCGCTTTGCGTCATTGTCACGCTGTACTTTGGCGGCGTGCTCATGATGCAAAGGCGCATGGGTCGACGCAGTCACATTTGTCTGCTGGCCGCAGTTGTCTTTGCCCTGCCAGGGCTGCTGTGCGTACTTTGGCACGGCGTGCTCTACGTAAGCCAGGTGCTCACCTGTATCCTGCTGCTCTGGGTGATTCTCGTTCCCATTTCTGCCTGCTTTCGCCTCCGCCGTTCATGAACCCGCAGGACTACCCGCCCGATGTGCGCGAGCTCATCGACAGCCTCACCCGCATGCCCGGCACCGGTCGACGCACAGCGGAGCGGCTGGCGCTTTGGTTTCTGCTGCGTGCCGGGGAGGATGCCACGCGCATCGCCCAAGCCATCTATCGCGCTGTGGAAAACACCGGCACCTGCCCCAACTGCGGCTTTTTTGCGAAGCAGGGTGAGCTCTGCACAGCCTGCAGCGATCCCACCCGCGATGCCTCCGTCATCTGCGTTGTCGAGCATGCCACGGATGTGCTGCCCATTGAGCGCAGCGGCTCTTTCCACGGCCTCTACCACTGCCTCGGCGGCAAAATATCCCCGCTGGATGGGATTCTACCCGAGCATCTCGCCATTGACCAGCTCGTGCAGCGCGTAAGGGAGCACTCCAACTGCGAAGTCATTCTGGCCGTGGGCAGCGATGTGGAAGGAGAAGCCACGGCTCTCTACCTCACGGATCGGCTGACTGATCTTCCTTGCCGTGTCTCACGCCTCGCACAGGGCATGCCTGCCGGGACCGGGTTGGCCCAAGCAGATGCTGTCACCGTGATGCGAGCCCTCAACGGTCGGGTAAATCTGCGTTGATTTTCCTCTTTCATCTTGACTCTTGCGCCTCCACACGCTACCCTGATTATACCATGCAACGCAGAGACTTTATCAAACTCGGTTTTGCCGTGGGCGCCGGTTTTTCGCTGGATACTCTCAGCGGCCTGTTTCCGGTCGCCAACGCCGAAGAATCCGCGGTACCCACAGAAAAGTATCCCTTGGTAGCCGTACGCGGTAATGACCGTGTGGCCATGCTGTCTGCCGCTCTCACGGCGTTGGGAAGCGGGGGAGGCATGTCTGCCTTTGTCAAACCCGGACAAAGCGTTGTCATCAAGCCAAATTGCGCGTGGGACAAGGGACCTGAAATGAGCGCCAACACCCACCCTTCTCTGGTGGGGCATATGGTCAAACTATGCAAACAAGCGGGGGCCTCCAAGGTACTTGTTTTTGACCACTCATGCGACGACTGGCAGCGCACTTACCGCAACAGCGGCATCCAAGCTGCCGTAGAAGCAGCAGGCGGAGAGATGATCAGCGGAGCAGATGAAAGCATGTACCGTGACCACGATAACCCCGGCGCACGTAATCTTAAACGCGCCAAGGTACACTCGGCCATCCTTGATTCCGACGTCTTCATCAACATGCCCGTGCTGAAAAATCACGGCGGCGCTCGCATGACTGCCTGCATGAAAAACGCCATGGGGATCGTATGGAATCGAGGATATTTTCACAGTCATGATCTTCACCAATGCATCGCCGACAGCATTCTGCTGCGCAAGCCAGATCTCAACGTCCTGGACGCTTTTGCGCCCATGTTGCGCAACGGTCCCAAAGGCAAGGATGAAAATGACCTTATTCAGACACATGCCCTGCTAGCGGGGAAGGATATTGTGGCCATTGATGCTGCAGCCGCCAAACTTTTGGGCTATGCGGACGGTGAAGTGCGCCATATCGATCTGGCAGCCTCCATGGGACTGGGTGAAAAAGACCTCTCCAAGACCTGGATTCGCCGTATCTCCGTTGCTTAACTCGGCATCGACCCGGTTCATCTTCTCATGTCGGGGATTTTCCCAGATTCCTTCCGTGCTTTCGTCGTTCCCGCATCTCCGAGCACTTCAGTGCAACATGTTCTCTTTTTTCATGCTTCGTAGCTCCTATGTGGCGATTTTTACGTATTGTCTGTGCTTTCTTGGTGGGGTTTCTCCTCGTGTGGGGGTTCATCAATCTGTGCAACACTGAGCCTGCCGCTTGGGAATATCTTGTTGAGCGCGTCCAGTTCATCCCGGCTCTGCTCGGCACACTAAGCGGCGTAGCATGGGCCGGCGTCGTTTTGGGCGCGCTCGTTGTTCTCACGCCCATTTTTGGGCGCGTATACTGCTCTTTTCTTTGCCCGCTCGGCATCGCACAAGATATCGTTATACGCTTACACAGAGCCATGGATCATCTTCGCGGCAAAAAGAGTACCGGGTCTGCGCATCGTTTTACGCCACCGGTTCCCTACGTGCGCTACACCGTTTTGGTGCTTGTAGCGGTTGGATCACTGTTCACTGGCGCTGCCATTCTCGCCTGGGTGGATCCCTACAGTATCTGCGCACGCTTCCTGGCGGGCGTGCTGAACCCATTGGCTGCGGATGCTGCAAATATGCTGAGGGACGAGCAAGTGACCGCCCCGGCATGGTCGCGCTACGGGTGGTTACTTCTGCTCGTGGGAGGCATGTTCCTGCTGCCGCTCATCTTAGCTTGGTGGCGCGGGCGTATCTATTGCAACACACTTTGCCCCGTGGGCGCACTGCTTGGTTTGCTCTCCCGCCGACCCCTGATACGCATTGGCATGGATCCCAACAGTTGTGTGCGCTGCGCCGCCTGTGTGCGTGCCTGTAAAGCTCAATGTATTGATTTGAAAAATTATCGCGTGGATACAACCCGCTGCGTGAACTGTTACGACTGCATCAGCGCGTGCGAGCATGGTCTGCGACCCCATCTTGTTAATCCTTTTGCCGCGCCCGGCACCGAATTTGGCGGCTCTCTCTCTCGCAAAAATCATTCTGCGGATTCACCGATGAGTACCTCGCGACGCGCGTTTTTGGGGCTGTTAGCCATGAGTGTTCCCGTGGCAGCCGTGACCTCCCGCCCGGCTGCTGCCACCCCGACACCCGCAGACGGCAATAATACCGCTCCTGCAACTTCCCCTCCCGGCAGTGTGAGTGTGCCGCGTTTTCTAAGCCACTGTACCGGCTGCGGGCTGTGCATCACTGCCTGCCCTACCCGGGTGCTGCAACCTGCCACCCTGCAGCACGGGTTCTCGGGCTTTCTGAAACCCTATCTGGATTTTACCCAAGGTTTCTGCAACTTTGATTGCACGGCTTGCAGCTCCGTGTGTCCGGTTGGCGCGATTCTCCCCCTCTCGCGCGCCGAAAAAAAACGCACGCAGATTGCCCTGGCCTCGTTCCATTCTGAACGCTGCATCGTGTATGGCCACCAAACGGAGTGCGGCGCCTGCACCGAACATTGCCCCACCAAGGCGCTCTCCACGATCGAGGGCAAAGTCCCCTGCTACACGCCGGAAAACTGCATCACCTGCGGCGCCTGTGTGGACATTTGCCCGCAGCATGCGCTCTCGTTACAACCGGGAGGCGAGCACGTGCAGATTGACCGCGCCAAGTGCATCGCCTGCGGCAAGTGCTCGCGGGTGTGCCCCACGGGGGCTATGACCAGCAAACGACTGATGGTGCCGGTGCTGGACAGCAAACTCTGCATCGGCTGCGGAGCCTGCGCCTACGCCTGCCCGGTGCGGCCGGAGCGAGCCATGCAGATCACCCCGCTCAGTCGACACGGAAGCGCCGAGGTGCTCCACGAAGCGCCTGCTCAAAACCCTGTCAGCGCCGACGAGTTCCCCTTCTAAACGCGGCTTGACGCGGAAGCGTTTGAATGGTATAAAGACTCCCGACCAATGGCAGCCCGAAATTCGCACCAGGAGATTGCTCAAACGCTCATCGCTCTCAATGAGATAGCGGTTATCTCACACATGCGACCGGACGGCGATGCCGTGGGCAGCTCCATTGCGCTTGGGCTGGCTCTGCAAGCGCTCGGCAAGCGCGTGCACGTGTGGATCGAAGATGGCGTACCGGAACGCTTCCGCTTTCTGGAAGGCGCGCAGTTTGTCACCCCTCCGCCGAACGCTCTGCCACCCGGGCTGGAGTGCGTGGTCTGTCTGGATTGCGGAGAACCCAAACGCTTGGGCGGCAATGGTCAACTACTTGTAGAATCAGCCCCCCTCACCATCAATATCGACCACCACGAAACCAACACCCTGTACGCCACAATGAACCTCGTGCAGGAGAAAGCCGCAGCCTGCGCCTGCGTGCTCGCTCCCCTGCTGGATGCTCTCGGCGTCGCGCTCACTCCACCCATGGCTGCGGCGCTCTACGTTGCCGTCAACACGGATACGGGCTCTTTCCAATACAGCTCGACCACGCCGGAAGTTATGCGCTTAGGCGCACGGCTCATTGAAGTCGGGGTGGACGTGGGAGACGTCAACCGCCGCCTCTACCAGGAACTCCCCCTGGCTGCCTTGCACCTGCAACGCGAGGTGCTCTGCAACATGGAGCTGGACGCCGGGGGGCTCATTGTGCACTATTCGCTCACCATCGCCCGTCGACAGGAGCTTCACCTGCGACTTGAAGACACGAAAGACCTGGTGGATATCATCCGCGTTTTGCGCGGGGCCAGGGTGGCGCTCATCTTTGAGGAGCTGGAGGACGGGCTTGCCCGCATCTCCCTGCGCTCGAAAGACCCCGCCGTACGAGTGAATGATCTGGCTGCTCAATTTGGCGGCGGGGGACACCCCATGGCTGCCGGCATCCGCATGCGCGGCGCGCTTGGCGACGTGCGTTCCGCCGTGTTGCAAGCCACTTGCAAAGCCCTGAGCTCACGTGCATGACCTCCCCGTTCCCCGAGAGCCCCGGCGGCGTGTTGCTGGTGGATAAAGACCCCGGTTTTACCTCCCACAATGCCGTGGCGCTCTGTCGCCGTATTCTGGGCACACGCAAGGTAGGACATTGCGGTACGCTGGACCCCATGGCCACCGGCATGCTGATTCTGGTCATCGGCAAGGCCACGCGTCTGCAGGAGCGCCTCATGAGCGAAGATAAAGTTTACACGGCTACCATGCAGCTTGGGATTGAAACCAATAGCCAGGACGCCGATGGTGAGGTAGTAGCCACAAAGCTGACCGACGGTGTCACCGCAGCCGATATTCAACGCGCCTTTGAGCATTTTCACACCGAGTTTGACCAAGTGCCGCCCATGTTTTCTGCGGTGAAAATCAACGGCGTGCCCTGCTACAAGCTCGCACGCCGCGGCGAAGAAGTCGCCCGACGAGCCCGGCGGGTACGCGTGTTTGACTACACGATCACCCGAATTGACTTATCCAACGCCCAGGTGGACTTTTTGGTGCATTGCTCCAAGGGCTTTTACGTGCGCACTTATGCGCACGACATCGGACAACTGCTGGGTTGCGGAGCGCACCTCACCGCCTTGCGCCGCATTCGATCCGGGCAGTTTGACATCGCTCAGGCCATAAGCGTACCCGAGCTGAAGTCCGCCTCTCGCCAGCAGGTTCTCTCCCGTCTCATTCCCGTGGAGCAATTGATTCCCCCTACTCCTTGAGCCATGCAGATTTTCAATTCGCTTGATGAGCTTCGCACTCTTAATCAACCCATCCACTGGGCTATTGGGTTCTTTGACGGCGTGCATCGTGGGCATGTACGCGTGATGCATAGTGCAGCCACTCCAGGTGCCTTAAGAGGGATTATGACCTTTGCGCATCACCCGTTGGCTTTGCTACGCCCAGCCGAACAACCCCTGCTCATCACCCCCGGCGCACTGTATAAGGCACAGCTCATTGCCGAGTTAGGGGGGGCAGATATTCTGCTGCGTCTGCCATTTAACGTGGAGCTTGCTGGGCTCACCCCAGTGCAATTTTTGGATATCTTGGGGGAAAGCTGCCGTGTAGCAGGCATTTCCGTCGGCGCGAATTGGCGCTTCGGCGCTGAGGGCACAGGAAACACCGAACTGCTCGCCCACGAAGGGGCTCGCCGAGGCTGGGACATCCGCATCTGTCCGCTGGCTCAGCACACTGGGGCACCTGTGAGCTCACAGCGCATTCGCACCGTTCTGGCCGCTGGAGATCTGCCCCTGGCCACAGACCTGCTCGGACACCCGTTCGCCATTAGCGGAACAGTAGAGCACGGGCAGCATTTAGCGCGACGTCTGGGTTTTCCAACAGCCAATATACCCATTCCTCCAGGCAGTGCCCTACCACCCGCCGGTGTGTATGCCATCTCCGCCTGCGTGGGCCATTGCACCCTGACCGGGATTGCCAATCTCGGTCTGCGCCCGAGTATTGCCGAGCAGAGCAAACTGCCGCGACTTGAAGTCCATTTCACCGATTGGCATGGTGATCTATACGGGTCCTACCTCTCTGTGTATCTCCACCATTTCATACGCCCGGAAGTGCCATTCTCTTCCTTAGAGGCCTTGCAAAAGCAAGTCCTTTCTGACATTTCATCCCTGCAATCTTAAGCCTCAAGGCATTTTTACCCCATTTTTAAACGAAAAGTTAGATTTTTATAAGTACTTATTTTAAACTAGTTTTGCTTTTTTTAGTTCTCTTGCCTCGTTGATTTGTCATTTTTTTTCATTTTAGACTTGCCATCAATGGCAAATTAGCTATAATAGCTCCGCGTCTTCTGCCTACAGTGGGCAGAAGAACTTCAACCTAGTAAATCAAAGAAAAATATGAAGACCATCTCTGTTCTCGCTCTTACGGCGGTTGCAATTCTTGCCAGCTGCCAGCAGCAGCAGCAACAGCAGCAGGCCCCTGAGGCTCCTGTTGCTCCTGTGGCTCCCGCTACTGTCACCAAGTAAGGGTTTCAAGGGGGGCGGACAACCGCTTCTCCTACGGAAATTCGCAAGCGCGTCGGAATTTAATTTCCGGCGCGCTTTCTTCATGCCCTCTTATCTGTCCTCCTAAATGTCAATTGCCTGCCTGCCGCATCCACACGCGCCGCGAGGTCTCCCCTATGATCTCAATTTGCACCCATACGGCACCCGACGGCATGAGCTCACCACCAAATCGATCTGCCCACTCCACGAGCAAAACCATCCCGCTCGTCAAATACTCATCCCAACCTATTTCCAACGCCTCGTCCATTTGCCTAAGCCGGTATAAATCAAAGTGAGCCACCGGCAAACGCCCGTCCGTATGTTCGTGCACAAGATTGAAAGTAGGACTGTTACCGGCATTTGCGCAGCCCAAGCCATCCAAGACTCCCTGCACGAAGCGTGTTTTACCGGCACCCAGCTCGCCCACGAGCCCGAGCACATCTCCAACTTCCAGATCCTCAGATAAGCGGCTCCCCAACTCCCGCATCGCTTCTTCTCCCTGCAATACCACTCCTGTTTTTTGAAAAATTTTATCTATATTCTTCATTTTTTAATAAATTTTGCTTGCCAAAACGCACGGCTTGTTTATAATGTGCCAGCCCGTACTCTCGGGCGCAACTAAAAAAAAAAAAAAATATGGCATACGCAATATTTGCATCCGGCAGCAAGCAATACCGGGTTACTGTGGGCGATGTGGTGGAAGTCGATCGCCTTCCTGACACGCAGAATGATGGTGAGGCAAAGTTTGACAACGTGCTGTTGGTGGAGGACGGAGAAACGACGAAGGTTGGCACCCCGGTTGTGGAGGGAGCCAGCGTGACAGCTCTGGTGCTGGATGCTGAGGCTCGCGGACCAAAGGGTATCGCTTTCAAGTTCAAGCGTCGCAAAGGTTTCCACAAAAAGAAGGGATTTCGCGCTGCTCTTACCAAGGTCAAGATCACGTCTATCAATGCTTAATCATTAACCTGATACAATTTTAACAGTCATGGCACATAAAAAAGGACAAGGCTCTGTACGCAACGGGCGTGACTCTCGCAGCAAGCGTCTCGGTGTGAAAAAATTCGGCGGTCAGTCCGTCATCGCCGGCAACATCATCATTCGCCAACGCGGTACCAAGTACCACCCAGGCAAAGGTGTGGGTATGGGGCGTGATTACACGATTTTTTCACTGGTGGACGGCCGCGTGTTCTTCGACCGCGAAGGCCGCCGCGTTAATGTGGCAGAAGAAAGCAAGTAATCCCCGCTGCACACGCATTCTTTCTAGTTTACAGAGCCGAACTTCGAACAAGTTCGGCTCTTTTTGTGTTTTTAGGAACGCACGAAGCTCAAATAATCATCCACTGCACGGTATATGCTCTCTCGAGCGCCTGGCATCGGGATGCCTAAGCGGAGCAGCTCACTGTTATCCATAGCTGTGTGAGCTGGGCGTGGAGCACGAAATCTGCTGATATTGCAGACTCTCTGCGCTTCCACGAATGGCATTTCCGGCAGGATGCCTACATTGCAAGCGTGCTCCAGAGCCATCTTTGCACCACTGTAACGGCTCATCGGCTCACCGCAGCTCGTTACCTGAAGTACTCCGCTCACCCCCTCCAATTGTGGGCTGAGAATGACGCGAGCGATATCCTGAGCATGCGTAGGCAATGAGTCTTGATCCGCCGCAGCAAACAATTTTTCTCCTCGTAGAGCCTGCGCCAGCGCGTTCTCCACAAAAGATGGTTTACGTGGATTCCCACACACCCAAGAAACGCGCAATATGAGTGCATCCGTGTTATTCTCACGAACTTGGAACTCAGCCTCCGCCTTGGACATACCATAAAAATTGACAGGCTTACATCGGGTATCTACTGGTTTGAGCCCCGGACGACGACCATCAAGCACATAATCCGTTGAAAGGTGGATAAAGCGTGCCCCGGTATGGCGGCACGCCAACGCCATGGCTGCCGGGCTCATTGCGTTCACTATATGCGCACGCAGCGCATTGTCTTCACACTCATCCACACGTGAAATGGCCGCGCAATTCACCACCAACTCCGCCTTACTGCGCAGCACTCGCTCCCCCACCGTCACCGGATGTTCCAAATCACACTCTGTATGCGAGGGAGTGGACAATTCGTGGCCTGCAGCCAGCGCGACTTCTCTCAACACCTCCCCTACCCGCCCACTCGCGCCGAATATGAGTATTTTCACGCGTTTCTCCTCCCCTCCCGCGTACTGCTGCCGCGTGCCAATCTCAACAGCGCATCATACGCACGCGATTCCCCCCGTACTGCAGCTTTACGGTACCAATATGCTGCCATCTCATTACTCTGTGGCGCACCAATTCCTCGCTCAAAGCACGCACCGAGCTTCAGCGCGGCAGAGACGTGCCCACGATGTGCAGCATTCTCCAAGCAACTCACTGCCCCTTCTGGATCCTTGATGCAGCCTACCCCTTTCAAATAGCACTTACCCATCAGGTAGAACGCGTCCGCGTCCCCCGCCCTGGCCGCGGCATCAAAGCATGCCAGCGCGCGCTCATAATTCCGCGCCACCCCGCGCCCACGCAACAATCGTCGCCCAAACTGAACGCAGGCCTTCGCATCCTCAGCGTCGCATTTTTCCGGGCTAACTTCATCAGTGGTCATAGGTTTTTAGTGCGGGATGAGCTCACAGACCAGTTCTTCCAACTTCATATGCCGGGATTCACGGGTGGCCATATGCTTGAGCTCAATGCTCGGGAATTCTGTGCCGATGATAGCAGCGTAGGTAGCGCCGCAGCGCTCTGCTCGCCGCAGTTGCTTGGTCATCTTTGACCACCCCAAAGGCACATCGACGCTCACACCTGCATCCCTCAAAGTAGAGGCCAGCAGCAGCAAACTCTGCCACATCTCCGGAGCGGCGAGCACCAAACACACGTCGCATGTGTGCGGGGCAAGCGCGGCATCGCGTAATGCACGTGCCTCCGGGCACGCCTCAACCAAGTGAGCTATGACCGCATCCCCCATCGCAAATCCCGTCGCGGGGATATCAACAGATCCATCCGTAAGTGTCGATATAAGCCTGTCATACCGCCCTCCACCAGCCACTGCACGCAGGTTGTGCCCTTTGTCGAAGATCTCAAAAACCAGCCCCGTGTAGTACGCCAACCCACGCACGACACTCAAGTCCAGCTGCACATATTCTGCCAGCCCGCGCGCCTGTAAGTCCTCCATCACCTCATCGTAGCGAGGCGATACTCCCGATGGTGGATTTGCAATGAAATCTGTGATCTGATCGAGAGTGAGGCCAAAGGACGCCAGCTTTTGCTCCGATATCTCCGGCCGTTCACGCTCTAATTTATCAATCACGGCCAAAAAATCCTGCGTTCGTTCCTTGGCAATGCCGTGCTCCTGAGCATACTTGAGCCACACATCGCGATCACTGACGCGTACCGCAAAGTCCGCCGCCTTGAATCCCAATATCCTCATGCTGTCGATGGCTAACGCCAGCAACTCTGCATCGGCCCTCGCTCCTTCCTCGCCCAGAATATCAACATTGAACTGCACAAACTCACGCTGTCGGCCCTTTTGCGGCTTTTCGTAGCGAAAACACGGCCCAATTTCGTACCATTTTAACGGCTTGTTGTAATCCAAATGCCGAGTGCACACAATACGGGCTAACGAGGCCGTCAGCTCCGGACGCAATGACACATCGCGCTCCCCTTGGTCCTTAAAGCGAAACAGCTGTGCAGGCAACTCGCCACCGCTTTTCTTGATGTACAAATCCGTTGGCTCAACTATTGGCGCTTCCCACTCCACAAACCCGTACCGGTGAGCCACCTTTCTCCACGCGTCAAATAAATATGTTCGTAATGCGTATTCCTGCGGGTCCAAATCGCGGAATCCCGGCAACGGCTGATATCGTGCGTCTGACATATCCCCTCCTTCTCGGCGGCATTATACGCTATTTTTTCCCAATGCGCAAGACACTTGCCCCTACGTTCATAGCAAATCCGCATTTGTCCCAGGAAAAAGCGATTCCAACAGACGGTCATCGCCGCATGAGTGACACACGTGAAAGGAGAAGAGAGATCATCATTATATCTTCAGGAATACCAAAGAGCGCAACTCAATTTTTACTGACCGTCATACATTTCTGCGTAATAGCGTTCATACGAACCGTTGACAACGGCTGCCAACCATTCCTTGTGTCCAAGATACCAGCGCACGGTATCGCTCAGGCCTTTTTCAAAATCGTGTTTCGGGGTCCAACCTAGTTCGCTGTGCAATTTGCCCGCATTGATGGCATAGCGAAGATCGTGTCCGGCACGGTCTTCAATGTGGTTGATAAGATGCTCGCTACTGCCTGGTGCGCGACCGAGTTCCTCATCAACGATGCGGATGAGCAGCTTCACGACATCTATATTTCTTCGCTCATTGGAACCTCCTATGTTGTAGCTTTCGCCATTGCGTCCGTGGTGAAAAACCACATCAATCGCCTCTGCATGGTCTTTTACATGCAGCCAATCGCGCACATTCTCTCCCTTGCCGTAAATGGGCAGAAGCTTATTCGCGCAGATATTGCGTATGCATAAAGGAATCAGTTTTTCTGGAAATTGGTATGGTCCATAGTTGTTCGAACAATGAGTGATCACCACAGGCAAGCCATACGTGGTATGGTACGCACGCACAAAGTGATCAGCCCCCGCCTTGGAAGCGGAATACGGACTGTGCGGGTTGTAGCTTGTCGTCTCGCTAAATGCCTCCTCACCGAACTGCAAAGCTCCGTACACTTCGTCAGTCGATACATGATGAAACCTCCTCTCCACCTCGGACGAGTCGCCCCATGCTTCACGAGCTGCTTGCAATAACGTGAGTGTGCCCAACACATTTGTGCGTACGAAAAGAAAGGGGTCACGAATGGAGCGATCCACGTGACTTTCTGCCGCCAGATGGATGACTCCATCAATGTTGTGTTCCCGAAAAAGTGTACGCACAAGACACATATCACATATGTCTCCCCGCACAAAATGGTAGTTGGGCGCCTGTTGTACATCGTGCAAATTTTCAAGGTTCCCGGCATACGTGAGCAAATCCAAATTCACAACCTCGTAGCCCGCATATTTGCGCACAAAATGACGCACGACATGTGACCCAATGAATCCAGCTCCGCCTGTAATCAAAATGTGTCGCTTCATTATCTTTGCAGCCTTATTCTACATTGCGCAATACTACGGGCGCAAGCAAAAAAGGCCGTCTCACTACGAGACGGCCTTTGAAATCTATGAAATTAATCAGGAGAGAGAATTACTTCTTCTTGGCAGGCTTCTTACCAACCTTCTTCTTGAAGACAGAGGACGGTTTGAAAGCCAAGGTGGTGGAAGCAGCGATCTTGATCGCCTCACGCGTACGGGGATTAAGACCAGTGCGGGCAGCACGCGTCTTCATCTCAAACGTACCGAAGCCGATGAGCTGAACCTTCTCGCCCTTCTTCACAGCAGCGGTGATGGAGTCGAGAACGGCGCTCAGAGCAGCCTCAGCGCACTTCTTGGTAGCGCCTTCACCAAGTTTTCCATGAATGCTCTCTACGAGTTCAGTCTTGTTCATAGGGCTTCATGATAGCACCCTGTTCAGGCTTTTCAAGCATAAAAGCCGTGATCCCGCGTTTTTTCGCACTTTTTTACCGATGATCGCCGATTTGACGCGCTTTTGCAGCTCTTTTGCCCCAGAATGGACTCATTTTACCGCCTGATTTTCGTGATCATCTCTCTCTACCTTCAGTCCTCTTGCGCGCCATTCCGCGAGCAAATTTTGCACGTCTTCCAAGTTGAGCAATGAACTGCTAATTTCTATCTCGCCGCCCGACGAAAAGGAAAGAAAAATGGCACATTGTGCAACTCCCATCAACTCGCTCTCACACACGCGCGCACTACGCAAGTGCTGCCACTTGTAACGCCGCATGCAAAGCGTGCCAATTTCCACTCCCGTTGCATCCACATGCACGCGGTAGAGCGTATAGTATCCTCCCCACAGCACGGCTAACGAGCCACATACCACCACCAGCGCCCGCTGCCAGCCGTACCACTCATCTCCCTTCATCATCCACGCCACGATCACACACACAACTACTGCCACAGCAAGCACTCCATACAGTGCGGCATTCGCACTGCGCAAAGTCCGTTCATAATCTTCCGGCAATTTCGGCGGATCAACGCGCATCGGTTCTTTGGTCAGAGCGGAGCTGCGCATCGTCACTGTGGTCTCCGCCGGGTCGATACTTCACATCGGCGGGCATCACCAGGCCACCGCGGTTATAATCCTCTATTGCACGCGAGACATATACCGGCATACCAAGTACCGTGTACTCATACAGTTTGCGGGCCACCGGATATGGGGAGCGTATGCAACCATGTGAAAGCCGACGTCCAGGCAC
The DNA here is from genome assembly GCA_947588735.1 of uncultured Akkermansia sp. Classification (GTDB taxonomy): domain Bacteria; phylum Verrucomicrobiota; class Verrucomicrobiia; order Verrucomicrobiales; family Akkermansiaceae; genus Akkermansia. The sequence goes on from CANQAD010000003.1 coordinate 22,835, forward strand.
TACGCGTCCTCCATGTATGCCCACACCATCCCAAGTCAGTCTATGCCAGCATGGCATGGAAGATGGGCGAAAATTCGCTCCGGCAGGCGCCTTTTTAGTGAGATCGGCGTTGGAATCTATCACACGGCCGCCGGCGCTGACCCATTTACCATAGCGACCGGAATGGTGGTCACGTTCTTTTTCCAGTATCCGAAATACCCCGGTAGGTGTCTCGTGCCCGTCACTTCCAGTTGACACGGGCCAATCCATCGCCACGCGGCCCAGCACGTAAAGTCGCGCACGTTGCTGCGGCAAGCACACGATAATTTTCGAATTCGTGGCGGTGATCACATTGAGCAACGGGTCGTAGCAATACACCTTATCCGTTTTGGGGTACGCTTTGGAGGCGGCAAAGTGCTCGTAGCTTCCCTCAGGAAAGGGGTTGATATAACCCGGCATATCTTTACCCGGCATGTGCAGCGGGTTCCTGCCCTGCGTGTCTGCACGTTGGGGTAATTCTTCCTCCTCAAGCTTCGGCGGTTCCTGCCTAATCGTCGGGACAGGCACCGGCTCCTCCTTTACCGAGTGAGACGGCTCGGCGCACCCGGTTACCAAGACAGCCAGCCCGCAGACGACCCCCAACTTATGGAGATCTTTCATCTCCTACGCGGTATCGTCAGCTTCTGCCCATCGCGGATGTGCCCCGCCTGGTCATTCTTCATCCCATTGGCTCGCAAAATGGCAGATACCGTCGTATGGTGCCGCGAGGCAATACCCGAAAGAGTTTCACCGGGCTTGACAATATACGTGTCCCCAAGTGACCTGGCCATGGCCTTAACCTTGGCAGGTCGAGTCATGGCGGGCATGCTGCTCTGCCGCGCGGCTCCGGTTCCGGCCTGCACGCCTTGTGAGGGAGATGGTATAATGAGCCTCTGCCCACTACGGATCGGTGAGGCGGGGGAGATCCCATTTGCCGCGCACAGAGCGGAGAGCGTCACTCCATTCTTTCGCGCAATTGCAGAGAGAGTTTCGCCGCGCTGCACGACAACATGCCGCTGCCCGTGGGTTGACGCAGGAAGGGCCGGACTTGCCGCCACAACAGGCATCCCCCCGCTTCCGCCCTCTACTACCACATCATCCGCTCGAGCTTTGCTCACCGTGTCGTTCATCAACGACAAGTTTTTGCCCAGAAATTGACACGAACACAAACCGCCAACCGATGCCGCCAGCAGCCCGGTCACAATAGCCTGTTCTATCCGCTCTTTCATTTTCACTCCCTCGCGTGACGTGGACTCACGGGTCTCAGCGTTTTGCAGGTATCTTCAACTTGCGCCCGGCACGTATTTTGTCGGCCTGATCTTTCGAGATGCCGTTAGCCTTCATGAGAGCAGCAGTGCTCACGCCGTACTTAGCCGCAATGCCGGAGAGAGTTTGCCCAGAGGCAACGGTATGCGTTTTGCCGGTGACTGCCGACTTGCCGCCGCTGCCCTTCCGATCAGTCTTTTTACCATCCTTCTCAGGTTTGTACCCCTTCGGTGTGTAACGCACCTTGATTACTTGACCTGGGTAAATTGTGGTCCCCTTCAGGTTGGAATCCTTGCGGATTTGAGCCACGGTGGTATGACTGCGCTTGGCGATGACGGTCAGGTTATCACCCGGACGTACTTTGTACACCACCAAGGTCGGTCTCCTGAGTTTTTTACCTTGAGCAAGCTTCTTGCCAGAGCCCTTCTTAGCTTCAGTTTTCTTCTTGCCTCCCGGCGTCGCAACCAGTTTGGGTTCACCGACCGACTCACTCGGCGTGGCAACACCAGCTGCCATCGGATCCACCCCGCCGCTGGAAGTCTCCACCACCGTGTTATCCTGCTCAACTCCCGCAAGCTTGGGTTGATTCTGGCGAGCGCCAGTGGTCTTCGGTTCCTCCGGCTCAGGTATGGTGTAGTTATTCCGACTAACTATGGTCGGGGTGTGGGTGCCTGCTCCTATCTGACGATTTCCGTCATCCTCCAGCAACCAAGGCGGTATCTCGCCATCCGCCACCTCACTGATGGGAAGAGCGGACTCCGCATACCCGTCCGCATCTGAACTCGAGCATGCACTCAACATGAACCCCGCACATGCTCCTGCACCGAGTGCTATCGTAGGTAAAATTTTCATACGCATTCACTGTACCATATTTGCAACGCTCTATCAAGTCTTTTCGCGTTTTCAGGGCAAACGCATTTGAAAGAAGTTCATCGACGGAAAAAATGCTCTTGTTGGATGATATTATTCTTGATACTCTTCAAAAATTATAACAAAAAGCAGTCATCATGATGGTAGCTCTCAAGAACTCTCCGGCCCACGTTCATGATTCATAAAAAACTGCGCGATACGCACATTATCAACAAACGGCAAATCCTCAATCGTCAATAACAACCGCATTTTCTAGTGCGATTGCCCTGAGGGCACACGTGTCCCAAGAAAAAGCACCCCCGACAGGTCGTTAACGGCACATCATGAAGCATAATCCTTTGGTTATTTACGATTTACGAATTACGATTGACGATTTGAAAAGCTAGCGAGCCGGAGGCTCGGGAAATGCGGAGCGGTAGCGACGGGGAAGGACGGAACCGCGCGCAAGACTGATGAGAAAGCTGAGTGGGAGAGCGAAGTTGAAACACAAGGGGATTTTCGAGTTACGATTTTTGATTTTCGATTTGGGAAATTTGCGCGCTGGCGCGCTGGGAGGCGAAGCGCTCTGCCATTTTCGTCTGAAAAAAATGCATGGGAAATGGGTTCAATGAACCCGGAGAATATTTTATTGGGACACGTGTGCCCTGAGGGCGTTTTATGCCACATAATTCTTGCTCCGTTTGGAGAAAGGTGCTAGAGTAAACGGCGAGATGCATGACTGCTCCCCCAGGGCCATTGTGGAGGTGGATGTGGACGCCATAGCCCACAATCTCCACCTTGCTCGGCAAGCGGCTCCCGGCTGTCGTATTATTGCAGTAGTGAAGGCCAACGCTTATGGTCACGGACTGGAGCAGGTAGTGCGCCGTTTGGATGCCGAACAACCCGCTTTTTTCGGCGTAGCCAATGCGGCGGAGGCCCGCCAAGTGCAAGCGACGGGTTGCTCAGCGCGCCCATTTCTGCTCGGCCCCAATCCACCGACTGAGCGCGCAGAAATTGCAGCTTCCGGCTGGGGGTTCACGATTTCTTCGATCGAAGAGGCTGACCATTTTGCTAGTTTGGCGGCAGACGCGCAACGCGTTTTGCCTGTGCATTTGGCGGTGGACACCGGCATGGGACGCGAGGGGTTTTTGCCCACAGAATTAGGCGAGGTGCTCGCGCATCTGCAGGGCCTTCCCTCCCTGCGTGTGGATGGCGTTATGTCGCACATGCCGGTGGCCGATGAGGATGAGGTTTTCTCGCATGCGCAGGTGGAACTCTTTGAGCAATGTGTACGCGAGGTTTCTATGCATGCGCAGCCGCGCTACGTGCATTTGGCGGCAAGTGCGGGTATACTGCGCTACAAGGTCCCCTGTGCCAATACAGTCCGGCCCGGGCTTATGCTTTACGGCATTGCGCCGGTGCACTGCACGTGGGAAAAACAGCTGCGCCCTGCCCTCCGCCTACGCGCTGCAGTCACATTGGTACGATCCCTGCCAACCGGACACGGAGTTTCATACGGGCGCTGCTTTGTGACACCACACTCCCTGCGAGTGGCTACTATCGGCATTGGTTATGCAGATGGTTGGCGCCGCCACCTCTCCGGCAGAGGAGTACATGCGCTCATACACGGGCAGCTCTGTCCTCTTCTTGGACGTGTGACAATGGATCAAATCATGGCGGATGTATCTGCCGTTCCAGGAGTGCAGTCAGGAGATATGGCCGAGCTGATCGGGCCATCGCTCAGTGTTGAAGAGCTCGCGATGCAAGCCGGCACCATCCCATGGGATATACTCACCGGACTCGGTCCGCGCCTCCCGCGCGTGAGTTGCTCGATGGGCGGTTTTTCGCGTTGCGCCGCTGTTTGACCGCAAAGCAACGGTTGAGTTTGCGCGCAGAAAAAACGGGCGGTTTTTCTCCCTTTGCCACGGCGGCGAGCATTATGCCATAATGCTCGATTTTGAGGTCCAAATAATCCAGGCATTTCTTGAGTTCGAGGCGCTGATGACGCAGACGATCCCGGGTTTGCTCCAAGAGTTCGCGTCGCACACGCAGTGTGTCCTCCCCATCTTCCACCATTGCAAAATACCTCTTCATCTCAGGCAACGATAATCCCGCTGTGCGCAAGCAACGTATGGTATTCACACGACTCATTTCTGGTTCTCCGTAACGCCGATTCCCCGATCCATCCCGCGGAACAGGAGGTATCAGCCCCTGGTCTTCGTAAAATCGCAGTGTTGCAGCAGACAGTCCGGATGCCGCCGCCACTTGGGCTATGGTTTGAGAGGTACACATGGCTGCATTATACTGGTTCAAGCCACTTGAAGGAAAGTAAAATTGACATTTCGACGCGTAGCATGGTACAATAAGCGACGATGACGGGGGAATGGACAGATCTCATGCGGATCGATAGTGCATGGTGGCAAGTAGCGTTTCTGGCACTTGTCGGGGCTTGTATCGGGTCATTTTTGAACGTAGTGATCTACCGTATCCCACGCGGTATGAGCGTCAACAACCCGCCGCGCTCATTCTGTCCATCCTGCAAAGCCGCCATCCCGTGGTACCTGAACCTGCCCATCATCAGCTGGCTCATGCTGCGTGGCAAGAGTGCATGCTGTCACCAACCCATCAGCCTTCGTTACATACTAATTGAGTCAGCCTGCTTCTTGTTGTTCGGAGGCATCGCAATTTATTTCGATTATGAATCCCTTCTCGCACGCTTTCTCATCTGCCTGTGGGGTGCAGGTTTGCTTTGTTTGCTCCTCATGGATTGGGAGTTCATGGTTGTGCACGCCCGAATTTCCAGCATTTGCGCAGTCTTCGGATTACTGGCATCCGTTTTTGCCCCTACGCTCGCGGGCGCCAGCACGCTCAGACCATGGGAAGGTCTGCTGTGGGGGTGTGTCGGGATCGCCTGCGGTTACGTGCTTTTCCGGTTTATTGCTTTAGTCGGACGCTTACTTTTTGGCCGTCGCAACTTGCACTTCTCGGAGCCAACACCTTGGGAGCTGCGCCAAATCGGTGACAATCTGGACATTGAACTCGCCGTAGGCAACCATTCCATACGCTGGGGAATGGTCTTTGCTGAGCAACGCGGTGCACTCATTCTCGAAGATGCCACGGTGGAACAGATCCCCGGCGCCTCCTGCCGCGTACGCTTCACCGACACGCAAATGATTATTGGTGATTCTTCCTACGATTTGGAAGAGTACGACACGCTCCGCGGTACATGCCGCGCGGTGTGTTCCCAAGGCGCTACCATGGGTTCCGGCGATGCGTGGATCGCCATGGCCATCGGCGCACTCTGCGGCTGGCAGGGGGTCATCTTTTCGCTTGTTGTCGGTAGTTACATTGGGCTCGTCTATGCGCTCATCATGCGCATCCGCCGCGGAGACCCCATGCCTTTTGGCCCGGCACTCATTCTTGCCGCATTCTTGTGGTTATTTTCCGGCCCTCAGCTTGTATCATGGTTCCTGACTCATCTCAGATAACTGGGCGCTCACCCCTCCCATTCCATGGTGATGACTGCGCGTAGTTTTCCGCCGCCTTCAATGCGGTGCTGGCTTAGCGATCCTGCCGCGCGGTGGATTATGCACAGCGGTTCGCTCATCATACTCTCGTGTTTGTAAGTCACATGGATACGGCGTGGCGCACAACCGGGAGGATTCGGCATCGTATCGATTGCCCAGGTCAAATAGGCGGAGTTGTTAATATGGCCGTTGAAATCGACATCTCGGCGTGACGTCACCAAATATGCGGTTCCCAAATCCTTTGCCTGATCTTCCGGGAACTTTGGCAGCTCAGCCGTGATGATTGGAGGACACGCCGCCGGCACATCAAGGTCTGCCCGTTTCAGCGGCATAGGCCGACGCGTGTTCATGTCGATAATCACCCACATTAAATCAGCACGTCCTATCACTTCCCCCTCCCTATCGCGCATCTCTACGAATCGGCGCGCTTGCAACGGCGAAGCCTGCCCGGTATTCGTGCGCAAACTCACCTGCTCCTTCCATTTTGGTCGGCGCAGCAGTTCGAAGTTACCTTGCACTTCCACCCAGATCATGCCGTGCTCCACCACCCAATCATAGCCCATTTTGTTACGCGAAGCGTGCAGCTCCGCCATTTCCTGACAAAACAAAAGGTAGAACTCCGGCTTGAGCAGCAAATCTGCCCCGCATTCGTAACTCGCAATGCTGTGTGACAACACCAAATCTTCCATGCCGCCACTCTATCATACCGTTTTCCATTGTCAAGTTCGCACTTGACCAACCACAACTGCCACCGTATCATACCCGCATGCGTTTTCTCCGTCTTCTTTTCTGCCTGTGCGCGGGGGCGCTGGCGGCCTGCAGCCAGGTGTCTCGCAGCCCGCGCACCTCACAACTCGTAGTGCTTGATATTGGGCACTTCCTGACCTCACCAGGGGCTAGTACACCCGGGGAAGTCGGCGGCCGCGTGTTGCGTGAGTGTGAATTTTGGCATCAATACGCAGGCGAGGTAAAGCAAGAAGTGCAACGCGCCGGGTTTCGCTGCGTCATCATCAACCGCGGCAACCCTCCCACCACACAACCTCTGCTTTCCTACGCAAGAGCGGCGGACGTCTCTTACCTGCGCCATCCGGATGCTGGCGCAGAGCGTTACCCCTCCCGCTATTTCCCAGACCGTGTAGCTTCCGGCATGGTGAGTGCCGACTACGCCATCTACAACCGCGCCGCCTGTATCGTATTCCTGCATCACAACAGTTTATCAAACCGGTGGACAAGCGGAGCTTCTCCCTCCGTGATCTTGCGCAACAAATATAACGGCGGTGCACTCGCAGAAGCTCTGCGCTCCACCATGGAATGTGAAATCCTCAACCACGGCATGCCCAATGCCGGCAGAGGATGCAGGACGGAAGTGCGCTGTGTGGATGCCGATCGTGCGGCAGGTTGGCTGAACGCCTGCGATGATGCCGGCATTCCAGCTGCCGTCGTGGAATCTGCCTTCCTGAACAATCGCGCCCACGCCGCCTTTCTGGCCACGGACTCCGGCGCACGTGCCTACGCGAGAGCCGTGGGACGTGGCATCGTGCGTTTCATGCGCATTTCACCGAGCATCCAGCGCCACGTTCGGGCCAACCCGGATGCACCCGACCAAGGTTCTTTCGGCTACGCCGAGGAATCGCGACAACTGCACGTTCCCGGCGCTAAGCTTCTCATCCGTTGATGGCCGCGCGCATGACGCGCTCATCTGCCCGCTTCCCAAACCATTTTTCGAAGGAAAGCGCGCCCTGCCCCACGAGCATATCCCGGCCATCGCAAACACGGCACCTCGCTGCCGCTGCCGCCCGTTGCAGGGGCGTTGCATGAGTGATCAGATCGAAGACAATATGCCTCCCACTCAGCAATTCGGCGGCTATTGGCAAGGGGTCTTCCGCAGCCAAGCCCAAGCTCGTGGCGTTAACAATGAGGTCCGCCTCTTGCACAGCCGCTCGCATCTGATTACCGTCAACCAACGAACAAACGCCGATGTTCATCTCCGGCGCCAGTGAGCGAAGACGATCTGCAAGGCGTCCCAGCTCCGGCCGCGGACGATTCGCCAAAATCAATTGCCGACATCCGGAAATCACGCACTGCATCGCCAGAGCGCTTCCCGCTCCGCCGCACGCTCCAAGGATCAGGACTCTTTTTTCTGCGAGTCGGCTGCCGCAATGCGACGCCAACGCGTGTTCAAAGCCCGGACCGTCTGTGTTGCTCCCCTCAATTTTTCCCTCGCGAAATACAAGCGTATTCACCGCCCCGCTCAGCTCGGAAAGACGATCCACTTGATCCGCCACTATCCGCGCCTCCCGCTTAAAAGGCACGGTGACGTTCACCCCAAGAAACCCCAACAGACGCAAGCGCTCCGTCAAGCCGCGAAAAGCTCCCTCCTCCTTTGGACACAAAATACGGACATACGAACCGCCTATGCCCACTGCACTCATGGCGGCCTCCTGAATGTCCGGAGAGAGCGAATGCGCAATGGGATGCCCCACGACCCCGAGTCGCGGGACAGGTAAAGGAGCCGACAGCTTCTCCAATTCTTCAATGGTGTAAACGTCCTGCATGAACCCTTATTCCTCCGGCGAGCCGTCTTTACCGACAGTTTGCACCACCTGGCTCTTCACGATTTTGATGATGGTATTGGGGGCCACCTCCAGGCGAACGGTGGTATCTTTCACCTCGCGCACAATGCCGTAGATTCCGCCGGCAGTAATGACTTTATCGCCGCTTTTCAGAGCATCTTGACGGGCCTTGAGTTCTTTCTGCTGCTTGCGTTGCGGACGAATGAGCAAGAAGTAAAATATCACAAAAATGAGACCGAGTGTGATAAACATGCTCATGGGATTGCCTTGAGTGTTCTGTGCGGCGGCTTGCGCCAGGATGAGTGCAGTTGTATTCATGGTATTTGATTGGCTTGGTAACGCGCGATGAAACTGCTCTTGAAAGCAGCATATTGTCCGGCCGCTATGGAGTTTCGCGCTTGCTCCATGAGCCGCAAGTAAAAGTGAAGGTTCTGAAATGAAAGCACTCTTTGCGCCAACATCTCTCCCGCTCGGAAAAAGTGCCGTATCGCCGCGCGGGAAAATCGTGCCACGTGCGGGTGACTCTCCTCGTGAATAGGACGTTCATCGGATTTCCAGCGTTCATTCGTGATGTGCATCGGACCATCCGGAGTGAGGGCAATGCCGTGTCTTGCCAGGCGCGTTGGCATCACACAATCAAACATGTCAACGCCGCGCCCAATCATCTCCAGCATCTGTACCGGTGTGCCGAGCCCCATGGCATAACGCGCTTTCCCCACCGGCAGGTACGGCGTCGCATTCTCAATGGCCCGCAGCATCTCCTCCTCAGGCTCCCCCACGGATACGCCGCCGATGGCATAGCCGTCAAAATCCATCTCCGCGAGTTGTTCAGCGCAGGCGCGGCGCAAATCCGCGAACACAGAACCCTGCACGATGCCGAAGTGTTGCTGCAGAGCATTACCACTCATGGGATGGTGCTCCTGCACCCAAGTCTTGCAACGCGCCGCCCAGCGCAATGTATAACCCATGGATTTCTCAGCGTAAGCGCGGTCGCAAGGGTAAGGCGGGCATTCATCAAAGAGCATGGCGATATCCGCCCCCAAGTTCGCTTGAATTTCCATGCTCTTCTCCGGCGTCAACAACATGTACGCCCCATCAACATGATTGCGAAAGCGCACTCCCTCTTCCGTAATTTTTCGCAGTTGCGCCAGACTCCACACCTGAAATCCTCCTGAATCCGTAAGCATCGGCCTCCTCCATCCGGCAAACTGGTGCAATCCACCCAGATCGCGTATCACTTCATCCCCCGGCCGCAAGCACAGATGGTAAGTATTGCCCAGAACAATCTGGGCACCCAATTCTTCCAGCTCCTCCGGGTGCAGCGTTTTCACGGCGCCCTGCGTACCGACCGGCATGAAGATCGGCGTGGGCACATCGCCATGCGCCAGGTGCAACGTGCCAAATCGTGCACCGGTTGGGTCCGTGCTGTGCAAGGTAAAGCTCATGAGTTGCGCACAAAGCGTGCCGAGTATGTTGTCCTACCCTGCGATTCCCAATGAAGCTGGAAGTCTGTAACAGGGTACTCGGTCAAATCTGGCCACGGTTCACGGTGAAACAATGCTGAATCTCCCACAACTCTGCACACCCAGCTGTAATATTCCTCATGATCAGTACGAAAAAGGAGTTCTCCCCCCGGCGTCAAAACGCGGTGTAACACCGGTACAACATTCTCTTGCATCATACGCTTTTTATGATGCTTTTCCTTGGGCCATGGATCAGGGAAAAGATAGTGCAGACGCCGCACGCTCCCCTCCTGCAGCATCCATTCCAACAGATAGCGGTTCTCCGCCCGCACCGCGCGCACATTGTCCAGCTCCAATTCATCCGCACGACGACAAACCTTGCGCAAACGGCCCAGCAAACGCTCCACTCCCAAAAATAATCGCTCCGGATGTTGCTGCGCCACCGCCAACAGAAACCCGCCATCCCCACACCCTAAATCCACCTCACATTCCTGTCCGCTTCCAAAAATATCCGTCACGCTGTAGCGGCGGAAATAATCCGGCGGTATGAAAGCGGTTGCCATAACGGCTCAGCGCTTATTGTTCTTCTTTGGCTTGAGCGGCACAGCATGCATCGGCTGCGGCTGCTCTCCCTTGTACTGTGGGTTCATGGAAGCAATCTGCTCATTGGTCACCGCAAAGGTGAAATTGCCTCCTTTTGCCTCATCCTCCGCATCCAGCACATGGTCGAACACGCACACGGGTCGGTTCCCCGCCGTTTCGGGCATCACAAACACACCAATAGCCATGCCTGGATGATCCTGTTCATTGCTGCTGGGCTTGATACTGTATGCAATGGTGTTGGTGCCTCTCCTCAATCCTCCGGATATGGTGTCAGCGCGTCTTTCATCATCAAAATTGTGAACGGAGACGCCGTTAATGCGTATCTCGATTTCGCGGCCGGGACAATCGACAAAGACTTCGCCGATGAGCTCTGGATTGGCACATGCGGGAGGCACAGTCGGAATACTGCGGTAGGGGTGGAATCCATCTTGCTCACGCAGGACACTCAGATCCCGACCCTCCAATCTCTTGAGCACGCCAGGCAATTTACTCAAATCAAAGAACCGCGTCTGATCCAACCGCCATTTCCCGTTCTCGTGCACAAACTCCAGCACAAAAGCATTCTGCTTGGCCACGTCGTCCCCTAGTTGCATCTTCCCGAGATAGGTAGCTGCCATGGTGCGTCCGGCACACCCGCTGAGCGCTCCTACAAAACGGAAATTTTCCAACTGCGGAGCTTGCCGGGCACTGCGAAAGAAATCTCTCGGGAAGGTACCGCGCTCCGAAATGATGAGGTTGCGCACCTTCATCTGTCGAGCAGAGGAGGTACTGTTGCGCCACGCAGTTTCATCCCCACGCTGCACACTCAATCGCCAGGTATTGTACGTAGTCTCCGCAAGAGCTCGCGCCTTCTCCTGATTCGGAGTAGCGATGCCATCTGGCGTTACTTGAAGCTTTCCACTCGCCTGCGGCGTTGTCGGTATGGGTGCAGGAATTGATGTCTGCTGCGCCGTAACTACCCCAGCGCATGTGATGGTAGCCACGATGATGGCTGCAAAAAGTTTTCTCATTGCTCCTCAATTCATACATCAGACTTGCCTTTTTGGCAAGAAAATTGCATACTCTTGCGCGGGTATGACGCCTTTTACCGGCCAGTATCGCACGCAGTCCGTGCGCAATAATAATCACGAATTGCTCGATTCTGCCCCCTCCGTCATTTGGAAGCGCTTTGCAGACGGTTATTCCTTGCGAGCCTTCATCTTCTCACCACCCGGTCATTCCCTTCAACAGCTCCGCCCAGCCGTCCTTTTCTTTTCCGGCGGTATGTGGTCCCACAACCGTGCCGACGATTTCGCCCCCTGGGCTCTGCATCTTGCCCACCGCGGCATCGTCTGCATCATCCCGGAATACCGCAACTACGACCATTTTGAGGTGGCCGCTGATGAAATCATTATGGAAGGCCTCGATGCATGGCGCTGGCTGCACGACAACGCGCATGGTCTCGGCGTTGATCCGCGTCGCATCACTTTGGCGGGCGAAGACGCCGGAGGGCTCATGGCCCTCAACGCCGGTATGCAGCCAATCATCCGTAAACGCAAATTCTGGCAATTCGGCAAACGCGATATTCTGCCCATTTCTCCGTGTGCCATCGCAATTTTCCGCGGTATCGTGGACCCTGAGACTCCAGAAGCCCGCTCCCTCTGCATCCACTTGGACAGCTCCTCTCCAGAACGCGTGAATCCCTGCGAGCTTCTGCGCAAAAATCTGCCGCCGCTCTTCTGTGTGCATGGCATGCGCGATCCCTTGCTGGATTATGAACTACGCGAGTGGTTCTGCAAACGATGGCGACATTTCGGCAATGATGTGCAGTTTCTCCTCTGCCCCCGTGCGGACCACTCGATTACCCACTTTGAGGTGAATCCTGCCGTCTTCGAGTACATTCTCCTCGCATGGGAAGAGTTCATGATTACCCGTTCCCTCTGGCCGGAAGACGTGATGGAGGAGCCCACGCTCAACTAACGCGTAAAGCTCGACCCACCGCCGATCCAGTCTCCTTAACCTCTCCCGCGCCGAGCACTACTTCTTTTCATCAAGCTTGGCTCGCACCTTTGCTTCCACCTCAGCATACAGCTGCTCACTCTTGCGCAGTTCGTCTTTAGCAGCATCGCGCCCCTGCGCCAGTTGAGCTCCATTGTAACTGAACCACGACCCGCGTTTTTGAATGATATCGTATTCCATCGCCAAGTCGATCAAACTTCCTACGGAAGATATGCCCTCGTTGTACATGATGTCGAACTCGCATTCTGTAAAGGGAGGCGCCACCTTATTTTTCACTACTTTCAGTCTTGTACGATTCCCCACAACTGCGCCATCCGTCCCCTTAATCTGACCTATACGCCGTATGTCACAACGTACCGAGGCGTAGAACTTCAGAGCTCGTCCTCCCGGCGTAGTCTCAGGATTGCCAAACATCACCCCGATCTTCTCGCGAATCTGGTTTGTAAAAATGCATACTGTGCGCGCCTTTGCGATAAGTGAGGTAAGCTTGCGCAGCGCTGCGCTCATCAATCGCGCCTGCGCACCCACCGTGCTGTCGCCTATATCACCCTCCAGCTCCTGTCGAGTTACCAGCGCAGCCACAGAATCCACCACGATCACATCGATGGTGTTGGAGCGGACCAACGCCTCACATATCTGCAACGCTTCTTCTCCGCTGCCCGGCTGGGATACCAGCAAATCGTCCAACTTCACCCCTAGCTTCGCAGCATATGAAGGATCCAGTGCATGCTCCACATCAATGAAAGCTGCCAATCCTCCCGCCTTCTGCGCCTGTGCGATTGCAGTGAGCGTTAGTGTCGTTTTACCGGATGACTCAGGTCCGAATATTTCCACGACTCTCCCTCTCGGGAATCCGCCCACCCCCAATGCGCGATCAATCAGCAAATTGCCTGTTGGTATCACGTCCACTTCCATCTTCTTTTGATCCCCCAGCCTCATGATGGCATTCTCCCCAAAATCCTTCTGGATCTGCAGCATCGCTGCATCGAGCGCCCGCTGCCTCTGCGCACGTATTTTCTCCTGTTCAGGTGTCGTTTCCTTGCTCATACCACCTGAGCATACCTGTTTCCTCTCTCCCATGCAAGCTGAATTTTCGCCATGGCGCTGTCCCCCTTCCGGACCGCAATGCCTCAAAAACAGAGTCACCGAAGGATGTCTAAAAACGGGGAAAGGAAATTCCCAAGGTAAACGCATTTGCGAGAAGTTCATCAACGGAGGAAATGCTCTTGTTGGCTGATATCATCGTTGATATGCATTAAAAATCATGTCAGCAAGCGGTCATCATATGATGGCTTTAAAGACCCTTTTGCATACATTCATGATTCGATAAAATCTGCACAACGCGCACGCTATCACCATTTTAAATCGTAATTCGTAACTCGTAAAGAGGCAACCGCATTTCCTCATGCGTTTTGCCCTGAGGGAATTCCCCGAAGGCTTGACGCCTCAAAAATGAAGGGGCAACATCAAACACATCTCACTCAAAATGAATAAACAAGAAAGAACAAAGCCACTTCCTTCTCAAAAGAGAAATTTTTTGTCAGAGAACCTATCAATAAAGACAGAAAAAATTTGGTTGAGAGAGGTCTGTAACTCATCTGCTTGCACAGATATCGCGGAGCCTGGGCAGAATGTCTGTGTTGATGGAGAGAATGAGGATCTCCGGCTTAAAGGCGAGAATTTCCTTTTTGTGCAACTTGAGGATTTTAAACTCGTCGGACGCCTTGATCCATCCCGTGTTAAGTCTGATGTATTTCGTTTGAGCCGCTGAGTAAGGTAAGAATTGGAGGAGATTCTCGCTTTGTGATGTACCAAACAGCATGATTTTATGCTTCCCCTCAGGGTAAACGAAATCCTTGGTAAACTTCCCAATTTTAACCGACATCTTGCCGCTGTTCTTGTGATCGTAGTAATGATGGAGACAGGGTGGTGTTGCGGGGATTCTTTGAAGATTGCAAAAACGGTAGAGATAACCCGGGTAATAATTTCGTGACCAATCATCGCGGATCAGTCGATTTTGGGATTGGTTGTAATTATCAAGGGATGCCACGGGCATGTCCGGATAATCTCTGCCTATTTCTTTCATAAGCTCACGATAGCCGACAAATGCACCCCAATCTGTCCAATGCCATGTCCTCTTGAAAAACACAAAATCGTCCTTAGCTGCATCGCGAAGCGCCTCGTACGGGTAAACGTAGGGAATATGATGCTTCCTCACTTTGTTTCTGATCGTTTCTTGCACCTGAGAAGTTTTAACAAAGGCTCTCTCATCAAATCCATATCTCCGCGAGAGAAGTCCCTTGTAAATACTTTCCTTTCGAGGCACCTCAAGGATGTAAAATCGGATTTTATTCTGTCGACAAAATTGGTTCAATTGAAGCAGGTTTTGCACAATAGAGCGGATGAAAGCAGGATTGTCATTCATTTTGGAGACGAGAGGCTTAAGGAAAAACCAGTCGTCTTTCTTGAAATAAATGGCATTTCGCGCACAGATAGCGCGGGACAGTTCATTCCGGATGACGTCGTGCAGCCTCATGAGGGCAGTGTGCCCACAAAAATGGTCGTTGAACCAATTTTCATACCGTCTCCCATAGTCAGACTGCTCTTTAAAGATATCCTTCCACTCAGGCTTCACGGCAAGCATTCTGTTTCCCCGCACAGATCTTACGGCATCTGAAATATCAAGCATCGGAATAAACAGGCAGGAAAAGAACGTGATTAAAAGAAGAGTATTGCTCAATCGCAGTCGCTCCCGGTTTTTGGCAAAGATGGAAAGTAGGCACCAACTCAGGGAGAAGAACAACAAATTCCCGGTGATAATGTACCAGACCTTCCCGGATTTCAGCAATGTAAAATCGTGAACAGAAAAGGGATGCCGACGAAACTCAACTTCTATCTGAACGCATTCATGTTTCCGGACAGGAATAGATTGGGCGTGTTTCCCTATGTAGGGGAAATTCCCGGGATCAGCGAACATTAAATCATAGTTAAAGCGAGGAAGCTCATACTTTTTCTCAGGAATGTATTTGGCGTCATTTCCCACGTACGAAAAAGTCCTGGGCTCAGTAAAGGCCACCTTGTCGTTAATTTTCAAATTCCTCCAATCTGTCAGGGCGGCAAAGGGTTCATCGTCGTCATTGCGGGCATTCGGTCCTCTCAACAGCACGGTGATCTTACCATCTTGAAGAGCCTCGACTTGAAAAGAGAGTTTCTGCCATCTCCTTCTTGCCCTCAGATTCAGATTAGCCCGTCGAGAATTTCTCGCCTCATATCCGTACCAGTAAGTGGCAGTTACGGGTTGAGAAAGAGATTGGAGGAAGAATGGTTCAGTCCCGGTAAGTTTGCCGGAATACACCAAGTCAAGGCGAGCCTCTTTGTTGGAAAGGGTCCGAATAAAACTGCCATAGTCATACTCTGTCCACAAGGGCAGACATAAGACGTTAAAGAAGATGGTTACCAATACGGAAACCACGAACCTCTTGCCGGTCATAAATCAATTGGATATAATGAAATAAGGCCACACCGCTCTGCCGCATCCAATCTTGCTCTCTACATCTCACGAAACGGGGGTTCAGAGAAGACTTCGCTACCCTCAACTCGACGTAATTTGCTTTTTAAACCTCTCCGAATGTTCGTCCTCCTTCAGCACGACCACTTGAGCGGGTATCTTGCAGGGAACGAGCCGGGTCTTGCATATCCCCCTGGAAAGAATATTTTCCCGGTTTTTCCTACCCTATTTTCTGCAGGATGAGGTCCACCATCTCGCCGACATTGTGCAAGTTCACAACCTCCTTCATGGCGAAACGAAAGCCGAACTCCTGCTCGATGGCGGCAATGAGGCTGATGTGTGCCAAAGAATCCCACCCCTCCACGTCATCAGCCGTGGTGGTATCGGTAAGCTCAATTTCCTCGAGGTCAAGGTTTTCTTTGAATATCTCCGTCAATTTGGCGTATATTTCGTCTCTATTCATATCAATGTTCGATGGTTATGATTGATTGTAAGTTTTTGTAGTTCTCCGTATCCCGGACCCACACGGTGTCGTCCCCGCGTGTTTCCGCAAGCGTGAAGCCAAAATCACGGTACAGCTCCGCAACCATGCCGTTTTTGGCGGTTCGATAATAGTATCCCCAGATTCGAGTAATCCCTCGTTCCATGGCGTGGCGCACCATTTCATCCATCATCGCCTGCTCCATCCCCCGCTTCAGCACCCGGCAGCTCATGAGGAACAGCTCGATATGGAGGGTTTCCTTCTCCTGGCGTCCGATCATGACGCTCACCACGCCATTATCCCCGAACTTATCCGTGAGCTTGCCGTAGAGGGTGATACAGTTCGGATCAGCCGCCGCAGCCTCAATCTCCGCCTGGGTGTACCGCTTCGTCGTGAGGTTAAACTGGTTGGATTTGTTGGTGAGCTGGGCAATGCGCGCCATGTACACTGCCGAAAACGGCTTGATTTCTGCGTGCATATCCAGGGAGCGCAGGTAATCCTCATAATTCCCGAAACTCTGCGCCGCCTGCACGCGTTGTGCATTCGCCTTGTACATCTGCGTGCGGGCGAGGTCGTCCTGCGACAGCGAAGTCACCTCGAAAAAGCCCGCGCGGTCGATCTCGCGGATGTAGTTCTCGGGGCAGCTGATGGGCACCACACAGGCATGGGGCACCTGCGTGCTCACAATCTCGCGCTCAGCCGGGTTGTCGTCCACAAACACCAAACTTTCCGGCAGCAGGTTGAGCTCCTGAGCGATCTCTACCATGTTCCGGCTCTTCGGATTCCAGTTCGCCTTAATTGAGATAAAGTCCTCCTGCCGCAGCACACCCTCCGGATGGGCAAGCCCCGCCAGCGCATTCTCGCGGTCGTTCTTGGAGTTGATGTTCAGCAGCACGCCGAGACCCTGGTGCGCTTTCAGATACTGTTGGAACTCTTGGTAAGCCTGCGCAGCGGCGGTTTCCGAGCCTATTTCCAGATTCTGCACACCATCATCCCCCACAACGCCTCCCCACAGCGTGTTGTCCAGATCCAGCACAAAGCCCTTCTTGTTCTTCCCGTAGAGAGACTTGATGATACGCGCCACACTGTGCGCCAGGCAGGGAATAGCCTCGATGCGGCAGCAATACTTGTACAGGTACCACGCGGATAAATCATGCCAGCGGGGTAATCCATAATCCGCCGCCACGTAATTGAGATCGTGGATGTGGAAGTTCTCGTGACTTTGGGCGTAATCGTAGAACGCCGCATTGAGGTGCTGGATGTAGTTAGTGAGCCCATGGATGTCGGAAGCGTCCTTGTTGCCCAGCAGGCGGTAAAAGGGGTATTCAAAGTTGTTCTGGATGATGGTGCATCCCAATTCCTCCGTACATTTCTCCCACATCCCACGGAAACGCCCTACCTCCGCCTCATATTTCTCCTCCACCTCTTCCCGGGTATCACGGGTATCGGGGGTGTGGAGGATATTGCGGTAGGAGGTATGGAACCAGACAATATCCGGCCGGAAGCTCTTAAGCTCCTCGTTATTGAACATCACCTCCTCGTAGTACTGGTTGTACTCACATTCGTAGAACTCCGCTTCAATACCGTTGTAAAGCAGGAAGAGGTCGAGGATCTCGCGGATATCATGCGTCGTGGAGCCGCCGAGGATAGCGATTTTCTTCTGAACTCGCTTCTCGCCGGTCTTCAGCAAAAGCTTACGTATCGTGTTGCGTTTCCGTAGCACGAGCCCCGGATCCGTTGGGTATTGCAGCTGGTAGAGGAGGTCATTCATAGATTAATTCTTTCTCGAATTGTTGCATCGCGGGAAATAACACATCTTCCGCCTCCGCTGCCTCCACGGGCAGCAGCACCTGAGTCTGCGCGGTATGAATTCGAGGAAACCTCGGCATGTACATACGCACCCCTTTCTTTTTGTCCGCATTCATCGCACGCCCCCAGCATTCCATCGCTTCTTTCGCCATCGCGTACTCCACCATGTCTTTCGGAAGTTCGTCAATAAACACTGTTGAAGGAGCAAAGACATTTCTCAGTCCCATTGGCTTCAGTTGTTCAATAAGACGATTCAATGCAAAAATGTAATACAGACAGAAAGTCGAGAACTTTTCCTCGCTGATGCTTTTCCCAGACGGACTTATCTTCGGCGTCGCGAAATAGTAAAGATGAGTGGGAGCAAAGGCGCGTATCTTCTCCAGCGAATCGGCTGTGGGCTGCGCAGCATCTAACTGCACGGCCTCCACCGTGCAACCATAGTCCCGAAGCTCATCGAGAAGATTCATTGTGTCTGCAATAGATTTATTATAAGTAGTTAATACCCACCCCGACTAACCGATTGCGAGCAACCTCGCGCACTGCATACCGATACCTCGGCTGGCGCCGACAACAAGAGCTCGCTGGCGAGAAAAGTCGCCTATCAATTTTTTCTCGAGCAGCACGGAGATGGGGTTGTACTGGATAACGGGAGGACGGAAAAACGCGCTGAGTTCGCCCTGCACGAAAGGAGCTTGCAGGGAAACCTTACACTCACCGAAAAGGGATTGCTGGGGTACAGCCTCGCAGCAGACTGTAGCGCTGAAAGGAACAACCGGGAGCTTGAAGCGAAGGTTGAGACCGCGGAAGAGGGAATCCTGCCCTGGGTAGCGCATGCCGATGATACGGGTAGCAGCCAGCAAAGAACCCAAATTGACCGCATGAATCATTGCGCCAGCATTGGAAAAAAGACTACGGCAGAAAGCAGCATCGTAGCCAACCGTATCCTCAAAGCTCACCGGTACATCGCGCTGGGAGGTAGACGGACACGCGGGGAAGTCATCCGGTTTTGCCGCCTGCCCTGGGTCTGTGTGGGGAGTGTACTGGATCTTGACCTTGGAGAAGACCGCAGCGGGGTCCTTCACGCTCAGAATGGCACTGCCCTCCCCGACTTTCACGTCAATCTCAAAACATTCACCCACAGCGAGCGGTCGTCGAAATTCGGCCTTGATACTTGTAATGAACACGGGCTGCTGCATCTGCCTCGCGAACTCCTCCAGGCAAAGCATCACCTGCTGCACACCGTACACGATTTGCCCACCGAACATGGTTTGCCGTGCATACTGCTCATCCACATGCACGGGATTGAAGTCACCGGAGAGCCGAGCGAATTGCTCCGCATCGCTGCTGTTGACAATCATATCAGAAACGGAAATAAATAAACGGGTTGTACGTGGAAGCAGCTATTGAAGCGGCAGATAGAATAAAGAGAGCCATCAGCCAGATATTCAACGCCCCCACGCACAGCTGACTCTTCCCTTCATCCACGACCATCCGCTTGCATAATGGCGCGGAGCAGACGATACCCACGATGAGTGCGATAATCTCAATGCGATCCACGTAGTAGATGAGGTGGTACATGGTCTCTCCTCTTTCTGCTCCGAACATGGTCAAAAGGTAATGCCAGGCGTAAGTCATGGTGTCTGACCGGAATATGACGAACCCAAGGATAATGACCAGCAGGGCGTAAAGATGTTGTATAAACTTGCCAAACAGGCTTTTACGTTCACGGCTCCACCCCGTGATAATTTCCAAGAAAATGAAGAAGCCGTTATAGAGACCCCAGACAATAAAGGACCAAGCGGCTCCATGCCAGAATCCGGTCGAAAACCAAACGACAACCAAAGAAATGACCGTAATGAGTGTATTGGTCAATTTCCTACCTACATGTTTGCAGAGAAAAGAGTAAGGTTTAGAAAGCGTAAGAGTACGCGAGAGCGGCAAGAACATATAGTCCCTGAACCAGCTTCCCAGCGATATGTGCCAACGTCGCCAATATTCGGAGATTGATTTCGAGATGTACGGATAGTTGAAGTTCTCCAGGAATTTGAACCCGAAGATGGAGCCGAGGCCGATCGCCATATCCGAGTACCCGCTGAAGTCGTAGTAGATCTGCAACGTGTAGCAGATTGCTCCCAGCCAAGTGGTCACGCAGTCCAGTTGGTCAATCGGTTGCGTAAAAACTTTATCCGCCACAGCTCCCAGCGTATTGGCGAGGAGAACTTTCTTGGCGAGTCCCACGATGAAGCGTTTCACGCCATAGGTCACTTTCTCGAAGTCCACGGTGCGATGTTCAATTTGGTCGGCTACATCGTGGTATTTAACGATAGGACCTGCCACCAACTGCGGGAAAAGCGTGATGTAGAGCGCGAGCTTGTAGATGTTTTTCTGCGGCTCAACTTCCTCCCGGTAAACATCCACAACATAGCTGATGGCTTGGAAGGTGTAGAAGGAGATGCCGATAGGCATGATGACCTTGATGAAGTCGATATGCCCGCCGAAAAGCTCGTTGACGTTCTCGACAAAGAAGTTGAAGTACTTGAAATAGAACAGAAAGCTCAAGTCTCCCAGGATGGTGAGCAGAAGCAGAGTCTTCTTATACTTGTACTTCGAGATCAGAATGGCACCGACGTAGTTGATGATGATGGTGAGCAGCATGACCGCCACGTACCGAGGCTCGCCCCAGGCGTAGAAGAAAATGCTGGCCAAGAGCAGGACGTAATCCTTCAGCTCTTTCCTCACCAGAAGGTAGAGGGCACACACGATCGGCAGGAACAAAAACAGAAATGTCGTGGATGAGAATAACATGGATGAGCGGCTAGTGTACCTCTTTCTAAATACGATATACTTTTTATTAGATTGTTATTTATTATCAATCAATACTCAGTATAATATTTAAGTATCCTGTTTTGATAACCTTTCGCCCTACTTTCAATAGAGAAAAAAACTCGAAACTCGCATCACCCCGCAATTTCTGGATAATTTTGGTGGACATCTCCTTTAGAAAGAGATATTCAGGTAAAAATAGCCCTTGGATTACTAAAATAAAGTCATTACAAATAATTTGTTATAAAAAATAAAAGAAGGCGGACTTAGGGTTCAATTGTCTCTTTAGTATTTTGATATGGAGGGAGATAGTGTCACTATCCAAAAACAAGTCATTCCTCCTTCACATTGGGCATGGCTTGCATGGGGCAAAGAAATGAACTCTCACGGTTACCTATTCTGTTTTGACCCGCCGCAAAGTTGAAAAGGAGCCCGCCAGTACTGAAAGAGCCCCCGCTTTCTTCATGTATCGATCGAATGGCAACCACTGACAACAGGGAATTCTGTCCTGTTCAGTAGAGGGTAGGAGGCCTCCGGGAAGTACAGGGGGGCGTGGTTATATTGCGAGTTTATACGCCAAGGCGAGTGTCCCAAAGCTCAATGTGGAGGCGTGGGCTGAGACGAACATGGTGTTCGAGACAGATGCCAGCCACAATTGGAAGCAGGTGACGGTAAGAGGCACGATCTGCAGCACAAGGCATGAGCATAATTTTCTCAGGAGGAAGGCGAAGGTGGGCGATCGACGGCCAATCCTCTTCTCCAGTGATGACAAACTTAAACCAGGAGTTCGACAAAGCAGCGAACGCGGTGAGTACAGGCAGTTGCAAACTCTCCATAGCATTGCCGGCATGTGGCAGCTTAGGTGACACATTCCATTGACTTACACGCGCAAGCAGATCTGGAGATGGGAAGAAGGTACCGTTGGTTTCCACTTCAATCGCATAATCTCGGGGGAGCATGAGAAGCAATTCCGTGAGTTCATTAGCCTGCATAAGCGGTTCACCACCAGTGACGATCATGTGTTTGGAAGGAAATTCCAGCAGACGTGTCACCACTTCTCGCGGCGATAACTCAATGGAGTCACCCCAGGAATGTTTAGAGTCGCACCACGAACAATGCAGGTTACAACCGGCCAGCCGCAGGAAAACGGCAGGAACTCCTGCGCTGGTTCCCTCCCCCTGCAGGGAGAAAAAGACCTCCGGCGCGTTATTCAGGCGTGCAATGCGCATGGCGATGTGCTATGATGTGCGGCGCGTCAATACATACCAGAAATATCGGGTCCGGTCAACGCAAATTGCTTATGTCCACACTACCCCAGTTTTGCATCCTCTTTGTATGTCTCGGCAATATTTGCCGTAGTCCGGCAGCAGAAATAATATGTCGTGCTGTATTGCGAAAGACCGAGATGGCAGGGCGGGTCAGGGTGGATTCCTGCGGCACGGCCTCTTACCATGTGGGCAGCAGACCGGATGCGCGCATGCTCGCTGCGCTGGAGCGCGCCGGGTTCCAGTATGATGGACACCATGCACGTCAGTTGCGCAAGGAAGATGGGACGAGATTTGATCTCATCATTCCACAAGATTCAGAGAACATGCGCGATGTACAGCGGTTGCTGAGTGGGCCTACAGCGCGAGTGATCCCCATGCGAGCATGGTTTCCGGCAGGCTGTACATTGCGGGAAGTGCCGGACCCCTACTACGGCGGGGCTGCAGACTTCGACGGCGTGGTCCAGCTGCTGGCAAGCAGCATGCCTCAGCTTATCAGGGAGCTGCGGACAGAACTTTCAGCGCGTGATCGTAATACGGCCGTATGAATCGCTGCGGCCATTTTGGTCGCAACTTTTACTCTGGTCGAACAGGATGAAGAGGTGCGGGTCTTTTGGTGGATTTTCCACTGTAAGAGTGTACACGTTGTCCTTGGCAGTCTTGCCGGCAGAGCCGTCGTGTTCGTCCTGTGCAACGAGTTGTGAGCCATCATAGAGCTTGACGGAGCGGATATTGGCTGAATGCCGCCCTCTGGTGTAAGTGAAAGTCACTTTGTAGGTGCCGGGTGTAGTGATGGGCAGCGGCCCAGACAACTCAATCGGTTCACTTGGTCCACTCACGGCGTCCGGTGTCCATCCCTCTATGAGGTTGAGTCCAATTCCCCAATCACGCTCCACTACTTTGGCAGATTGGCCCAGGTAGTTGTCCGGATTGAGGGACGCCATAGCCCGCGCGTACTCACGGATTTTAGAAGCAGCTCTGGCGCCCATGTGGCGGCGCATGATACCAATGCTGATGGCATAAAGAGCCTGTTTCTGTTCGGTGTTGTACACAGAATCCTTCAGATAAGCCTCAGCTTGAGTGAGAGCGGCTTGCCAACCTTTTCCGGCGTCCTTGCTTGTCTCAATGCCGAAAATCTCCATTGACAAATCAAATGGGTTGATAAGTTTGCGGGCATAGCCGGTCTCATTATTGGGGTCAAGCTTTTTGATTTGGGCAATGATGTTGCCCATGCGTTCCGGAGGGTTGATGCCGGGCTGGCTGGCGGCCTCGCCGAGCAGTCGCGCTTTTTCAACTCCCTTTGCGTTCGCAGCTTGGGTAAGTAGCTCCTCCTGCTTGTGCATAGAGGCCAAATGATCCGAGATAGTCTTGGCGACATCTTGCAGTTTTCCGCTACGAATGGCGGGACCGCAGAGGGTGGCATAATGGCGTCCGCCTTTGGTGAGCATGAGAATGGCGGGGTAATCCGGGGCATCAGGCACCGTCAGCTTCCCATACTTAGCCTTATTGGCCTCCTTGAGCTCATCCGTCAAGATGTTTGGCACGGGCACCGGCATGAACACGGCATTGCCTGCCGCTTGTTTGACAGCTTGTGAGTTCATGAGTTTACGGCATATTTTGGAGCTGCTGTTATCCCAACCTTGCGCATAGGCGAAAAGGATATAGCCGTCATCCTGCAAAACAGATTGAGCCGCATCATAGGAATCTACAAGGACAGGCTCAGCCATTGTCGGGGCTTGCATGACCAGCCCGGCAATCAAAAGGGAAAGAGTGTATTTTTTCATGGTTGATCTCGTGGTTGAATTCATAACGAAAGTAGAACTTAAGCAGCAGGTTTCCCATAAATAAAGATGCCGCGCAGGTGGAAAAACTCAGGTCCGCCTGGACGAAGGATGCGCACAAACTTTGCCAGCGGGCGCGCGTTGCTCAAATCGACCTGCAGCACCTTCTGCTTGCAGGGGCCGAGTTGGGCCACATCGTGCCAGTCGCTGTCCTTACCTGTCTCTGATACCTGCACTTTCATATTATTGAGGCGTTGCAGATTGCCGTCCGTTGTCACCAGCACCACGCCGGTGATATTCGCCTGCTTGGGGAGAGTGACTACGACCCAAGCATCCTTATCCTTGCCGGTGTGGAAACTGCCGCCTACTTCCGGTTCCAATATGCCCCAGTGTCCGCAAGGTTTGTCCCAGTTGGATGTAGAGGAGGCTCGAATCATGCCGCCGCGTGATACCAATTGGTCTTGGTGGACAGGGATTGGGGGCAACTTGGTCGATGGGTTCTTGTATTTATCAGGCAGGGAGGAGGCCAGGGAATTGTAGCTATTGAGGTCGCCAGCGGCTTCGGCAGCCAAAATCACCGGGCCAAACAATTTTTCACGGTCTTCATCGGATCCGGCAGATGCGCTACCCCCCAGCGCACTGGTCATGGCGCCAAGGAAAGCTGCCTTCCTGTCCTGGGACATCGTTTTGCTGAGTTCTGAGCCCCAAGAGAGCATCACTGTGGCATAATCTGTTTTCCCGGCCACATGTCCCAACACAGTGCGCAGAACATCCAGCACAGCATCATCTTTCTTCGGGTCGATGCCCAGCAAATTCAGCTGCTGGTTGAGCATATCCTCTACACGCCAGCGTCCCTTGAATCCCTTGTCCCATTCGGGATCAGGACCCATCTCCTGCACATTTTTCCAGAAATCAAGGGTGACTCGACGCAGTTCCTCCTTGTTTACCCCTTGCATTTCTTTGAGTTTGGGGTACACAAGCTGGCAGAGCATGGTAGCTGCCATTTCCGGGAACGCTTTAGCGAGGTTTGCATTCAGGTTATCACAAAGCTCAAGCCAGGGAGCGGGATCGTTCGCGGCTGTCGTTGTCAGAAAATTGGCGTAGTCACGCCATGCGTAATAATTGAGTGGTTGAGACTTGATAGCATCCAGGTAAAGTCCCCGTGCCTTTTCTGCATCGCCAGTCGCGTACAGATTGGCAAGACTCAGTTGCGCACGTGAAAGATTTGTTTGCTTCTCTTCTTCCGGCGAGAACAGCTTGTCCGCCATGTGCAGAGAGCTGAAAACATGAACTCCTGAGAACACCTGCCAATGCAGTCCGCGCTGCCAGCTCAACGAATATGCAGGCGTCCATTTGCCGTCCACCAACACGACATAGGAACAGTGAGCGGGCTCGCCGGCGGTCATGGCGGGGATACCGTTAGCTGTGGCGGTGGTGGCTCCGTAGTGCGACAGACCACCGCACACGCCACCGACCTCACGCGTGAACTGGTTGAATGTGCCGCCATAGCACTCATCAAATGCTGTGTGATAGAAAGCCCCATGCACAGAATCGCCGTAAATGTTGTAGGTGCGGTAGGGGGCCTGCCAGCACGAGCCCGTGTAGCGATAAGCCGGCAGATGAACATTCTGCTGGCTATATTTCATACTGCTGACGGAGCCTGACTGATCATTGCCGCCGAAAACGCCATCGAGCACGCCGCGACCTTTCAGTCCGCACACCACACGCATCTGCCACATAGGAAGCTTACTAAAACTGTTATTAAGCTTGCCCTTTTTCCACGCCTTTGTCAGCAATTCAGCACGATTCACAGCATCATCTTGTGAGAGCCCCTGACGCGCAAACTCGAGAGCTGTGGCAGTGGCGATATTGCGTTCCATAGTATTGTAGGGCATATTGGGGTTCCTGTCCGCGATTTTTTGGAGGATGGACAAAGTCTCGCCGGTGTGGGAATCCTCGCCGCTGGAGCTCAGTTGAGCAGCCCAGTCGAGGTTACTTCCCACCAGCTCTGCCATGTTGGATGATTGAGGGATGGAATGGTGAGACTCCAATTCGTTTTCGATCGTTTTGATACGCTGCATCCGCATATCATCAAGGTGAGCAAACTTGGCGGGAAGTTGGGAGCCTTGGGGATTGTTCTTCAGGAGTTCAGCATGTTCCTTTTTGAGCTGTTCATGATCGGCGCGGCGTTTTGCATCAATTTTGGCGCGCGTTTGCTCGCCCCGTTTCTCGGCTGTGAGCATATTGGCATCTGCCAGCAGCAGCCGGTTTTGAGGATTAGCAATAAACTGCGCTATGGCCTCTGGAGCCGTGGATTGAAGTCGCTCGTCAATAAGCTTGATAAGCTCGGCGGCAGCAAGATCCGGATTGCTCCAATCCTGTGCAGAAAGTACGCGCTGGACGTAGCTACCGGGCATAACACGCGGGATATGCAACGTATTGCAGATCTTGGCGGGCAAATATTTGCGCGCCAGTTCCGGTTTGTAGTAACAGACTACTGCGCCCGCTGCCAAGATGACGATAAGGCCGAAGGCTGTTTTTTTTGTATATGAGTGTGACATAGAAAAATAGGGTGAAGATAGTTGAATTAGTGGGTAATGGAGATCATTCCGTATGAGTCGCAGTATCCGGAGGAATCGCGATCGTGGCTTTGATCGAACTCGATGAATAGCCGTGGTTGCTTCACTGGAACCGTCATCGTAAGTGTGTAGATATGATCAATGTGCTCCAGACCGCTGCGTCCCACATGACGATCCTCTGCCACCTTTTTGTCGCCATCATAAAGCGTTACCGCCTTGATGCATGCGGCATGCCGTCCCCGTGTGAAGATAAAGGCAATTTTATATGTGCCAGGAGTCGAGATAGGCAAGGGGCCCTCCAGTTCAATGGGATCGTTACAATCTTGCAACACTTCGGGGGACCAGCCCTCCGCCAACGAAAATGAAGGGACCCAATCACGCATCACAAAATCGGCAGTTTTGGCGAGTACAGTGTTGGGATTAATCGCTTTCATTGCCTGAGCATGCATGCAGATCTCCTTCGCGCCCTTAATGCCGCCGTGACGATGCAGAAGTCCAATAGCGATGGCATGGAAAGCTTGGCGCTGCTCATCGTTGTATACAGGGTCATGAAGCCACGCATCCACTTGGTTCAAGGCAACTTTCCAATCCTTGTTCCGCTCCAAATCGAGAGCCTCGCCCACAAAACTCATTGGCGGGCGCAATTTTTTTTGATATCCAGTGGTATCTTGAGGATCGAGTTTCTTAAAAGTGTTCACAAGCCTGTCGGGCCAGTCCGGCGGCTGCACATCCTTGATCAGCGCCGCTTCGCCAAGCAGTTTCACCTTGTCAATGCCTTGCGCCCTCTCTGCTTGCTCTAGTAGAGGCGTCTGCCTGATGACACCTTTCACTCGCACTTGAAGCATCTCTGCGATTTGTGTCGGATCAGGAGAACGCATAAAGTCTCCCCATATGACAGCGCTGTGCCGACCGTGCTTGTTAAAAATGAGAATGGCCGGGTAACTCCGGGGGGCAGTGTCATCATCGAACCTCAACGCGCCGTAACGTTCATCACGCGCCTTTTTCAACTCATCGGTCAATACATTCGGTACCGGAAATGGCATGAAGACGGCATCTCCTGCAGCGGCTTTCACCTGCTCGTCTTTCATCAGTTTTTCCATCAGTTTTTTGCTGTAGTCATCCCACCCATCGGCATAAGCAAACAGCACATACACGTTATCCTTCACCTTATCTTTGGCCTCGGCATAATTCTGCGCGTATTGGACGCCATGCGCCGACAGGATGCACGCTGCAAAAAGGAGACTTGCAAAAATCGTTTTCATGGGACAGCAGATTGGAATTATGCAGCGGGTTCCCCGTATACATAGACAGCCATGAGATGGAAGTACTCTGGCCCGCCGGGACGAAGAATTCGCACGTACTTAGCACGCGGTTTGGAGGTGCTCAAATCGACTCGCAGGGCCCTCTGCTTGCACTCGCCGAGATCTGCCACAACATCCCTCCAATCACCGTCAGCACCGGTTTCGGAAACTTGAACCTTCATGTGATTCAAGCGCTGCATGGACTCGGGAGTGGTGATAATGACGATACCACTCACGTAGGCCTGCTTTGGTAGTGTAATGGTTACGTACGGGTCCTTTACCTTATCGGTGCAGAAATGGCCACCAACACCCGGCTCCAGAATGCCCCAGTGGAAACATTCGTTGTTCCAACCAGGATGGGGGTTACTCACACGCACCAACCCACCGCGCGAGACATTCTTCCCCTCAAAAGGTTGAAAATCAGGCAAAGGGCCTTTAGCATTCAATTGGCGATATTTTTTTGGCAATGCCTGAGCCAGCGAGTGGAATCCGTTAAGATCTCCACTTTGCTCAGCGTTTGCGATAAGGGGTTTCAGCATTTTCTCACGGTCAGCGTCCGAAGCGACGTCGGTTTCAGCTCCTGAGCCTATATTACTGATGAGTTTCTGTGTGTAAGCGAGGCGGAGTTCAGGATCTGCTTTGTCAGCCAGGGAACTGCCCCAAGCCAGAATGACAGGTGAATACACGGAAGAATCCTTGGTATATTGGGCAATTCTCCCAAAAGCCTCCACTCCCCTTGGATCCTTCCGGGGATCCACATCGAGAAGGGCAAGCTGTGCCTCTGCCAATGCTTCGACAGCCCAGCGACCTTTGTTTCCGAGATCCCAATCCGGATCAGGCCCCATTGCAGACACATGCTTCCAAAAGTCAGTCACAGTATCAGTAAGCCTTGCAACATCTCCTTTGAGAGCCTGTTTCAACCCCGCGTACACTTCGCCAATAAGCAATTCAGCCGCCATCTCCGGATAAACAGGAGCGAAACTCTGATTTACAGAGAGGCAAAGCAAAACCCAAGCATCGGCATCATGTGGCATCTTGCTGACCAAAAAGCGGGCGTAATCTCGCCAAGCGTAGTAATTGACAGGTTGCGCCTTTGTTGCCCCTTCGTAAAATTTTCTGGCTTTTTGGGGATCAATGTCAGCGTACACATCACCCAATTTGCGCATGGCCTGGGAGAGGCAGGTTTTCTCCTTTTCTGAAGGAGAAAACAAATGATCCACAAGATGCAGTTGGCTGTAACGTTTGATCCCGCTCACAGGCTGATAGTGCAACCCGCGCTCCCAACTCAGGGAATAAGCGGGAGTCCACCGATCTCCCACCAGCACAATATAGGAACAGTGCCCTGGTTCGCCAGAGGTTGTCGCAGGTATGCCATTGGCAAGAGCCGATGTTGCGCCAAAGTGAGAAAGCCCCCCACACACGCCGCCGGCTGCATAGGTCGCAGAGCAAAATTGATCCGGGTACAGCTGCAAAAAATTGTCGTAAAACGGTGCCGAGCCAAAGATGCTTTCACCGTATATGTTATTCGTTTGGTAGGAGCATTGCCAGCAACAACCGGGGTAGCGGTCCGCGGGCAAATGCACGTGATCCAAACACCATTGCAAATTGGAGGCGGAGCCGACACTATCATTGAGGATAGCTCCAGAGGCCTTCCCCATTCCTTTGTACCCCCCCAACACTCGGCGTTGGTGGAAGGGTAATTTATCGTAGATTTTGTTGAAAAGGTGTTTCCGGTGGTTACGGATAAAGAAATCCGCGCGGTCAACGGCATCCTCCTGCGTCCACCCGTGGCGTGCAAACTCAAGAGCAACGGCGGTGGCTATGTCGCGATCTACGCGAGATTCCGTAAAATCCGGATATTTTTTTGCAATTAAGGCAAGAATAGCAACTGCAACGCCCGGCCTCGTGTATTCCCCGGACGAAGAAAATTGATTGAGCCAGTCCAGGTCGTTGCCCAGCACCTGCATGATGCGGTTAGCAGAGGGGTCAGCAATGATTTTCTCTAGTGAATGTGGCTTTGCAAGTTCGTTGCGAAGTGCTTGGATGCGCTCTTCAGCAGCTTTTTCCTGGGCAAGTTTTTTTTCGGTAAGCTGTACGCCTGGAGGCAATCCCTCGTGCATGGCCGCCACCTGATTGACAATTTTCGACAGATCATCTGCATAAGTCTTTTCGTCCTCCGTCCAGAAAGCAGCGCTTGCCAGCTCCGAGTTGATTAGCGAATGCTGTTCCAAAATTAACCGATTTTCCGGATTTTTCAGGAAAATGCGCACGGCATCCGCATCCGTACCCTGCAGGCGTTCACTAACCATGTGGCGTAATTTATTGCGCAGTGATCCTATATCCGCCCACTCATCCACACCTACCGTGGAACCAATGTAGCCCTCAGAGCCCTCCTTTTTTGTGCCTTCCAGATCACACAACGCCTCCGGGAGATATTGCCGCACCTTTTCCTGGTACACATACCCAATCACACCTACAGTTACGCCCAAAAAGATTAATGCATAAAGGCATTTAGTGATCGCTTTCATAACTGGGTACGGCAGTTCCCTTATCGGTCTTGAAAATTGGCACGTAAATCGTTGTTGCGTAGTGATGGCGGGGTATCCAAATCATCTACTGCAGCACCGCCTGACATACGGTTCCCGCCAGCGGGAATATATCGGTGAGTGGGTGAGGCGACATAACGGGCTTCTCCAGATGGCTCGCGCTCAACACGGGGTCTCAACTCTCCAGCGTGTACCGTAGCCACAGGTGGCATGTATCCCTCCTCCTTCTCACGATGGGCGGACTGCTGCGGAACGGAGAAAAGGTCGAGCTGTCGGGGGGAGGGTACCGCAGATACGGGCTGACGGTCTTCACGCGGCTCAGGGATGTGCCGTTGCTTTTCCTCGTCCTCATTGTAAAGATTTTCATCTTCACCGGCCTCCTCCTCGGCTTCGGGCTCCCCGGAGGGAGAGTCCTCCTCCTCACCAGCGGGATTCTCCTCGTCTTTTTCTTCGGACAGCTCATCGCTGCAGGTCGGCTCAACCTGCTGTTCTTCCTCCGGGCGCAGAGGAACTGGCGAGGTTTCGCAAGCGGCTTTGAATTCCTGTGCATCGATGGATGCGATAACCGTTACGCGCATTTCCTCACCCAGACTCGCTTTCACGGAGACGCCAAAGAATATCTGCACATCTTCGCCCCCCAAAGCCATACGCACCACGTCCATGGCTTGACGAACCTCGCTCATGGAAAGGGAGTCGCCGCCAGCAATATGGACGATGACCTTACGGGCATAGCGTAGAGCACCGTGGTATGCAGCGAGTGGGGATTCCACAGCGGCGCGGGCCGCTTGTTCTGCACGGTCAGAGCCATATCCGCTGCCAGAACCAAACACGCAGCGTGAATCGCTGTTTTCAAGGGCCGCAGCCAGCTCATCCAGCCCCAAATTGATGAGCCCGGGAGAAGTCGCCATCATCGGCACAGAAGCAGTAGCTTTGGCGAGCAGGCGATCCACTTCTTCAAATACCTCTCTTGCGCCGCTTCTGTCGCGAAAAAGCTCCTCCATGTAGTCATTTTCAAAACAGAAGACAATATCAGAAAGGCGAGTGATTTGCTCGTACGCCTGTTCCGCTTGTTCCAGGCGACGTTTGCCTTCGAAACTGAAGGGCATGATAAGCACGCTTACCAGGAATACCCCGGCTTCTCGTGCGAGACGCGCCAGCTCAGGCGCAGCACCGGAACCTGTGCCGCCACCCAGTCCTACCACCATGACGACCAGCTTGCTACCCTGCAGAGCTTCCTGCACACGTTGCTCGCTCTCTCCAATGGCTTGCCTGCCCACTTCCGGGTCGCCGCCGGATCCTAGCCCATGGCTAATGCCCTCGCCCAACTGAATAAACCCGACATTGCCGCCGACACGCCCGACTCGCTCATCCAGCGACATGACGTAGAGGCGCACATGATCGGCACTGGAGGCATTAAAACACTTGAGCACATTAGCGCCGGCTCCGCCGATGCCGATGATGGCGATGCCGCCCTCTTGTGGATCATTGTCACGATATTCTAGCATACTACGAAACAATTGGTGTTATCTTCCGCGAAAGAGGACCCTGCGTACCCAGTCAAGCCAGGACGGCCAACTGGCAGCTCGAGCTGTTTCATCCTCGTATTTTTGCGCGTAGCGGATGAGTCCGATAGCTGTGAAATAACGCGGATCATTCAGGTAGCTCTTTTCCTCTCCTATCGGCTGCATAGGCCAACGCTGCACACGGGTACCAAAAATCTCGCTGGACAGCCCATCCAATCCACGCATTAAGCTCGTGCCACCAGACAAATATACTTCTAACGCGTTTTTACGCCACAGTTCTTCCGGGATACACTTTTTGACGCGTTCCATAATGTCGCGCAGCCTGTCCTGGATGATCTGGTTGAGCTCGCCGCGCATGATAGCTACATCATGAAGCCCCGTATCCGTGCGATACACGGCAAGAGAGCGGTCCTTCGTATCGCCGGTGGCATTACCTTCTCGGCACTTAAGTGCCTCAGCAGCCTCCATGGAAACGCTGTGCCCTGTCACCAATGTAATGTCGTTATTGATGGTGCGACCGCCCGCGGGGATGCACCCGCAGGTCACAATTTCACCGCCTTTGTAGCAAATGAAGTCCGTAGTGCCGCCACCAATGTCTATCACCAGGGCTCCGCTTTCTTTCTGTGAGCGCTTGAGCACACGCATAGCGGTGGCCAGTGGCGCAAAGACCATGCAACTCACTTCCAAAGGCACATCCATAACACATTGAAGCGAATTTTGAAGCCGCGTGCGCATGCCGTGAATCACGTGGCAATTCACATCAATCGTGCGCCCGCTGAGTCCCTCCGGGAAGAGTGTTGGCGGTCGCCCGTCAATGGAGTAACCACCAAGCTCGCGATTGATGACAAAACGATCCGAGGCCAAATCTAAGTTCTCTGCTTTTTCGCGAGCCCGAGCCATGTATTCCTCATCGATGAGTGTCTCATCCTCCGGCAATCGGTATGATCCTACGTTGGTTTCCCCGTAGATATGCTCGCCAGTAACGCTCAGGTATACATTCACAATATCAGCATTGGCGCTGTTTTGAGCCTGCTCAAGCGCATCGCGCACGCACTGGCGTGCATGCTGGGGTTTCTCGATTTCACCTTTCAGCACACCAGCACTCGGTACACACCCGGCACCAATAATGGTTGCCGTTGCATCCGGCTTCACCTCGCCAACGACCATACAGGTTTTAGAGGTTCCTATCTCCAATCCGACGTATATTTGTGATTGCGCCATTGTAGCTTTCCATGGTTCTGCTATTTTTGCTGCGAAGCACCTGCGGTATCCTATCACACATCATCATCTTTTTTCCAGCTATTTTTTAGCTTTTCTGCACAAAAAAAATTGGCGGGAACCCATGCATGCTTATCGGAGCTGAAACACATTATTTTGCACTGCGTCATTGTGCTTGCCTGTGAACGGAAAGATGTGTACAATGGCACGCTGTGCGCGCCTACGATTTCGATACTAGACCTTTTATCCTTTTTTGGGAGTTGACGCGTGCGTGCTCGTTGGCGTGTCGGCACTGTCGAGCAATTGCCCAACCCCGAGCGCACCCTCAGGAACTTACACCCTCTGAAGCTCAGCACTTGGTGAATGATATTCGAGAGCTCAACCCGGCGATGTTGGTACTCACCGGTGGCGACCCGATGGTGCGCCGCGACCTGTTGGAGATCATTCATACGGCAGCAGGGGCCGGGCTGCATGTTGCTCTGAGTCCGGCGGCCACGCCGCGTCTGTTGCATGCGAATTTTCACGCGTTGAAGGAAGCCGGGGTCCGCAGCTTGAGCCTAAGTTTGGACGGCGCAAGGGCCGAGACACATGACCGATTTCGCGGTGTGCCACATACTTTCGAACGCACCTTGCAGGCGGCACAGCTCGCCAAACAGGCAGGTATCATGCTCCAGATGAATACGACCCTTTCACGCGCGACAGTGCCTGAATTTGACGCATTTGTGGAGCTGATGCGTCAGGTTCAGCCAGATGTGTGGAGTCTTTTTGTGCTGGTGCCTACCGGGCGAGCGCAGGTTGTGGATTTGCCCACGGCGCAGGATTTAGAGGACATCTGGCGAAAACTTGTACGCCTGCGCGGGGATCTGCCTTTTGCGGTGAAGACTACGGAAGGACATCATTACCGCCGCGTGCTGCTGCAGGAGGCTGAGAGGGGAGGTAAACCGCTGCGCCATCTTATCCCCACGCGCGACGGCAAAGGCGTGCTTTTCATCTCCCACACCGGGGAAGTGCAGCCCAGCGGGTTTTTGCCCATCACGCTCGGGAATGTGAGGACTGATCATTTAGCCCGACTATACCGTGAGCACCCCATCATGAAAAAACTGCGGGATGACAATGCCCTGGGTGGCAAATGCGGGGAGTGTGAGTTTCGGCATATATGCGGCGGGTCGCGCTCCCGGGCCTACGGACTCACTGGTGATGCCTTTGCTGCCGAGCCGCTCTGCAGTTACCAGCCCGAGAAACACCAGAAGCCACACATGATACCATGATCAACATATCTCGACTATGGAGCGGCATTGAGCAGCCCGCCGATCACCTGCGTTACGGATTGCAGGCCGCTGTCGGCCGGGCTCCTGCATCCTCCCGCGCTCGCAAGCCCATTGTAGTGTGGAATATTACGCGAACGTGCAATTTGCGCTGTGTGCACTGCTATGCTGATGCTCACGCGAAGACGTACCCCGGGGAGCTGACGCTGGAGCAATGCAATGCCGTGATAGACGATTTGTCGGATTATGGGGCAAACGCGCTTCTGCTTTCCGGCGGGGAACCTTTGCTGCACCCCCATTTGCAGAATATTTTGGAGAGAGCCACAGCACGGGGGCTCAAGGTGACCATCTCAACCAACGGTACGCGTATCACCCCGGAATGGGCCAGGCGTTTCAAAGATTTTGGCGTGGCCTACGTGGGCATTTCATTGGACGGTATCGGTTCCGTGCATGACCAATTTCGTGGGGTAACCGGCGCCTTTGACGCCGCCATCCGTGGCTTTCGACTGTGTGAACAAGTCGGTCAAAAAATCGGCTTGCGCCTTACTCTCACTCGCAACAATGTGCAGAGCTTGTCCCAGATCCTGGACTATATTGAGAACGAGGGAATTCCGCGCGTGTGTTTCTACCATCTGGTGCCCACAGGACGAGGGGTGGATGTGGCGGCGCTGACGCCTGAAGAATCACGCGCGGCGCTCGATATGCTGTTGGAACGAGCTGCGGCTTGGCATGCCGTCGGCAGTACGCGGGAACTGCTCACAGTTACTCAACCGGCGGATGGAGTGTATATTTTGCTGCGCCAGATTCGGGAAGGAAAACGTGAAGCCGCTGCGCAGACGCTCCGTCTGCTCACGTGGAACGGAGGCGGGGCAAATAGTTCCGGTCGAGGCATTGCCAACATTGATACTCAAGGTAATATCCAT
The DNA here is from genome assembly GCA_947588735.1 of uncultured Akkermansia sp. GTDB lineage: Bacteria > Verrucomicrobiota > Verrucomicrobiia > Verrucomicrobiales > Akkermansiaceae > Akkermansia. The sequence goes on from CANQAD010000003.1 coordinate 58,154, forward strand.
CCTGATCAATTTTGGCAACAAGTCACTCTTGGCAACGTCAAAAAGGAGCCTCTGTCACGCGTATGGGAAGCTTCTCTCTCCCCCAGTGCCGCGCAACTACGTGAGTTGCGTGGCAGTGATGAACCTGCCGAACGCCAGAGAAGGCTCAGTGGCCCGTGCGCTACCTGTCGGCATTTTGCTCTTTGCGGCGGGGGATATCGCACGCGCGCCGCTATCGCCAATGGCCATTGGTTTGGCAGTGATCCTGCCTGTTATCTAACTGATGAAGAACGTCAAACGCCAATTTCGGCAGGAGACGTGGCGGCAGAATGAGGGGTCCAATATACTAACTGTGCGTCTCGGCACGCGGGATGGCGGCATCCGCCTGGGTCATTTGGCCAAGTACCCGTCGGTACTCCATGGGGAAGACCTTGACAAAGTTGGGGAGGGCATTCTCAAAGTCGGCCAGGATGTCGCGAGCACGCTGGGAACCGGTTGCACGGGCGTGCTCTTCAATGAGCGCGCGGAGACGTTCAATATCCTCCGGGTCAGAGACGGGATCGAGGTCAATCATATCGAGATTGCAGTAGCGGTCAAAGAGGTGTTGTTCGTCCCAGACGTAGGCGATGCCACCGCTCATACCGGCACCAAAGTTGTGACCTGTTGGACCGAGCACGACAACACACCCGCCGGTCATATATTCACAGCAGTGGTCGCCTGTGCCCTCCACCACAGCACAGGCGCCGGAGTTGCGCACGGCAAAACGTTCTCCCACTTGTCCGCGAATGAACATTTTGCCACTCGTAGCGCCGTAGAGAAGCACGTTACCCGAAATGACATTGTCTCCCGGCACATAGGGACTCTCCGGGAAAGGAGTGAGGATGATTTTACCTCCCGACAGCCCTTTCCCGACATAATCATTGGCTTGACCGTGAAGTAATAAAGTGATTCCATGCGCAAGGAAAGCGCCGAAGCTTTGTCCCGCCGTGCCGTCCAGCTCGACCGTCAGCGTATCATCTGGCAGACCGGCGTGCCCGTACTTGGAGGCGATGTGGTAGGAGAGGCGGGTACCGACAGCCCGCTCCGTGTTGCGGATGGTGGTCCGGATTTTTACCGGCATGCCTTCGTTGAGAGCCGGCGCAGCTTCATCCATCAGGGAATCGTCGAAAGTTGGGCAGACATTCGTCGTGTGCGCCGCTCCGGATACGTGGAGCGACTCAGGACGCAGAATGCGCGAAAAGTCAAGACGTTGCGTCTTCCAGAAGTCAATCGCGCGATTGACCCGCAACAGGTCGGCTCGTCCCACGGCATCGTCCAGCCGACGCAGTCCCAGAGCCGCTAAGTATTCGCGTACTTCCCGTGCAACGAAACGCATGAAGGACACGATGTACTCTGGCTTCCCTCGGAAGCGTTTGCGCAATTCGGGGTCCTGAGTTGCCACCCCCACGGGACAAGTGTTTTTATTGCACACGCGCGCCATGATACAGCCGAGCGCAATGAGCATGGAGGTGGCAAAGCCGTATTCTTCCGCTCCGAGCAATGTGGCGATGATTACATCACGACCATTCTTGATGAGGCCGTCTACTTGCAGGCGTACTTTATCACGCAATCCATTGAGGACAAGTGTTTGGTGTGCTTCAGCAACGCCGAGCTCCCAAGGCATCCCGGCATATTTGACGGAGGTCAGCGGCGAGGCGCCTGTGCCGCCATCGTGTCCGGAAATGAGCACCATATCTGCTCCGCCTTTCGCGACACCGGCGGCCACTGTTCCTACACCGAGTTCAGAGACGAGCTTCACACTCACGCGAGCTTGCGGATTGGCATTGCGGAGGTCGAAAATCAGTTCTGCCAAATCTTCAATGGAATAAATATCATGGTGCGGTGGCGGTGAGATGAGTGTGACTCCCGGCGTCGAGTGTCGGACACGGGCAATTTCTTCGTTAACCTTGCCACCTGGGAGCTGACCACCCTCACCCGGTTTAGCCCCTTGAGCCACCTTAATTTGCAACTCATTCGCATGAGCAAGATATTCAGCAGTTACCCCGAAGCGTCCGCTCGCTATTTGTTTCACGGCGGAGCAACGGTTTTCGCCATCCGCTTGGGGAGTGTAACGGGCGGGGTCTTCGCCTCCTTCGCCACAGTTGCTCATAGCGCCGATACGGTTCATCGCAACGGCAATCATTTCATGCGCTTCCTTGGAGATAGCGCCAAAACTCATGGCGCCGGAGACGAAACGTTGCATGATGCTTTCTTCGCTCTCCACTTCTTCCAATGGAACAGAATGGGTCTCAGCGAAATCCAGCAGACCGCGCAGCGTGCAGCGCGTCTCCGAGTTCTCATTGACCATTTCAGAAAACGCCTTGAATTGCGCATAGTCATCATTCCTCAGCGCTTTCTGGAATTGCCCGATCACCTTGGATGTCCAAATGTGCTTTTCACCACCCTTTTTCCACTTGTAGAGGCCGGCATTTTCGAGCTGGTCCTGAGGCTCAAAGATGAGTCCTTTGGCGCGGTGGAGGCGTTCGACAGCTTCGCGAGCAATTTCAGAGAGGCCGATGCCGCCGATGCGTGAAGCCGTTCCCGGGAAGAAACGAGAGACGACGTCTTCTCCAAGGCCAATGGCCTCAAAGATTTGAGCGCCGCGGTAGGAGCGCAGGGTGGATATCCCCATCTTGCTCATGGTCTTAAGCAGGCCAAAATCCACCGCCTCCAAGTAGTTTTCCAAGGCTTTGGTGGCAGAGACGGATGGAGAGAGTTTGCCGGTTTGAGCCAGCTGCACGAGCGTACTCATGGCTAGCCAGGGACATACGGCCGTGGCGCCGTAGCCAAGCAACAGTGCAATGTGCATCACCTGCCGCGCTTCTCCTGTTTCGGCAATAACCCCCGTGCCCGTGCGCACCCCCATTTCACGCAATTTACCATTCACCGCGGCTACGGCCAGCAGACTGGGAATGGGAGCCTCGTTGCCGGAGAGTTCACGGTCGGAGAGAATGATGATACGGTAGCCACGGGCAATTGCCTGCTCAGTTTGCTTTTCAAGCTCACTGATAGCCTCTTGGAGCCCTGATGGAGAGAGGGAAGAAAAGCCGGTGGAGAGTGTGATGCATCGAAAATCTTCTTCTTTGTTGCTTTTCAGAGCTTCCAAATCACTCAGTGTCAAGACAGGGCGTGCCAACTTGATAATGCGTGCCATCCGCGGAGTCTCATCTAAGATATTGGCAGGGTTACCAATAAAGGTGGTGAGAGACATCACGAGCTGTTCTCGGATGGGATCGATGGGCGGGTTGGTAACTTGGGCGAACTGCTGCTTGAAATAGTCGAAAAGCAACTGCGGTCGTTCTGAGAGTACAGCGAGCGCAGCATCATTACCCATGGCATACACAGCATCATGTGCGGTGTCGGCCATGGGGAGAAGGAAGTGTTCCACTTCATCTGCCGTGTAGCCAAAGAGGGTCTGGGAAAACTGGATGCGACCGGGGTTGACATGCGGAGCATCCACACTGTCAAAAATACCGTGAATCTTGATGCGATTTTCCTGGCACCATCGACGGTATGGTCGCAGACGCGCCACTTGAGTTTTTATCTCCGCGCTGTATGAGATGCGTTTTGTGGCGAAGTCAATCCATACGATATCGCCGGGCTTCAGGCTACCGCGTTTTACGACCTTGGCCGGGTCGGTGTCGAGCACGCCAGCCTCGCTTGCGAGCACAAAAAGGCCCTCGTCACTCAGCTCGTAGCGGGCGGGGCGCAGGCCATTGCGGTCCAAAATAGCGCCGGCCCCCAGGCCATTGGAAAAGCACACAGCCGCCGGGCCATCCCACGGGGCCATAAAGCCAGAGTGAAAATCGTAGAAGCCCCGGAGGTCCTCCCCGATGAAATAGCGAGAGCCAAATGCTTGTGGGATGAGCATCATCATGCTGTGCGGCAGACTGCGTCCGGCGCTTGTCAGCAATTCCAGAGCATTATCCAGGCAGGCAGAGTCGCTCTGTCCCGATGGGATGATGGGCAGCAACTTTTTAATGTCATCGCCGAAGAGGGGGCTGGACAAGCTGTGCTCACATGCACTCATCTGGTTCAGATTGCCCCGCAGGGTGTTCACTTCGCCGTTGTGGGCGAGGTAACGGAAGGGGTGAGCGAGCGGCCAGCTTGGAAATGTGTTGGTGGAGTAGCGTTGGTGGACAATAGCAAGAGCGCTTTTGAAGAGCGGGTGGGCTAAATCTTTGTAAAAGAGGGGAAGCTGCGGCGCAAGCAGCAGCCCTTTGTACACGATGGTGCGTGCCGAGAGCGATACCACATAAAAGCGGTCGCCCAACTCCGGCATAGCCTCTGCCACGCGTTTTTCCATGACACGGCGCAGGATGTAGAGGCGCCGCTCAGTGGCATCGCCATCATGGCAGGGCGCTGCAAAGAAAAATTGCTCAATATACGGAGCGCACTCGCGCGCAGTGCGGCCAATGGCGTCTTCATCCACCGGCACCGCACGACGCCCCAGCATCGTGATACCCTCGGCAGAGGCCGCGGCCTGGATTTGTTCGCAACAGGCGCTGCGCAGAGCCTCGTCCTTCGGTAGGAAAAACATTCCTACTGCGTAGTTGCCCGACCCCGGCAACGAAAAGGCGCACTGCTCAGAAAAGAACTCATGAGGAATTTGCAAGAGCATGCCTGCGCCGTCACCGGTATTCGGGTCGCTCCCGGCAGCGCCGCGGTGGAGCAAACGCTCCAAGATTGCAATGCCCTTTGCCACGATATCGTGGGAAGCCACGGCATGCGTGTCCACGACCATACCAACTCCGCAGGCGTCATGCTCCAGCGTGGGACTGTAGAGCCCCTGCTCCTGCGGTAAATACGAGCTAGTTCTCACGGTGCTGTCATCATTTAACGAATTGTCGGCTCCACAGCTTAGCCGGGGCGCATTGTAGCACAGGGAGCACGCGATTGCAACCCCGTATTTTCTGTTTAAAACTCTTTACGCGCCAAAAGCCACGCGGCGAGCAACAAATGCAGCAGCATGTAGGCCAGAGCAATGAGCACCAGCTCGCCCATCAAGGTGGGTGGCACCACTTCGCCGGCAGCCGTAGCATCCGTGAGTGAAAAGAGGGAAAAATCTGGGATGAGTACGGCAAAAACTTGCTGCGCCCACTGCATGCCTGAATTCGTTCCGATACTTCCAGCGGCGATGATCCCTTGAAACAGCTGCCCCTGGAACATGCCGATAAAGTAGGCGCCGAGCGAAATCACAATGCTCACAATAGTGCCGCTCGTGACGCTGGAGATCAGCAACGTCAATGTACTCAGCACCGCAAGGCCGAGGAACATGGCAAAAATGCCTGCCTGGGTTGGTAATGGATCACCGGCAGCACGCACTTGTCGCAAGTACGGCTCCATATCACCTGATGAAAAACCGGCGGCAGCAAGTTGATGACGCACCTGAGCTTCAATTCCTGGTTCGCGTAGCTGCATGAGCAACGCCATCAGCCCATCCATGACCAGCAGCATCACAGCCAGTAGGGCAATTACTCCCAGCGCCTTGCCTGCCAAATAATCAAAACGCGGCACCGGTTTGCAGAGGATGGTATAGAGGATACGATCTTCGGCGTCGCGGGGAATGAGCAAGGCTGTGGCGGCGACGCAAAAGATCATGCCAAAGAGGCGCATGCAGCCGGTAGCCACATCTTGAATGAGCTGCAACTGTCCAACCCCGGCAAACTCCACACCCAGATTTTGCTGGTAAGGCAAAAATTGCAGCGCCAAAAAGCCCACCGCAAAAAGCGCCAACACAATGAAAAGCCTCATGCGTACCAATTGGGTGAAAGTCACCCCGGCGACCGCAGCGATGCGGCCCGGTGCATGCAGCATGTGGCTTACGAGGGCAGGCATGTGCTATTTGCGCGCAGCTTTTTCGCCCTCGTCAATGAGTCGCCAGAAGGATCGGGATTCACTGAGGCGCTGATCCTCTGATCCGCCCATGCCGGAACGGAAAAGAAAATCGCGCAGCGAGTTGGTGTGCAGCACACGCTGCACCACCACCTTATCGTCCTCCATAATGAAATAAATGCGATAGTCTTTGCAACGGTAGCGGAAGATGCGGCGACCGTCTCGCTCCACGACGCCAAAGGGGGCATCTTTTGCCTGACCGTCCTTCATCTTCTCGCCATCCACCTGAAAACTATTGATGAGCTCGAGCTGGTCCAGCGTGGGAATAGCTGAGAGCTCGGATGCGCTAATCTCATTGAATACGATCTGATGCACGTGCGCATTGTAGCATTCCGCAAGCCTGCCCTGCAAGTCTAAAAAATGTCTGTCGTTGCGACCGCAATCGGACAAAAATGAGAGCACCGAACGGGGAAAAGCGGGCATGAGATGGCTCGTTTGGACAAAAATAGCGTACCATCATGTCTGTATGGTGGACACAGACAATGAACAAGAAGGTATTGCGAACCACATCCGTCCCAAGAAAATTAAGAGAGAGGGTAAGAGAAGACAAAAAAAAGGAAGGTTGATTTGTTTCCTCAGAAA
>CANQAD010000004.1 GCA_947588735.1 uncultured Akkermansia sp.
GAAAGGTGAGGGAGTGAGCAAGGATATGGAGGAGGCGGTGAAGTGGTACCGCGCGGCAGCGGAACAGGGGCATGCGCCGGCGCAGTTTAACCTTGGCGTGCGCTATGCGAAAGGTGAGGGAGTGAGCAAGGATTACGCGGAGGCGGTGAAGTGGTACCGTGCGGCAGCGGAACAGGGGTATGCAAGAGCGCAGAGTAACCTTGGCGTGTGCTATGCGAAAGGTGAGGGAGTGAGCAAGGATCTAGCGGAGGCGGTGAAGTGGTATCGTAAGGCAGCGGAACAGGGGTATGCAAGAGCGCAGTTTAACCTTGGCGTGTGCTATGCGAAAGGTGAGGGAGTGAGTAAGGATCTAGCAGAGGCAGTGAAGTGGTATCGCAAGGCGGCAGATCAGGGACTTGCGCCGGCGCAGTTTGCCCTCGGCGTGTATTATGAAAACGGCTGGGGAGTGAGCAAGGATTACGCGGAGGCGGTGAAGTGGTATCGTGCGGCAGCGGAACAGGGGGATGCGGCTGCGCAGTTTAACCTTGGCTGGTGCTATGCGGAAGGTGAGGGAGTGAGCAAGGATTACGCGGAGGCGGTGAAGTGGTACCGTGCGGCAGCGGAACAGGGGGATGCGGCTGCGCAGTTTGCCCTTGGCTTATGCTATAAGAGAGGCTTCGGTGTGCGAAGAGATCTAAAGGAGGCGAAACGGTGGTTTCAAAAAGCGGCGAAGCAGGGGTATCAGATGGCGCTTTTTGAGTTGAGTAAGTAAGAATCTGGTCGAAGCGGTAAAATGGTATTGCGAGTCGGCAAGACAAGGGCATTTATCAAACCATTTATGGAGGATGAATAATGGAAAGGTTTAACCTCAACACACCATACAATGACATCGTAACGGGGCTTTCCCCCTAATCGATTTACGAGCCGCCATGTGCCGGGGATAGAGGTTCTAGATGCTTCTACCCCTCCTTCCGCAACTGCGTCTATTCTACCGCAGTCCCCCTCATTTTAGCGAATCAAATTAACCGTGAAAACCTATTTATTATCTGTATTACCGGGTATTCTTCCGTTGCAGGCTGCATCGTTGGGGGTTGCGATTGATGCATCGAAAGAAGCCGCTGTGCAGGAACAGGCGCTTGGGACAACGGAGGTGAGTCATGTGCAGTGCACGGTACTTGAGGCGTCTCTCTGTTCGGCATTGGTCCTTCCGGATGCCATGGGAGGAGAAAAGACGCTCTCATCACCTCAAGGCGGGCAGCTTGTACTCTTTGTGCGTGGAAAATTCTTGAATCAAGGGGCAAATAAAATTGATATGAAGCTTCCGAAATTCTGCTCTGCAGAAGGAAAGACGTATGAAGGGGAGGACCTTTACATTAAAGGGGTAAAACCCCAAGAGCTTGGTATTTCCCTGAACCCGGATCAAGAATATACTTTTGTTGCTTATTACTTCCTTCCATTGGCAGCGGTAATCGGAGGCAAACTTATCTTTGCCGATGATGAGTTTGATTCGGAGGAGCGTGGGGAGGTTGATCTGCATTTTGATCGCTCTACTTCCGTAGAGGATAAACTTACGAAAAAAGGGATCACAGAAAATCCGTTCGATGCTGAAGACTAAAAGTTAAGAAGATTAGATCATCTCCAATAAAATTTTTGTCTCCCAGTGAAATATCATTGGGTAATCTAAACAAAACAATAAAAAACAATGAATAACAACATAATCACCACCGCGTTGCTGTTTTCAGCAACACCTATCGTCCTCACTGCATGCACGCAGAAAGACCCACAGGAAAGACTTGTGGAAATATTTGAGGAAATGAACGAGATCATGACCAAGGCACTCCGGAAAATGTCGATGACATGATTAAAAAAGTGAAAGGTATGCAAGAGGAGGCCCAAGAAATAAAAATAGCTATCGGGGATAAGAAGCTTCCCGATGGAGCGCTCAAGAAAAGAAGAGAGGAAGCGACAGGGCAAATTCTGGGTTTGTCGATTGGATACGCCATGAGGTGGAAAAAGTCAAAGGATAGTAAAAAGATGGAAGCACTCATTGATGAAATAGGAAAGGTTGTTAAACCACTGATGGAAACAATCTAATACCAACACACCACGATGAAACCTTATATATTATTCGCGATATTGGGCATTCTCCCCTTGCAGGCTGCATCGTTGGGGGATGCGATTGATGCATCGAAAGAAGCCGCTGTGCAGGAACAGGCGCTTGGGACAACGGAGGTAAGTCATGTGCAGTGCACGGTACTTGAGGCGTCTCTCTGTTCGGCATTGGTCCTTCCGGATGCCATGGGAGGAGAAAAAACGCTCTCATCACCTCAAGGCGGGCAGCTTGTACTCTTTGTGCGCGGAAAATTCGCGAATCGTGGCTCGAAGAAAATCGATATGAAACTCCCGCAATTCTGTTCTGCGGATGAGAAAATGTACGAAGGGAAAGATCTATACTACAAAGGCATCAAGCCTAAGGGCCCCTTTATTTTCATCAACCCGGATGAGGAATATTCTTTCGTGATTTATTACTTCCTTCCGCCAGCGGCGGTGATTGGCGGGAAACTTGTCTTTACCGACAACAAATTCGCTTCGAAAGCGAGGGGAGACGTTGACCTGCATTTTGATCGCTCCACTCCTGTTGAGGATGAACTTACGAAAAAAGGTATCACAGACAATCCGTTCGATGCCATGGATTAATCGGAAACCGGATTGATCTGCTCCCAACAAAATCTTTATCCTTTGGTGAGATGCCGGGGATAATTCAAACACAAAATAAAGACCAATACATACACCATGAAAAATACAATCCTGATCTTGGCTCTATCGGCAGCACTGGCACTGAACAGCTGCGTTTCCCACAGAATGGAAGATGAGAATATCGCAAAGACGGATATACGACTTGAACAAGCGAACTATCGAGTTATCGCCACACAAGTTAAAGGAGAAAGCACCGGTTTCCATATCCTGAGCGCGGTACCAACGAGCATCCCCACAAGTCTCGCGGATTTGGGGAAATTAGCTAAACTGTCCCCGGACGGCGGCATTACGATTAAAGATGCTACTAAAGTACAGGCTATAGAAAACCTGTACAAAAATTGCGGGGATCTTCGGAATCGTCCGACGGCCCTGATCAATCTTCGTGAGCAGACAGGGGGTACCAATTACTTTATTTTCTCGCGTCCCAAGACGACGATTACTGCCGATGTCATCGAGTTTATTCGCTAAGATTCTCGATTGGTACAGCGGCTATCAAGGCGGCAGAAATGAAGCTTCATCTCCGCCGCCTCTCATTCTTCCGGTCCCATTATTTTATCTTTCTTCCAGAGCATCGATGCAATTTCCCGTACTTAATGCAAAGCGTATGCTTGACACCGAAGGACTTCTCCGTATGATTTAACAACAACCCCATCATACGATGCTGATACCCATAGTAAGTTTGTTTGCAACCATGTGTACGCCTCCGTCGGCGGAGGTAGCGGTTGTTCCGTACGCGACGCAGGAGATGATCGCCGTCGTGCGAGACAAGAAGACGGTTGTGCTGTGCGATCCTGCGACCGGACGCTGGTTGGGAGCCGCGAAGGTTGCATGGAGTGATGGTGAAATTGTCGGGCAGCCTGTGTTGAGCGGCAACAGACTCACCGTGACTGTCGTGGAAAAGGGGCGTACGATGGTTCGTATCTATGAGATTCCCAGTTTCCGTTTGATTCAAACGATTTACCCCTGACAGCAAACCCGGGGCAACCGCATTTCCTCATGCGGTTGCCCTGCTCGGCTCCCCTTTTTATTGACCTTTGAGGTGTTTGTTATTGGCAGCGGCAACTTTTAGGACACTTTGCATAAGCTTATACATACCCGTTCCGATGCACTCAGGATTTTGTGGTGTTGGGCATGGGTGTTTTTTTGCGCGCCTGATGGCAAGGTCCAAAGTTTTCAAGTTGATTTTTCCTTTATTGGATGGCACTCTCTTTTTCCGGTCATATTTCGGGAAATAGCTTTTCTTCACAAAATAAGAGTCACTCTTTGCGTCTTCTTTCCTGGGCGCTTCCTCAAAATGGAACAGGAGCCAGTATTCAAATCGCGGATTACTGATTGCGATATGATGATTGGACGACTCGCTTTCCCAGTGGGCAAGCTCTTGCCATTGTTTCTCATCTTTTCGATTCCCCTCATCTCGATCCAGCACAATCCATATTTCATCTCCCGGTTGCCTTTGTATGCCTTGAGCACTCTTCAGGAGAGCGGGGATCGTGGTGTTTTTGGGCTTTTGGTACTTGATGTTGACATCGCTCAACTCATCTGCAAGCAAATCCACAATGAGGTCCATGTAGGATCTCTCTGTAAGTTTGCCTTCAGACACAATATAAATGACCTTTCCGGATGCACGGCCTTGCATCCTTCGAAAGTTAGGGATGATGCTATTTTGAGAGTGCCGCTTTTTCATAGCTTCTCAGTCTCAAAATCCAATACCCGGGGAACTGCACCGAAACGCCCTTCCATGTATCCCTTGCGCAGGTTTAACTCTTTCCTATACCGAAATTCTGACAAGGGGTAGACATGAGAGACCCCATCCCTCTTTTTTTCAACAAACCATATCTCATCTCGACGGAGCAAAGTGCCCTCCATCAATTGTACATCGTGCGTCGTAAAAATTAATTGCTGACGTACGCCTTGACGCGCCCTTTCCAGATGTTTACTGATAAGCATTTCCACCAGGGTTGGATGCAAACTGCGATCCAACTCATCAACGACGTACACGCGTTCTTCATTGCTTTGAGAAAAAAGCATAGGCAGCAAATTCAGATAACGCATTGTACCATCAGATTCCATTTCAAATGGAAAAACGACATGTCTTTCCTTCTCATGCGTTCGGTGCTCCATGGCCCAGCGATACGCCTTCAGCGAGTTGTCCTCCTTCATAATTTGTACCGCTCCAAAATCAGAGTACAAAACCTTTTCGTTGGAAAGGCGGAACTTCTCCAACTTTGTTTCGGATACACCGGCCTCATCCATGGGAATGTTCATGAGATGCAATCCCGTTATTCCTGTGTCTGCTCTTCGGAGGGCCTCCCCGTACAATTCGGGGGAACTTCCCAAATCTCGCGCCAAATACATGCGTCCGCTGTTTGCTCCGATGGGGCACAACGTGTCCGTCAACCATTTGTGTACCGGAGCAACTCGTTCTGTCAATTCCGGCACCTTTAACTCAATGACCGTGCTCAGGAGTATCTTTTCTTTAGGAAGAGAACTCCCCAGTTGCTCGGCATATTGGCGCTCCTTCTTTCCAAGGCCTGTTCCTTTACCCAAATGAAATTTCCCCGACCTCCGTTCGTATACCACATCTCTCTTGTCCTTCTTGACTTCCATGAGTGTTTCCTCTACAACGTCCGCTGCATGTGTCCTCATGCAATACTCCCATATCCTCCCGTTTATCAGCATCCGAATGCAAAATTCCGTAGGTTCATGCAGGCTTTCTTTCTTCAGGACAAAAGGTGTCGTGTAAAAACGTCCTCTTCGTACTGCATCATGCAGCCACGCCAAGGCCTGCACAAGAGTTGATTTCCCCGATGCACTTGCCCCATAGATCGCGGCCACAGGCAGCAACTTCATCTTGGGATTATTTGGCACCGACAAGCATGACGCCGCGTCTTCCCGTATCCTCCCCGCAATCATGTCGAATTCTTCCTTACCACCGAAAGAACGAAAATTTTTAAATGTAAAATTAATGAGCATATTCTGCGTAAATTTGGCAGAATTGTCGAATATGTCAATACTAAAATGCAAAAAAATTACATTTCGTGGATATTTTTACTTGACCTCATCACCGTCATATCCGTCCCAAGAAAGAGCATCCCCAGTCGGTAGTGAACGGCACATCGTTCAACGCAAAGCGTTGGTTATTTACGAATGACGAATTACGAATTACGATTTGGGAAGATAGCGCGCTGGCGCGCGGGGAGGCGGAGCGTGAGCGACGGGGGAAGGTGGAACCGCGCGCGGGGGTGGTTAGAAAGCGGCGGGGAGCGGAGCCGGAACACATGGGGATTTTCGATTGACGTCGTAACTCGTCAATCGTAAATGTTGTGGCACATTTCACTTTTTTCTTGCCTTTTGTGCTATTTTTACTTGACTCCGCACCCATCAAAGAGCTATCATGCGCCCACTTCTTAAAGATTGCGCAAGGCGCACATGAGCAACAAATCGTAATTCGTAAATCGTCAATCGTAAATGTCGTGACAACGACGACGCCAGGCGCTATCAAGAACGCGAAGTACGCCGGGCCATAGCAACCGTAGAAAAATCACGCCATGAAAAAGAATACTAAAAAAACAGCCAAACTCTTTACGCGCATCATCCGCTGGAGCAAGGAGGACAACTGCTATATCGGATCGCTTCCGGAAATCGCTCCCAACTGCTGCCATGGCGATACCATCGCTGACGTCTCTTCTCAACTCGACGACATCGCTGAAATCTCCCTCGCCAACTGCACCGCCTGCGGCATCCCCTACGATCCGCCCGGCAGCGCCCTCATCATCATCAACGGAGCAGAGAAAAACGTCTCCTCTGCCCAACTCGTCCTCAGCCTGCGCCGCAGTCTCGGCCTCAATCAGGGAGAATTCGCCGCCGCGCTCGGCATTTCTCAATCCACCCTCTCCAAGTGGGAAACCGGCGCCCGCCGTCCGGATGCCGCCGCTTACAAACTCCTGCGCATCCTCCGTCAAAAGCCCGACCTCATCACCGTCTGATTCTCCGCATAGTGGCGTAGGTTGCGCCACACCTTCAGCACAGTGGTAAAAAACGCGCTTGCAAACAGAGTGCGCGGCTGATAGAATGCGGCGTATGCGGGTGACAAGGAAACAAAATGTTCTGCTCCGGGTATTGGCTACGCAGAGCGATGGGGTCACTAAGCTCGGTTTGCAGAAAAGGTTGTTTTTTCTGGCTGAGAAGGAGAAAAAGGCCGGCTTGGCAAGCACCTATGACTTTTATCCGCACCACAGAGGTTGCTTTTCCTTCACTGCTGATTATGATTTTGAAAAGCTGCGCGAGGAGTCATACATCTGCAAAGAGAATGGACGCTACGAATTCAACACGTCCTTACCCTTGCCTGATTTGCCTTGGGCTGACCAGCGCCGCATCGCTCAGATAGCTCAAGAAACTGCCGGGGCAACGGATGAAGAACTGGCCTTACGTGTGTATAAGGAGCATCCCTTTTATGCTATCAACAGCCAATGGGCGGCTCAACTCCTTGCCGGAAATGCCGAGGCGCTGCGGCGTATTGAGGAAAACAGACCGAAATGCGCCAAGGAAGGAGCCTTATTTACAATAGGATACGAGGGGCTGAGCATCGAGAAGTTTTTTGAGAGCTTGCTGAAAAAAGGCGTGACAACGCTCTGCGATGTGCGCAGGGTGCCTTTCAGTCATAAGCAGGGGTTCTCTAAACACCAGTTGGCGGATCTTTGCCATGCGATGGATTTCCGCTATCAGCACTTGCCCGAACTTGGCATAGCAAGCAATCGTCGAAAAAAATTGGAAACTCAGGAGGACTACGACTTACTCTTTGACGAATACCGTCAGCATGACCTTCCCGGCATGGAGCCCGTGTTGCAACGTCTCGTCGAGCAGATGGAAAAGGGAAAACGGATCGCCCTCATGTGCTTTGAAGCCAACATCCGGCAGTGCCACAGGAGACTTCTCGCTGAGCGACTCGAGCAAATCTCTCGTTTCCATGCGACGGAGCTGATCGATTCCAAACCCTTCACCCCATGCCAACTCCTGTTCGCCTGCTGATTCTCGCTCAAACGGAGCCTCTTTCGCAAGGTTCGACGTACCCGATCTTCAGATGAAGACGCATGCGCGGCAACTCTCGAAAAATACAATGGATTTATTGCCTCAACGGACGTTCACTTTATCCTTGGCACCCGGAATAAGTTCCATAACATACGGCACGCTGGAGGGAGCCATTCCCATGTCAATCCCTGGTCCATCATAAGCGTGATCCCTTTTCCCCTCCCATCTGATTCCGGTCAGATGATGTTCAAGCTGTGACGCCTCTGCAACGAGGGATTGCTCACCGATGCTTCTCTCGCCTCTTGATTTTGCACGCGATGCCACGCGGCAAATCTTGACATATCCTGCCAAGTCGGAAAGAGGAATCTCCCCGGGAGGTTGTGCGCGCTTATGTTCGAAAAAACTGCGCAAGGCGCACATGATCAACAAATTGTCCATGGCAACTGCATGGGCGTGCGGCTGCTTGGGGATGGAAATGAAATTTTGTCGTGTTATTGGATATGAGGGGTTGATGGTAAGGCGTCTGGGCTTGCGTATCTCTTTTCAAAAGAGATGTACAGAAGAAAAAGTTATGGAAAATTGACGATGAAATAGATGCGCCTTTTCACCAAGCGAAAAAAATGCAAAATTTCTTTTTGTTATTCGCCCCCTCAAGCCTCGTACTCGAAAGTGTGTCAGCGCGGCCAGCCGTTCATCTCTTTTGAAAAGAGATACGCAAATGGGGGGAGGGGTGAGGGGTTGGGGGTTAGTCGTGTAGGGGGGGTGAGGCATGGGAGGGAAGGGACGGGGAGACGGGTCGAAAAATTTTTTTCGGGGAGGGCAAAAATTTGCTGTACATCTCTTTTGAAAAGATGTAAACTCCGAGAATCCTCCCAACCTGCAGACGCGAGGGGCGTGGCTTGTCAGGCTTGGGGGCAACGAATCTCCAGACTTTACAACAGCGATGAAACTTCATCTTCCTACGGGTCTCCGCAAGGCTTTGTTGGCTTGCCTTGCCGCGTTAGCTGCGCGTCGCCGTGTACCCCGAACCGTGAGCACGGGCACAGCCTTGCTGGGCGTCTTCACCATGCTGTGGAGCACGGCCTCTCGCACGGCGGCGCAATCGTCTTTGCCGGGTGAAGAAGAGGTCCGTCTCGTGGATGACCAGGACGAGCCTTCTCTCACGCGCGCGGAGGTGACGGGCGCGCCCCAAGGCGCGACACTTCCTCAGGAGCTTTCCGCTGCCAACGCGCTTGCTCCGCTTCCGACAGCTCCCCTCGCTTCGGATGCCAACGCCACGCCCCAACTCGCTGCCGCCCCCTCCGCCATCGCTTCCTCCGACAATCCGTACGCCATCGCGACCATTGCGCTGTCTATGACAGGAAGCACGACGACGGACAGCCAACATGGAGAGTACTACGGAGGGGAGGGCGGCAGCACACAGGATTATTCCGGCAGCATTCTGACGTGGGATGTCGGCAGAGGGGCGGAGTTTTTCCATAACACCGGTGTCAGTGGTTCGTCTCTCGCGCACAATCTCTCGAAATGGAACGCCACAACCGGAGGAGTTGAAACCGCTGACAATGTCGATTGGCACCCTAATAACAACACCAGCTTCACCTTGGACGGATCTAATCAGGCGCTTTCCGGTTATTTCTGGTCGCAGAATGGAGAAAAGCACGGACAGACGTTACGCCTCATCAATGAGGGTGAAAGCGGAGGCGCGGAAGGAGGGGATAAGGGGATCGCTATAAACTTCTCCACAGGCAACACCGTCTACGACTTCGTCCTCGGCGGGCTCATCGTTGAGGCGAGCACGAATTCGACGCACTACACGTTGGGGGGGAGCTACGACTCACACGTCACCTTCGATCTGCACGCGGGAACGGGGCACAGTACTTTCGAGGCGCTGGTGCTGGATGACTTTTCCTTCTCCGGTGCGGGGACAAAGGTTTCCAGCAACGCGAACATCCGTGTCGGAAACGGGAAATATCTCGAGTTTTTGAGCAATCTGACGCTGAATGGTAGCGTAGAAATGCAGATCACCACGGCGGCGAAGGCGGGTGAGTCGAATGCCGCCAGCACGGTCAATATAGGCGGAGCCCTGACTTTTGAAGCGGGGGCGAAGATGTTGCTCGGGGATGGGGTGACCGTCGATTTTACGGGAATGACCAACGATCTCTCGGTGACCGGCCTGGCGGACTTCTCCCTGGTTGACGGCGCCAAAGCGGCCACGGTGAAGATGCACGCGGCGCAAAGCGGCGACGAAGAAGGAACATGGAGCGCGGCGAGGACAATCGCACTTGGGACAGGCGTCACACTGAAGGTTGAGATTGGCGACGGCAATGTCTGGGATATCAACACGGCAGACCATGTTCTGACCGTTCAGGGCGGGGGGAAGTTGGAGCTCACGAGCACGGGCACGGCTTCCTATTGGAAGTTCCGCAACGGTGGAACCGCCGTGATCGAGACGGAATTCTCCGCGGAGAACGTTTATCTGTGGATGGTGAACAACGCCTCCCTCACGCTGAAGAAGGGCGGAACGATTCAGGGCTTTGAGCAGAAGTGGGTGGGCGATGGCAACTCTCTCATCCTCGGCGGCGACTTGATCGTCAAAGAGAACATGTTCCATGGCAACGGAGATGCTGGCTCTGGTTCCATCCAACTCAGAAAGATGGCGGACGCGGGGCAGGATGTGCACTTGATTTACGAAAGCGATAGCGTGGGCGAGGGAGGGTCGTTGACCATGGATGGCCTCAAGACGCTTTTCGATTTCGGCGGCAAGCTCACCGTCGACGCTGAAGTCGGCTACGGGCTGAAAACGACGCAGACGGTCACTCTGTCCGGCGGCGGGAGTCTGGAGCGCAGCTTTGCGTTCACCGGGGGCGGAACGCTGGCGCTGACCGGGGCGGAGAAGTACGAGTTGACGCGTTTGAAAATTTCGGACAGTGCGCTGACCGTGCAAGGAAGGGTCAGCGTGGGGCAAATCAGCGGGACGATCAGCACCCTGACTTTGGGAAGCGGGGCGAACTTGGAGATCAACGGGGGAACCTTGAAGGCGGAGGCATGGAGCCTGACCGATTCCACGGCGGTTCTCGCCATTTCGATGACCGGCGGCGTGACGATCGACCTCACCGGCTTCACAGGATTTAGCGGCGGGAACAAGCTCACGATCAAGCTGGCGGATTTGGCGAACTTTGCAGAGAGCGCTTATAGTCTTTTCACCGGGGTGGGTCAGGACATCGACTTGAGTCAATACTTCGAACTCGACGCGAGAGGAACCGGGAAGACCGCGACGTTCGGCAACTCGGGCTCCATCACCATCTCGGAGAAGAGTGAGGTGAGTGGTTTGACGTGGAATGGCGGGGACGAGGACGTGTGGGGAACCGGAGAAGATTTCTTGAGCAACGGCGAAGCCAGCGCCTATGATCCGGACTCCCATGTCACATTTGGTTCGGGGGTCTCGGTGACTCAGGAGGTCAAGCTGACCGGTCCGCAGGCGGCAGTTGAGATGTCCGTGACGGCCGGGGGCTACACTTTCGAGGCCAATGAGGGCGTGTCAGACGCGTCCATCACCATTGCAAGGAGCTTGACGCTTGACTACACTGCGACCGGAACGACGACATTCAAGGTCGATACAACGGTGGAGGGCAACCTGGTCGGCGGAGCGACACAGAACGGAGGAATCACGGTGGATGGCGCCAAGCTGACGCTGAAGGGGGCAGGCAACACATGGAGCGGGAGCATGACCCTCACCAACGGCGGTTCTCTGGAACTTTCCGGCTCCCTCACAGCCGCCTCGCTCACCCTCGACGGATCTGACGATCTCTCCGTCACCCTCTCGGGTTCCGCCGCCGCTTTCACCGTGTCCGGTGAGGTGAGTGGATCCGGGAAGACACTCAACGTGTCCGGCGAAGGCGCTCTTACCATGTCCGGCGGCGGCAGCTTGCAAGCTCTCGAGAGCACGGGATCGACCAACGTCACCCTGGGCGGCACGTGGACTTTGGGGGCTTCAAGCCGTGTGGAAGGCCAGCTGACTCTGTCGGAGGGAGCCTCCCTGTCTCTCACGGGCGACCTGACCGTGGGGAGCCTCAGCGCGACCGGCAGCGCCAGCATCACCTCGGGGTCCATCTTGCTGAATGTCTCGGAGAATGCCTCGAAAACCCTGAGCGATTTTACGACGGCGGTCGGAGGAGAGACGGCGTACGCCGGGGCCGCAGGCTACGGGAAGGCCGGAAGCGGTCAGCTGACTCTGACCGGTGCCGGCACGTTGGCTCGGGGTTTCAAGGTGGCGGAGGGAACGCTGGTTTTGAACGCGGGCGCGGGAAACACGATCACGTTCCAGAAAGGATTGACGGGCGCGGGGAATGTGCAGTTTGATGCAGCTGGCGCGAATACTCGCAGCGTAGCAAGCTACGTCATTGAGGATGGTCTGGACATAGGTGGGAAGCTCACCGTATTCGGAAGCGGCAACAACAGCAACACCACCGTCCTTACCCTGAAAAAGGGCGGCACGGCTGGCACGCTCCTGGCGGCATGGGGAGCGCAGTTGGTGTTGGGGGCTGATCTTGTCGTCAAGGGATTCGAAGCGGACGGCGACAACACCAAGGCGGAATTTGCTCTGACGAATGAGGCGGCGAGCGCCGATCTCGTCTTCCAGGTGGATGATGCGAACAATCCGGTGACGATCGGTTCCTGGGATTACAGCTTTGCGGAGAATGCAACGAGCCACGCGAAGGTGGGGGTGAAGAAGACGGGGAATGGGACCTTGAAGTTCACGGCGCAGAAAACGATCGGCACGAACGTGACGGTATCGGCCGGCACCCTGGAATTTGCGGCAACGGGTAGTGGCGCGGTCATATCCGGCGCATTGACGGTGGAGAACAGCGGGGCGTTGAAGGTGACGGCAGGGAGCCTGACTTTGCAAGGCGGGGTGAACGGGACGCTTCACAACTTGACGCTGGGGAGCGGGACGCAGAGCGTGCAGTTGTATGTGGCCAGCGGGGATTTGACGCTGGGCGGCACCTTGACTTTGTACGGCGAAAGCAATACGCTGACCTTCACGCAGGCGAGTGCGGCTGCTGCGACGGCGGGGAAGCGGTTGGATTGGCAGAGCTTGGATTTGAACGGTGTGAGCTTGTCCGAAGCGGATTCCGGCAAGTTGAAGCTGGTTGTTGACGCGGACTTGCTGAAGAGTCTGCACCGTCGCAGTGGCGACCTCACGCTGGTGAAGGGCTGGCAGCAATCCTTTGAAGGCAGGATTGAGGTTGAATTGACGGGAACGGCGACAGACGAATTCTCGAATTTCCAAATGCAGGATGGAAAGTTGGTATGGGATGACAACGACAACCTGATCTGGACCGGCGAATCCAGCTCCCTGACGCTCGGCGATCAATCGGGGACGAAGGGGGACGGCTGGTCGGCGGAGAACATGGCTCTCGCCAATCAAGACGTGTACCTAGAGGGTACTCCAAGTGAACCAAGTGAAAATAAGTCCATTGGGGTGACGGTCAATGGCGAGGGAGATGGCATTTCGATGAAGAACTTGGCCGTGGGCAAGGCGGAGGACAATTCCGCCAGCTACACTTTCAACGCCAGCGACGCCTCGTCGCAGACCATCACGATTACCGAGGCGCTCGCTTTGAACGCCGCTCAGGTCACGTTCGGGGACAAGGTGTCGGTGACTGCGGGGGAACTTGCGCTCGGCAAGAACGCTTCTTCCGTGACGATCGCCCAGGGCGCTTCGTTGACGGCGGGAGGCTTCGCCTCGGGCGCTGCCGGTGATGTCACTTTTACCGTGGGCGGCTCTCTTGCCTTAACGGGGATCATTGGCAGCGGTGTGACATTCCAAGCCTCAGGTACGACAGGCGAGATAACGTTCACGGACGCCGGGGAACTCAAGAGGGACTTATTCACGAAAGCCGCAGACGGAAAATTTGCAAAAGTGGTGCTTAGGGGAAACAGTGGAAGTACTACGACTACATTAACGTTGACCGATAGCGACTTTGAGGAGAATGCAATCTGTGCTTCTGAGATCGTGGTTCAAAAAGGGGGCAGGCTGGAATTAGCCATGTCGAAATGGAACCCTTCCAACCGACCATATGTCGAAAAACTGGTCATGGATGGGGGAACACTTTATGGAAGAGGATGTTTGTCTTATGGTTCAAACATTACAGCCATCGAACTCAAGAAGGACTCAGTATCCGTGTGGGATTCAAGGTATTATCAGGATTACCACGGCTATCTGAGTTTGGTCTGTGAGCTGACAGGAGAAGGTACGCTCGAAATTGGAAACGGCACCGGTACCAGCACATCAGGAGTGCATTTTGAAAGCGGCTTTAATGGAACTAATTTCAAGGGAACTTTGAAGCTCAATGCTCCAAGCTGTGGAAGCGTTGAAGTTGGTAGTGGGGTTAATGTCGTTTTTGCTGAAAATGGCAAATTTAAGATTGAATCGGGGTTGAGTGTGATGTTGGCCTCCTCCTCCTCCTTGGTGGTCTCAGATCTTTTCCTTGCCAGTGGCGAAGTCACCATCGGGCAGGGGGCTACATTGACTTTGGCCGACGTGACGGATGGGGAAATTACAAACGCAACAGGCTTGTCCGGAACCGGGGGCAACCTGGTGTTGCAGGGCAGTACTCTGACGGTGGCAGGGGTCAATGCTGCTTTCGGAGGTCTCGCTTCGTTGGATCTGCAGACCAAGGGGGAGACCGCTTCCTCTTTCACGCTGACGGCGGGGAGTCTGAGTGTGGGGGATTTGAAAGGGGAAGGGACGGTGACGTTGAGCGGCACGGATGCCAAGCTGACGCTGGCGTACGGCGGAGACGAGGAGGGCGGAGGAAAGTATGAGGGAACGATCAGCGCGGCGGAGCTGGCTTATGCCGGGACGGACGGGACGAAGAAGTTCACGTTGACGCAGGCTTTCAGCGGGACGAAGCTGACCTTGAGCGGCGGTGTCCTGGCGTTGCAGGGGACGGTCGGCGTGGCGGGGGCGAATACGTGGAGCTTTTCGGGGAACACGCAGCTGGATTTGACGGCGCTGAATTCCGACTTCCTCGGCGGCTCGGACGGGAATGCGGATAAGTCGATTACGTTGATGATTAACGTGGCCGAAGAGAACACGCTTGGGGCGCTCAAGCTGAGTCAGAACGTGTACAATACGCTGGTCACCATGGCTTCCGGCGGGAAGCTGGCGCTCACGTTGGTGGGGGCGACGACCGGGCAGGGGTATCGGTTGATTGATCCGACCGGTCTGCAAAACGCCGCTGAAGCCGACCTGAAGAATTGGCTGAAGAATATGTTGGACGAGGATACGGATAGCAGAGGCACTGTGAGCATCAATGCCAACGGTTACCTGACGGTGACGACGGGGCATGCCTTGACGTGGGATGCAACCGACTACTCGAACGGGACGTGGAAAACTTATACAGAGGGCGACGGGACCAAACCGTGGGATGACGGAGGTGAGGACGGCGGGTTTTATGATGGGGACAGCGTGACGTTCACCGCCTCAGGAAGCGAAACGCTGCACACCATCACGGTGAGCGGAGCGGTGCTGCCGGGAGCGATGGCGGTACAGGAGGGGACGTGGAAGTTTGATCTGGCGGGTGAAATGGATACCATCACCGTGGAGAGCGTCATTGCCGTTGGTTCGGAGGGGAAAGAGGCTCATGTCGAATTCTCAGGTGGGGGAATACAACCATCTCAAGACGACGGCGGACAGGAAACAGTGACAGTCATAGGAGGGGGGAATTTAACGGCGTCCGGCATCAGCATATCCGCCGACAGCTCGGTGACATTTTCGGGGAACGGAAACTTACATCTTACGGGAGGAATCACGTTGGGCAAAGGAGCTGAGTTCGTGGTGGATGGAACGACTGCTTTCGAATATACAAATTACGAGACAGAAACAGGACGATTTGAGATAGGAGAAGGTGTAACGGGAAATGGCGGCAGCCTTGTCTTGAAACATGTTCAAGCATATTGGTCAACCAGCAATAGTAATGCGCGGCCCAAAATTGCCTCAATGCTTCTTAAGAAACTTGTCAGTAGTGTCACAGATGGTCAGGCGCCCGGTAGTCTTGTGCTCCGAGATGGAACGACGTTTTGCATTTATTCAGAGGGTGATGATCTCGCGGTGAATCTTCATAAGCTCGGCAAGATTGTCGTAGAAAATGGAAGTCAACTGTGGGTAGGCTTTAACATAAGAAGCATAAAAAATGGGACCCCATTTTTCGACGATGACGCTGTGATTGAGCTGCAGGCGGGGGGTAGTACGACTGCGGCGTTGCTGTTTACAGGTGGTTGTGACGGTACTCAGAATACTCCTTCAATCAGTCTGACAGGAGAAGGGACGGTGAACGTTGAGGTCTCAGGAGCGACCAAGTTGAACGGGGCATTAGACCTGAATGGTCTGACGCTCGTCAAAAAAGGATCAGCTGCTTTGACCTTGCAGGGGGAAGTGAAGACGGGTACGGGAAATGCAAAGATCGATGTGCAGGCGGGGACGCTGGCGTTCGATGCGGGATCGAGTCTGACGTTGGAGGGCGATTTTGAGCTTGTGGCAGGCGGCGCCGTGACGCAGGAAGGAAGTTTGGCGTTGGGAGGTCATACGTTCACGAAGAAGGGAGCGTCTGCTTTGACGCTGGGCGGGACAGTGGAGTCTGGTGGTTCGGGAACGATTGCCGTGGAGGCGGGAGCTTTGAACCTTAATGGGAGCGTCACATTCGGTCAAGGTGGAGTGATTCAACAGAAAAGCGGAGCAAACATCAACATCAACGAAACCACCGGCGTCATCAACATGGGCGCGGACCTGACATGGAAGACGGATTGGCGGGCAGGAAACAACACAGCTTCCATGCTCCAGGGAACGCTGAACTTGAATGGGCATACGTTCATTCTGGACGGACTGGAAGGGGAAGGCGGGACAAAGACAGCCGGGGTCATAAGACTATCTCCAAGCCTCGCGGTGAATACGGCGAAAGGAGCGAGCGGGCTAGGCGGGACACTGGAGATCAAGCAAGGCGCGGTGTGGATGTGGACCGACGCCCGTCATCCGCAAAACGCCGCGTTGAGTGATGTGGGCGTAAAGATGGGAAGTGGCGCAGCGATGTATGTGGCCTGCACCACATCAGGGGAAGTAAGTGTGAAGTACCTGTACGGCGATGAAGAGAACGGCGATGGAGGGGAAATTCAGGACTATGGATTCGATGCATCCCCTGTCCTTGTGATTGAAGCCGGTGAGAACGATCAGGCTGATTCTAAAGCCAAATTCGTAAATTCTAGCGGCAATACAACGGGTACCCACTTCGTCAGCCTGAAAAAGAAGGGGGATGCCACGCAAAAATTCACGGCTACTGACTTTGGCAAGCTGTGGAACGTGACCGTGGAGGGTGG
Organism: uncultured Akkermansia sp.; assembly: GCA_947588735.1. Taxonomy (GTDB): domain Bacteria; phylum Verrucomicrobiota; class Verrucomicrobiia; order Verrucomicrobiales; family Akkermansiaceae; genus Akkermansia. Next base: position 17,140 of record CANQAD010000004.1, read on the forward strand.
CGAGTTGACGTTCACCGGGGTGGGAGCGTTCACGGGGGACGCCACGTTGAGTGGGAATGGCAGCAAGCTGACGCTGAGCGGCGGGACGGGCTTCGATGCCGACGGGTTTGTGAGCATTGGGGGTACGATCAGCCTGGCGGAGCAGACGGAGTTGGCGTTGGGGAGTGGAGGTCATGTGCAGGCTGTCGGGTTGAGCGGCAACGGCAGCGTGACGGGGACGGGGACGGGGACGTTGAAACTGACCGGAAATGGGGGAAGTTTCTCGGGCTCGGTTGCCTCGAACTTGGAGTATGCCGGGAGCGGGAATAATGATTTCACGTACAGTGGGACATTTACGGGGGCGAATCTGACCGTGACGAGTGGGCATTTTCGTATGGGTGACGGCTCCGTGTTCACATCGAAAACGGCAACGGAGGTGACTGGAGGCGAGTTGTATTTGGCGGGAACCTGTTCAAACATGACGATTCACTTGGGCGCTTCAAACAGTACCACTGAGTTGCTGCAATGGAGAGGCGGTGCAGAAATCGCGGTTCTGTATGGGAAGGGGAAGGTAGTCGTGAATTATAATTACAATACTTTGACCATATCGGGCCAAGCCACGACAGACCAAGTGTTTGAGGGGAATGTGTGTTCGGGAGGCAGCGGAACTGTCAAGTTGACGGGCAGGATGTACTTGGGGAATGAAGCCAGTTTTGGCAACACGGTGGAAGTGACCGGGACGCTGGCGATGCAGGATTCGAGCGATGCGATCTCGGCATCGGTAAGGAGGCTGAGCGTGGGGGGAACATCAGGCAGCGTCCAACTTGGGAATAACACGACCTTGACCGTCACGGAGTCGCTTGCTGACATAGCGGGGCAAGAAGGACATGGCTCCATCACCGGCGGCGGGACGTTGAGGTTGCAGACGACGGGGCAGGATAAGAGCTATGCCGGGGATGTGTCGGCGAATTTGGTGTATGAGGGGGCGGGGATTCAGACGTTGAGCGGGAAGGTGACGGGAAGCACGGTGACGGTGAATAGCAGTGGCGGAATTTTGAAGGTGGGGACGCTGGGGACGGCGGAGAGCAACACGGCGGTGACGCTCACGCAGGGAACCTTGCAGGTGACGAGCGGCGGGGAGTTCACGCTGGCGACGGGCGAGGGAACAACGCGCAGTCTGACCGTGGACGAGAGCGTGACGGGTCTGACGGTGAAGGGGACGACCGGTGCGGGGACTTCGAGCGCGGAGCTGACGGCCTTGACCGTGAACGGCAGCATGGATGTCACAAACTTGAAGCTGACGGTGGCGGCGAGCGGTTTGGGGGGGACAGGGACGCTGACGGCGGGCAGCGGGAGTGAGCTGACGCTGGCGGCCGCCGCCCTGGGCCAGGAGGCCTACGGGGGCAGCCTCGCCGTGACCAACGGGGGCATCATTCACCTCTCGGGGAGCAATACGCTTGTGAACAACAAGACGCTGGGCGCAGGCGTCGGCGGAGGCCAGGTGACGCTGGCGAACGGCGGGAGCTTGACGGCCGCCATGACTCAGGTCGGTGAGGGCGGCACGGCGCGTACGCTGCAACTGACCGTGGGCGGCGAGGGTTCCGGCACGGCGGAGGCGACCCTCACGGGAACGGCCGCCAACACCACCATCGATCTTGGCAGCGGCATGACGCTGAAAGCGGGCACGGGCGGCAGTTTGAGCCTGGCGGGGGTGAGCGGCGCGGGCACGATCGGCTCGAGCACGGGGACCTTGACGATCACCGGCGCGAACGCTGCGGACGGCGCGGCGGCATTCTCGGGAACGATTGCGAGCGGCGCGCATGTGACGCTGGAGAACGGGCATTGGAAGCTGGATGGCGCGACGATTGAGGGCGGGGCGACCGGCGGTGTGCCCAGCGGGTTGACGGTGAATGGAACGCTGGATGTGGCAGGCACGGTGCATTTGAACGCGGCGGGGGCCTTGACGCTGGGCGCGAGCGCGATGTTGGAGGGCGTTGCGGGCGGCTCCGGCGTGCTTGACTTGAGCAGCATTAAGAACGACAGCACGGGCGCGATTGTGCTGAGCGAGACGCCGACGGGGAGCATCTTCGGCGAAAATTTGACGCTGAAGCTGAGCGCGGAGGACACGTTTGCGCCGAGTTACGACTGGACGTACCAACTCTTCCGGTTGGGAGCGGGTGTGACGCTGGAGGCGGGTGAGCTTTCCACCCTGCAAACCGCCTTGCAAGGGGCTCTCGGCAAGATTTCCGAGCATGAGACCTGGAGCTACACGCTGGATAACACGGGCAAGCTGTCCATCGCCATCGCGAGCCGGGATCTGACGTGGAGCGCCGCGAATGGCGCCGGCACGTGGAGCTCGAGTGATCAAAACTGGACCCAGGGAGGAAGCGGTGACAAGCTGACTTTCGACGTCAAAGACAACGCTATCTTTAACGGCACGGAGGGGACGGTGAGCATTGATGGGGAGGTTGTGGCGGGGAACGTAGGGGTGAATAAGGGTGAATATACCTGGACAGTGGGTGATAATGACTCGCTGACTGTGACGGGAGAGTTCACGATTGGCGGCGGGGAGACGGATAAGGCGAAGCTGACCCTGAGCTCGACCGGGAGCGGCACGTACAGCGTGGCGGGCGGCATCGAGGTGCAGAAGAACGGCGAGTTGATGGTGGAGATATCCAGTGGAAGCTGGAATTTCGGCGGTGAATCAAAGGGCGTGCACGGCGACGGCACGCTGACCCTCGATCTGACGCCGGGCGGCGCCGGTAGTGCGGGAGTGGGATCCGCCACGTACGTCCTCGGGGACGTGCTCAACAAGATTCTTGGGACGAGCCTCGGCAGCTTGAATTTGCAGGCGAAGAGCGGCCAGGTGAAGGTGAACCTGACGGGGGCGAGCTCGAGTCGTCTGGCCGGCGTCACGAATTTGTGCGTGGGTGAGAATGTGAGCCTCGCGATTCAGGAGGCCGCGGGTGTGAGCAAGCTGGACTCGGGGATACAAGACGCGACCCTGCATCTGACGGGGAACGGGGACGTCGAGAACAGCGCTGATAGCCGTGGGGCCTTGCACTTCGGCGTGGGGGCGACCCTGAACCGCGTGGTCGTGCTGGATGGGGCCACCACCATCACGGCGGCGGCAGGTGTGACCGGCGTCATCAAGCTGAACGCCGGGGAAAGCGGCGATGAGAAGAACAATCTCACCATCGGCGGCGGAACAAGCAACACCGGCAGCATCACCATCAGCGAGCTGACGGGCGTTCTGGGCGACATCACCCTCACGAGCGGCGGACTGACCCTCGACTTTGATGGCGGGACGGGGACGGCTACCACGATCGGCGGCACGCTGAACGTGGGCGGCACGCTGACCCTCAACGATGGGACGTACGGCTTCACGAGCCTGACCGGCACGGGTGCGGTGACGGCGGCGGACACCAAGACCGGCAGCATCGAGCTCTCCAACGCGAGCGGCACGTACAGTGGAACCATCTCCGCCGAGAAGGTGACCGTGAAGGGCGGCAGCTGGACCTGGAGCAACACGACAGGCGGCGCGGCGGTGGACGTGCAGGGCGGGGACGTCACCCTCGGCGGGAGCAGCACGATGACCTTCACCAAGGCGGTGAGCGCGAGCGGGAACAAGCTGACCTTGCAGAACGTCACGATGAGCGGCGAGGACGCCACCGTCACGGTGACGGGCGGGACCCTGGAGGTGAAGGGGACGTTGACCGTGAACGGCACGCTGACCAGAGGCACGGCAGCGGCGGGCGCGACGGTGACGAACGCCGATTTGACCTTTGCGGCAGGCGCGACTCTGTCGGGCGGCTTGCAGGTGACGGGCGGCGGCGGTGATGGCGGCTCCGGGAAGACGCTCACGTTCAACGGGTTGAAGATCGGCGCGAACACGAGACAGCAAGGCGCGAGCTACGACACCCTGACGCGGCACAGCTTCCTGGACATCTCCGGGTTCAGCGGCAGCTTCGCGCTGGGAACACCCACGACGACGGACGGGTACACCCTGGAGATCTCGGCCGTCGGTCGCGAGGTCAAGAAGGGCGAGGAGACGGGAATCGGCGGCTTCGCGCTGAAGATGACGAAGGATCAGATGGCTCAGCTGGTCGCTTTGGGGGATAGCTTCAAGATCGAGATCACCGGCTGGGGCACGCTGACGTCCGGTCTGTCGCACATCGCCTTTTTGGATGTGACCGGGTGGGATGACACCTCGGAGACCGTTTTTGCAGATTTCCTGAAGCACGTGCACGTGGAAGGGGAAACGGCGGACCAGAAGCTCGTGATTGATGAGCACGGGCACCTCGGCATCGAGAAAGCTGCGCCGAGCAACCTGATCGGGCATCTCTCGGCGGAAAAGAACAGCCTCACGTGGGACATCACGACCCAGCAGTGGGACAATGCCGACACGGAGGAGCAGGTGGAGACCAACCTCATCTTCGCCAACGACGACAACGTCACCTTTGACACCACGACGAAATTGGCGACGGTGAACGTGGCGGCCGGCATCAAGACCGGCAACGTCACGGTGGAGGACATCAGCGAGGACAGCTCCGGGAATCACGCGGAGTGGCAGTTCGTCCTGTCGGGCGATTTGACCATCGGCGGCGACTTGACCGTGAAGGACAATGCGAGCGTGACCTTCGGGGAGAAGGAGGATCAGACTGCCGAGAGCATCACGCTGACCTTGAAGAGTGTGAGCGTGGGCAGCGGGGCGAGTTTGGAGCTCTCCGAGGAATCCGGACTGGGCGTCAACAAGGTTGTGTTGCAGGGCAGCACGATTTCCGGCGGCGGGCAGGTGACGCTCCAGGCGTTGAGCCAAATCACGTGGGAGGACAGCGCGATCACCATCAGCGGCTCGGGCACGGCGGTCACGTTTGAGGGAACAAACGCCGTCATTCAGGGCGCGGGGATCACCATCAGCAACGGGGCGAATCTGACGGTGAGCAGCGGCGGGAACAAAGTTTTGGGGGCGGTCACCGTGGATGGATCCAGCACGATCACCATCACGAAGGATGGCAAGAACGGTTGGACGGAGCTCGGCAAGAGCGTCGTCACGGGCGAGGGCACAATGGTTTGGGACGGTCTCGGCGAGCTGGTGACCACGACCACCGGCGGGTCGAACGGCCTGGTGCGCGCGTTGCTGGGGACGACCGAGGGCGCGCTGACGAAGCTCGAATTGAAGAACGGCACCACGCTGCGCGCGGTGACCGGGACCTACATAGGACCGGATGGAACGTCGATCACGGCGGGCAATGTGACGAACATCCTGAGCGTGACCAATCTCGTGCTGGACGGGGCGAGTCAGCTGGAGCTGTACTCCTCGCTGGAGGGCACGAAGGACCACAGCATCACCATCGGAGCTGCCGACAGCAGCAAGGAGGCCATCGTGTGGGGTCGGGCGGTGAGTGATGACGAGGGCGTGACGCACGAGCAGCCCAACGTCAATTTGACCTGGGACATCACCCTGGCGGGGAATGCGTCGATTGCGGCGCAAGGGATCGGGAAGTCCACCTACAACGGCGATTTGGATTTGGCGGAGCACACGCTGACGCTGAAGAGCGGGACCCTGAGCTTCGGCAACGGCTTCGGGATAGCGGCGGACTCCACGGCGGGAACTCTCGCGGTGGCGGACGGGGCGACGCTGGATTTGAATCTGAAAAGCGACAAGGCCGCGACGCTGGAGGCGCAGACCATCGACCTGAACGGTGAGAGCAGCGGCGGCAACTTGACGGTGAGCGCGAATGCCACGGTCGGCACGCTGAACGGCAACCAGACAGGGAGCAGCATCACCGGCACGGGCACGCTCACGGTGAAGGACGGCAACTTTGCGGGGACGCTGGGCAGCAGCGAGAGCAGCATGCTCGGCGGGCTGACCCTGGGCGGCGCGTTCACCTACGGCGGCACGGGATACGTGACGACCCTGTCGATGGGAGCGAACACCCTGACGCTGAACGGCAACCTCACGGTCAAGACCCTGACGAGCGACGCGAACAGCGCGATCAGCGGAACGGGGACCCTCACGCTCAAGAACAGCGCTGCCCTGAGCAATGTCCAGGCGGCCCTCGACACGCATCTGACCTACGGCGGCAGCGGGAACGTCACGCTGACGGCAGCTTTCGGCGGGGAGTCCGGTAAGAATTTGGACGTGAGCGGCGGCACGGGCATGCTGACGCTGAGCGCGGGCGGGAAGATCGAGACTTTGACGGCCGGGGCGACTAGCGCTGCCGGGAAACTGACGCTGAACGGAGCAACGACCATCAATGCGATGGCGGCGGGCACCAAACTCAGCAGCCTGAGCCTGGGCGCGAATCTGGCTCTGGGAGCGAGCGCCTTTGACTTCGGCGCCGTGACCCTGACGAACAATGTCATCCTGACCTTTGCGCTGAGCAGCGATGGATCATCGGGCGATCTGAGCGGCACGAGCATCGCGCTGAGCAGTCTGAGCGGCTTGGCCGGGCTCGGAGAAGACGGCTCGCACAGCCTGAGTCTGCACATCACGAAGGAGATCTTGGGCGCGCTGACGGCGGACAGCGACCACAAGTACCAGCTCTTCAACGCGCCCGGATTGGGCAAAGGCTGGGCGGGGAAGATCGGCTTTGATATCGCGGCGGACGCAGGCAAGCTCAGCGCGTACGACCTCTTTGTGGACGATGACGGCTACCTGAACTACGTGAAGGCGGATGGAGACCTCGTGTGGAACGGCTCGAGCTCGGACTGGAAAGCCACGGGCGACGACGATCTCGACTGGAACGTCGGCGAGCACGGTTCCGAGTCGACCTTTGAGAGCAAGAGCAATGTCGTGTTCGGGAGCGATGGCACGAAGCAGCAGAAGATCACCTTCAGCGGCGGCATCGAGGTGACCGACATGACGGTGGAGGCAGAGGGCTACGAGTTTGAGGCAGCGGAGGAGGGAGAGGGTAACAGCCTGACCGTGGAAGGGACGCTGAATCTGACAGCCGGGGCGAGCTTCAACGGTACGGTGAATTTCAACGGCAGCGTGAAGGGAAGCGAGGCCTTGACCGTGGCGGGCGGTGCGGTGAACTTCAAGAACAAGCTCGACCAGAAAGCGAGCGGTGCGGGCGCGGCGGCGTACACGGGCACGCTCAAGGTGACGGGCGGCACGGCCACCCTGACGCAGGGCGGCGACCTCAAGGCTGTGGAGCTGAGCAGCGGCGGCACGCTGAGTCTCAGCGCCGCGACCACGACGGATTCCCTGAGCGGCACGGGCGGCAGCATCACCGGCGCGGGCGGTCTGACCTTGAAGCACACGACGGGCACGGGCAGCTTCGGCGGCGCGGTGGACACGGCCTTCACGTACGAGGGCGGCGTGGACGCGAACTTCACCCTGAGCGGGAAGGTGAGCAGCGGCAAGAAGATCACTGTCAGCTCCGGACACCTCAGCATCACGGGCGCGAATGACGACGACAAGAAATTGACTCTCCAGGCGGCGGATCTGAGCGTGACGGGCGGCACGCTGACGCTGGGCAGCGCGGAGGAAGGCGAGGGCAAGGCAGAGAATGTGCTCATCACCGGGGACATCACGCTGAGCGGCCAACTGACGCTGGCGGGCAGGACGAGCAACGTCATTCAAGACAACGTGACGCTGAGCAGCGGCATGCTGAGCTTCACCGGCAGCGGCGCGGCGATCCAGAAGACCCTCACGCTGAACGGAGGCGACATCACCTGGAACGGGACCTTGAGCGTCGGAAGCCTGGCGGGAGACCACGATTTGGGCAGCGCGGAGAGCAAGAAGGGCGCCCTGACTCTGACAGGCAACGAAACGCACTCTTTTGGACAAGGCATTTATCTCAGCGGCGAGCTGGGCGTCACCGCCGGAACCCACACCTTGGGGGGAACCGTGCAGGCGGCGAGCGTGAACGTGGGGAGCGGCGCCACCTTGAATCTCGGCAGCGGCTACACGCTGAGCGGGACGGAAAACACTGTGGAAGGCACCCTGCAGGTGAGCGGCGGCGCGCTGGCAGGCGTGAAAGGCAAGGGCACGGTGGAGACGGGCGGATCCGTGATCTTCAGCACGAAGGACAGCGAATTCACCGGCACGCTGGACATTCAGAGCGGCAGTGTGACGAGCGCGGGCGCCCTGAGCCTCGGCTCGCTGAAAGGAAACGGCGGTAGCACTCTGACCGTGGGCGGCACGTTGACCCTCACCGGCACGGGCGACACGTACAGCGGCACGATTTCCTCCAGCACGGAGGGCGGCAAGGCGAACGTGGACATTACCGACGGCACGCATCATTTGGGCAGTCAGACGCTCGGGAACGTGAAACTCGGCGGAGGCACGCTGACCTTGAGCGGCAGCATGGCGAGTCTGGAGGCCGCCTCCTCGGGCGGCAAGCTCGTTGTGGGCACGGACGGGTTGAGCATCGACACGTGGACGAGCGGCGCGAGCGTCGCGACCCTTACCTTGAACGGCACGCTGACGCTGAACGGCGGCGTGCTGAATGCGGCAAGCCTGGAGCTGGGCGAAGACGGGAACGTGGGCATGGCCATTTTGCTGAAGGGCGGGACCGGCGGCGTCACCTTTGCCAGCGGGATGGCATCGAGTTTGGCCACGAATCTGACGGGCAAGTCGCTGACCATCACCCTGACGTACTCGGACATTGAGGGCATTCTGGGTCAGGACTCGAAGCAGTACAATCTCTTCGGGGGCTCTTCCGTGGACACCACCGCGCTAAAGGATCTTCTCACCTTCACGATTGAGGGCAGCGACGCCTGGGATGCGAAGCTGGACGGGAGCGGTCACATCGTCTTCACCTCGAGCAAGGATCTGCTGACCTGGAACGGGTCGGACAAGACCGAGATGACCTGGTCCGCGAGCGGGGGAACCGGGGAGGATACGGATTGGGACGCGCAGCATACCGAATTCGCCGCCACGCGAAGCGTTCTGTTCCTCGGTACGAATAGCAGCGACACGCTGACGGTGAACGTGGACGGCGAGGTGAACGTGAAGAACCTGACCATCGGCAAGGCGAGCGAGGGCTTCGCCACCTACACCTTCACGGAAAAGACGGAGAACGGGACGCCCGACGGCATCAAGGTGGCGGGAACGCTGACCTTGAACGACGACGTGACATTCGGCGTGACCACCACCGTGACGCAGGGGGTGTCCGGCGCGGGCAACATGATCGTGGAGGGGAACGTGACGCTGAGCATGGCGTTGGATACGAGGTACACCGGCACGATTGAGCTGTCCGGCGGAGCCCTGACAGCCACGGGATCCGCGACGGTGAAGGCCGGCACAGGCGGCACGCTGAACGGCGGCACAGGTCTGGACGTCACGTTTGCCAGCGATGACGCCAGCACGGGTGAGATCACCGCGCAGGGGAGCCTGACGCTCAGCGGCACGAGCAAGGGGACGGTGAAGCTGGCCGACGGCGCGACGGTGTCCGGCAAGGAGGGCGGCGCGACCGTGGCGGGCATCAACGGCGGCAGCGTGGACGCGGAAGGCGGCAGGGCGACGACGCTGAGCGGTTCCATCACCATCGAGAACACGTCGGGCGGGGAACAGATTCCCAGCTACGCGGGCAAGGTCGAGAATCTGACCCTCACGATGAAGGGGGGCAGCCAGACCCTGACGGCCGCGACCCAGACTTTTGCGGGCGTGACGATGGACGGCGGCACGCTGACCCTCGCGGGCGGCAGCATCATCACGCAACTGGGTGGCGCCGGAACGACGGACACCAGCCTGACGAGCGCGGGAACGATCACCGTGAACGGCGGAAGCTACAACGGTGGGCTGACCGTGACGGGACTCATCGTGGGCGGCACGGGCTTGACCTACGGCGGGAGCGACGCCAGCGTCGGCGCCCTGACATTGAACGCCAATTTGACCCTGAGCGGGACGATGACCGCCACGGGGCTGAGCGGCACGGACGGCGCGATTCTGAGCGCCGGGACTGGCACCGCCAAGTTGACGTTGGACACGACGAGCAGCGGGCAAGGGAGCTTCGCGGGAAGCATCGGCACCGCCTTCGAGTTCAAGGGAGGTACATCGGCAGAGGGTAGCGACAAGAGCTTCACCCTCGGCACGTACAGCGGGAGCAGTCTGACTGTGACGAGCGGCGATCTGGTTGTGCAGAACGCGCTGAGCGAGACGAACGGCGTGGACATCACCATCACGGCGGGCAGCCTGACGCTTCAACAGGGCGGCAAGGTGAAGAGCCTGAGCGCGGCGAACGGCTCGCTCGCGGCGGCGGGGACATTGGACCTGGCGGCGGGGTTGAGCGTGCACAGCCTCGCCATCTACGGCAAGGGTGAGGGGGAGACTCCCTCCACGTTGACCCTGAGCATTGGAACGACGGGGACCGACACCTTCACCGTGGATCAGGCCATCACGATTGAGGAGGGCCAGGAGCTCAAGCTGTCGGGCGCGGGCAAGCTGGCGGTAACGAGCACGGACAGTGCCAACAGCGCGCACATCATCATCAAGGGCACGCTGACCCTGACGGCTGAGGGCTTGCTGGACAACAATCTGGTCCTGCACAACGGGGGCGAGGGCACGCTGAACTTCGACCTGACGGGTAGCCACAACTTGAGTGATGTGTTGAGCAGCTCGAGCTGGGACGGCGATATTGAGCTGAGCAATAACGGCACCTACACCTACGATTACGACACGCTGAATGCGAGGTTTATCCTGAGCGGCGCGACCTTGGCGGTGACGAGCGGCAAGAACGTGGACCACGGCATTGTGCTGAGCCAGGACAGCTCGGTTCAGGTGAACTCGGGAGAGAGCGCGACCATCACCGGCGTCTCGAGGCTCGAGAGCGATGAGGATTCGAACACGCTGACGCTGAGCGGAGGCGGCACACTGACGCTGAAAGGAGCGTTGACCGGGCTGAACGGCTTGACCGCCAGCTCGAGTACGATTCAGATCGGCGGAGAGAGCACGAACACGACCCTCACGCTGGAGAACGGCTTCACCTTCACGGGCAATGTCGAGGTGCTGACGGGCACGACTGTCACGGTGTCGGGAAGCTCGCCGATTACGGTGAACGTGAGCAACCAGAACGCGGAGGCTCTGACGCTGGGAGCGGAGCTGCCTAAAAATACGGCGGCCGGGACCACGGGCTTCGGCCAGATCATCCTGAACGTGCAGAGCGGGACGGTGAAGCTGGGGGCGGATCAGACCTTGGCGGGACTGGGCGCTGAGGTTGCCGGGGACGGCGGCGCATCGGGCACGGGCAGCATCGTCAGTTCGGACGGTGCGACGACGCGCACGCTGACGCTGAGCGGCAGCAAGAGTCTGACCTGGGGCGGCAGCATCGGCAGCCACATCAACCTGACGGTGGGGACGTACAACAACACGACGCAGACCCTCGGCGGCTTCGGCGCGCAGGACGGAGGGGAGGCGAACGGCACCATCACCCTGAATCGAGGTGCGCTGGCCTTCACGGGGGACGTGCACGCGCAGGAGGTCAAGCTCGGCGCATCATCCGGCGGCACATCCGGGAAGCTGAGCCTGAGCGGCGCGAGCAACACGATCGGGACGCTCAACTTTGTGAACGCAAGCAGCACGCTCGTCCTGGGCGAGAACGCCGGACTGACGGTGACGACGATCTCCGGCACGGGCGGCACTGTGGAGGGTGTGCAGGACGCGAGCGGCTACAAGAGCGGCACGCTCACGTACAACGGGATGGCGTCCGCGGGGGGCGTAGAACCGTCATTCACCGACTTCGGGGCCACGCTCGGCAAGGGGGTCACGCTCAAGGTCGGCTCGGGGAATCTGAACTTCACCGGGACGACGGACGGCTCGGCAATCTTTGACGTCGGCGACGGCGCGCATTTGAAGGTGACCGCCAGCGGAGACACTGCCACGCGGACGATCGGTCATGCGATCGTGGAGCAAGGCGGCACCCTGCAGCTGGCGGTAGCGGAAGGAAGCAGCGTGACCACCTTTGAAATCACCTCTCTGGAGTTCGGCGGCACTGGCACGGGGGTTGTGGAAGTGGACAGCGGCACGCTGCAGATCGGTCGTCTGGATGGCGACAACGGCAACTTCACGACCAAGGGCGGCAAGATCGTGCTGACCGGCGGAACGGGCGTCGACGCGGATCTCACCTTCGGCGGATCCATGTCCGGCGGCATCACCTTCTCCGGGACGGATACGGGTTACAAGCAGATCCTCTCCGGCAGCGTGACGGGGAATGTCACCGTGACGCAGGGCAGGCTGAAGCTTTCCGGCGGTGCGGAGAACGTGAACTTGACCGACGCAGCGGTGTATGGCGGCACTCTCGAGCTGACGGCGGGCATCATTGAGACTCTGAAAGGCGGGAGCGCGGACGGCACGCTGAACGTGACGGGCGCGGTCACGGTGAAGAAGGTGGACTCCACCTTCGACGCGGGCGTCATCCTCTTGGGCGACAACGGCGCCTTGACTCTGGGCGACGGGACGAGTTCGACGTCCGCGAGCATCGGGGCGCTGTCGGGAAGTGCGACGGGCAGCAGCGTGAGCGGCGCGAGCAACTCGGCGTTCACCCTCTCCCTGAACGGAACGAGCGCGGGCGCGGACTACGCGGGCGCGGTGAACGTGAACATCACCAAGACGGGCAGCGGATCGCAGATGCTCTCCGGCGCGGTGAACGGCAACGTGACCGTGACGGGCGGCACGCTCACCTTGAGCGGAACGTACGGCGGCGGCACAAGCAATGACGGCAAGACGATCGCCATCCAAGACACAACAAGTACCCTGGGCACCGCCAAGCTCGTGCTGGGCGGGGAGGAGGCGACCACCGTGTATCGCGCGGTGTCATTCAGTTACGGGACGCTGGAGATTGCGAATAAGGCGGGCGTCACGCTGAACAACTTGGCCCTCAGCGGCGAAGGCGGCAAGAGACTCGTCGTGAACGGCAAGCTGACCATCGCGAACACCTCGGCGGTGACCGGCAGCTTGACCGAGCTGTCCTTGGGCAGCGGCGCGGAGGCGGATTTCGGTGCGTTGCAGGCGACGGGGATCACGAGCTTCGTCTGGACGGATGCCGCTGCCATGAAGGTGCATGTGGGCGAGAAAGGCACGAAACTGACGCTCGGCTCGTCAGTCGGACTCACCCACACGGGCAGCGGGCAACTCACCATCAAGCTGGACGGCGAGGAGGTCGCCAGCTACCTGAGCGGTCTCACGAGCGATGAGACGAGGTACTGGGATCTGTTCGGAGGAGAAAGCAGCGGCCTGAGCCTGAGCAACACGGACGTGAAGGTGACCATCGAGGGGGCGGCCGGGAATCCCTACACGGTGGAGCTCAACGAGAAGGGGCAGCTGGCGTTCAAACTGGCCGCCGACGGCTGGTATGTGTGGGACGGGAGTGCAGACAGTTTGCAATGGGATGCAACGACCACGGGGTGGAAATTCAAGGGTGGGGATGGTGAAACAACCGCGTACGCGGAGAAATACGATGCCACTCTGGCCGGTACGGCAGCGACGGTGACGGTGACCGTGGACGGCGGAACGGATGACGTGCTGGACGTGAAGAAGCTGACGGTGCAGAAGGGCAGCTACACGTTCAGCGGCGACGCCATGACGATGGAGTCCCTGGACATCAATTTGGAGGAGACGGAAAGTGCGCAAAGCTCCACCCTGACCTTCCAGAACAAGGCGACGACGGGAGAGGTGACGGTGACGAACGGCACGCTGAAGCTGGCGGTGGAGGGCAGCACGGGCGATCTGACGCTGTCGGCGGGCATCAGCAACGGCGATCTCACCCTGAAAGACGGTGGCAAGCTGACCATCGGAGCGGCAAGTTCGGGCAACACGTTGACGCTCTCGGGTACCGCCGCATCGACCTTGACCGTGACGGGCGCCGGGACAACATTCACGGCAGCTCTGGGTGAGAGCAGCAACGCGGGCCTGGCCATGGGCGCGGGCGCGGGGACGGTGACGCTCACCGGGACGACGACGGGCGCGGTTGGTTGGGGCTCCGGCAGCAGCTACGCGAGCAACCAGGAAACCTTGACGGTGGGGGATGGTGACCTCTCCATCGGCGGTCTGAATGGCGGCCGCTACAGCGCAAGCACAACGCGCGGCAAGGTGACGAGCGCTGCCGAGGCCGATCTGACCATCACCGGGACGGGCAACAGTTTTGCGGGCACGGTGGAGTTGAGCGGCAAGCTGACGGTGAGCACGGGGGCGGATCAGACCTTCACGGGCGAGACGACCCTGGCGGCTGTGGAGGTGGACGGCACGCTGACGCTGGGCGGCACGAACGGCAAGTCGGAGATGACGCTGGGCGGCGCCCTGAGCGGCACGGGCAAGCTGTCGGTACAGAGCAGCGCCACGGTCACGCTGGGCGCGGCGGGCAGCATCGGCACGCTGGACGTGGGGAACAACGCAGCTGTGACCTTGGGGAGCAGCGCGGGCGTGACCCTCACCGCGAGCGATCTGACCGGCTCGGGTACGGTCGGCGGCTCGAACGGTACGTTGATTTTGGATTACGACAAGACGCCCGCTGCGACGGAATTCGGCGGCACGATATCCGCCGCGCTGCAATACACCGGCAGCGGGGAATTCACCCTGAGCGGCGCCAATGCGGTGCAGGGCAGTCTCACGGTGAACAGCGCGGAAGGCACGGGCAAGCTGGTCATCACGAACGACACGTCGTTGGGCACGGTGACGCTGACGAATGGCACGCTGACGGTGGCGGCCGGAACGGCCGTGACGAACCTGAGCGGCACGGGCGGCGTGTTGGATGCGGCGGGCAAGACCCTGACGCTCACGTCGGCGAACTACACCGGCACGGTGAACGCGGAGAGTTTGGACGTGAGCGGAACGTCCACCCTGAAGAACGGCGTCATCAGCGGCACGCTGACGGTGAGCGGGACGAGTCTGACGATTGCTGAAGGCGGCACGCTGAAGGCGGCGGGCCTGGGCGGCTCGGGGGGGATCACAGGATCGACGGGGACGCTCGAGCTGACCACGGGGACGTCCGCCGGTACCGCGAACTTCAGCAACAAGATCAGCAGCAAGCTGACCTACTCGGGCGCGGGCAGTGTGACTCTGACCGGGGACGTGACGGGCGAGGTGACCGTGAATGCGAGCGGCAAGCTGACGCTGGGGAAAGCGTTCGGTACGACGGGCGCGGCGGCGACCGCGACCTTGACGCAGGGCACGCTGGAGCTGTCCGGGGGCGGTGTGATCAAGCTGACGGCGCAGGGGGCAAGCGGAGGAACGGCGGGCGGCACGCTGGCGGTGAGCGGAACTGAGGACGTGAAGCTGACGGAGCTCACCGGCAAGCTCTCGGGGCTGACCCTGGCGAACGGCGCGACCCTCGATTTGAGCGAGCTGGCGGCGGCGGATCTGGGGACGGTGAGCGTGACGGGAGAGGGGACGAAGAACGCGACCATCAAGGTGGGGCTGGTCGGTTCCGGCAGCAACGACCTGACGCAGCTGACGCTGGCGGCGGGTTCGCTGGCGGATACGACCCCGACCCTGACCATCGACCTGTCGAGCATTAGTGATCTGAGCCACGTGGATGGCAAGCAGCTCTTTGCCGGAACCTCCGAAGGGAACAACCTCGATTGGACGCAGAAGGTCAAGCTGGTGAGTACGCATGTGGAGGATCGTCATCTCCTGACGCTGAACAGCGACGGCACCGTGTCGTACAAGGCGGCGACGGGACCGCTGACCCTGGACGGTTCGACCGGCACGGGGACGACGTTCACCTGGGATACGAATGTGGCGGGCAACGCCATCTGGAACATGGGCGGCGCCCTCACGTACTTCCAGGGGGAGAACGATGAGGTGACGTTCAAGGACAGCGAGACGAGCTCGGCATCCTGCACCGTGAATGTGGCGACGAGCGAGAGTGTGACGGGCGTGACGGCGAAGAGCATGACCGTGGAGAGCGGCACGTGGAGCTTCACCGGCGGGGCGATCACCATTTCGGAGAAGGCCGGAACGGGAGGCGCGCTGAATTTGCAGGGCGGAGACGTCACCTTCGGCAATGCGGTGACGGCGAAGAGCCTGACCGTGGACAATGATGCGACCCTGACCGTGGGCGAGTCGGGCAGCCTGACCGTGACGGAGGCGTTGAGCAATGCGGCCGTCACGCTGAGCGGCGGCAAGTTGGTTGCCTCGGGAACGGCGAACGTGACGCTGAATACGTCCGGCACGGTGGTCGGCGGGTCGAGTGACGGCAGTGCGCTGACCGTGGCGTTGCTGGGGTCGACCGGTTTGTCCGGTTCGAACACGTTGACGGCGGAGGGGTACGTGAATGTCACCGGCACGCTGGACGGCATGCTGAGTCTGGCAGCCGGCGCCCACGTGAGTGGCGGCACGACCGATGGGCCCGCCATGCTGCTGACCGTGAAGGGCGTCAGCGGCGGCACGGGTGATGAGAGCCCGAGCGTCTTGTCCGGCAACGTGACCATCAACGGCACGGGCGGCGAGTACGCGGGCGACGTGAGCGGACTCACCCTGACGGTGGACGGAAGTGCGGACCAGATTTTCAAAGGCGCGAGTGTGAGCTTGACGAGCGCGGACGTGGAAGGCGCGTTGACGCTGAACGGCACGACTCACAGCATCGGGACGCTGAGCGGCAACGGTACCTTGGAGGTGCAGGAGGGCACGACCACCCTGAACGGAGGCACGATCGGCGGCCTGACCATGAGCGGGACGAGCACGTCGGTGAAGCTTGGCGGCGACCTGAAGGCGGGCACGCTGAGCGGCAGCGAGAGTTCGAGCATCGTGGAGAATGTTGAGAACGGCAGCGCGACTCTGACCCTGGCGTATGCGGACACGGTCCACTCCGGCTCGTTCAGCGGCACGATCAGCACGAATTTGACGTACACCGGCGCGGGGAGCTTCTCGGTCGGAACCTTCAGCGGGGCGGCGTTGACCTTGGGCGAGGCCGGGGAGGAGGTAACATCGACGGGCACGTTGACCCTCCAGAGTTTGGGGACAAGCGGCGCCTCTGTGACGATGAACCGGGGCACGCTGGTTCTGACGGCGGGCGGCACACTGACGAGCCTGAGCGGCACGGGCGGCGAGGTTCAGTCGAGCAGCGCCCTCACCGTGAACAGCGGCACGTACAGCGGCAAGCTGAACCTGACGGGAGACTTGACCCTCGGCGGCGATTTCACCTTCGGCGGGGCGGATGCGGCCAACAACGCGGGCGCGCTGTCGCTCGGCAGCCACACCCTGACCCTGGACGGCGGGCAACTGAGCGTGACGAGTCTGAGCGGCGATGCGGGCAGCGTGGTAACCGGCAAGGCGGCCGGGACGCTGACCCTGAATGCCACGGCGGGCGACACCTTCGGCGGCACGATCAGCAGCAATTTCGTGTACAACGGCACGGGCGGCGTGGCGAGCGTGGCCTACACGCTGAGCAAGGGCTTCAGCGGCGCGGATTTGACCGTGAAGGCGGGCACGCTGAAACTCGACGAGGCCCTGAACGGCGCCACCACGAAGAACGTGGATGTCCAATCGGGAGGCACGCTGGAGCTGGCCGCGAACAGCGCTGTGACGAATTTGAAGGGCGCGGGTAACCTCATACTCGACGGCAATACAACCATCACGACGCAGGACGTGACCGGAGGCGGGCTGACGAGCCTGCATCTCCAGGGCACATTGACCCTGAACGCGGGTACGTTTGACTTCGGGGAGGTCACGCTGGACGGGGATGCCACGCTCGTCCTCAATAACCCGGCGACTACCACGAGCATTGCGTTCGATAGGCTGGATATGGGCGAGGACAGGAGCACTCACACGCTGACCATCAGCATCACGGAGGGCGTTCTCACCGCCATCAAGAATAGCAACGACCAGGGCGGTTACTGGGAACTCTTTAAGGTGGATGATAGCTGGAAGAGCTCGAATGTCGGCTGGGCCGAGAAGATCCTGCTGAATCATGGCGATCTCACTCCCGGTTGGACTCTGTACCTGGACGATGACGGCAAGCTGCACTATGAGAACGCCAGCGACATGTTGACCTGGGCGGGAAGCGACCCCACCTGGGATGCGGATGACACTGAAAAGGACGACTGGATCGTCGGACAGGAAGAGCACACAACTCCGTCGGCGTTCATTACGGGCGCCAACGTGACCTTCGACAGCACGGCTTCGAACAAGGACATCACCCTGAAGGGTGCGCTGAGCGTGGGGAATATGACCGTGAGCGCCACGGGGTACACGTTCAAGGCCAATCCTGCCGATGATGGAGCGGGTCCGAAGGACAGCCTGACCGTGAACGGAACCCTGGACCTGGGCGCGGACACGGAGTTTGACGTGGACGTGACGGTGGGAAGCAGCGGCAAGCTGACCGGCACGGGCGCCCTGACTTTGAAGGGGGCGATGACCGTGGAAAGCGCCGTGCAGACTTCGGGCGCGGACGGGAGCGGCGCCTACACCGGCGTCATCACTCTGGACGGCGGTTCGTTGACCGCGACCGGGGATGTGAAGCTGAAGGTGACGACGCCCACTACGGAGGGCGGCGCAACGAACACCGTCACGGGCGGCAGCGGCGGTCTGACCGTGAATCTGACGGAGAGCGCCGGCGACCTGACCGCAGGGGGTGAGGTGACGCTGAAAGGCATCCTGGGCGGTGCGCTCACGGTGAACGGCACGGTGACCGGCGAAGGCTTGACCGTGACAGGCGTCAGCGGCAGCGGCACGTTGAAGGAGGGGGTGACGGTGACGGGTACGGGCGGCAGCTTCGGCGGCGAGGCGTCCAATTTGACCATCACCGTGAACGGCGGGGCGCAGCAGACATTCACGCAGACGGACGCGTCGAAGGTGGGCATCACGAAAGCGACGGTCGAGGCGAATGGAACCCTGACGCTGGCGGCTGGCACGTTGGCGGCGGCCGAGGTGAAGGGGGGCGATGGTACCAGCAGTACCGACGGTACCTTGAGCTTGGGCGGCGGCAGCGTGGCGAATTTGAGCGGGTCGGGCAAGCTGAGCGTGACCGGGGATGTGACCGTGAATGCGGCGTCTGAGGACGGGACGAACAGCATCGGAACCTTGGATGTCGCTGATTCGAAAACTCTGACTTTGAGCGGCAATCTCTCCACGAACCAGCTCGACGGTCAGGGCACGATCGCCGGGACCGGGACGCTCACGTTGAGCAACAGCACGGCGAATACCGTGAATGCCGCCATTCAGGCGAATTTGACGCACACCGGCAGCGCGGAAGCCACGTTGACGAAGTCCTTCGGCGCGGCCAGCACGGGCAATGCTTTGACGATGAGCGGCACGGGGCAGCTGACGCTGAGCGCGGGCGGGCACATCACGACGTTGACGGTGACGAACGACGAATCCGCCTCGGATCGCAAACTTTCGCTGGCAGGGGGCGTGACCATCGACGCCATGAGCGGGAGCTTGACGAGTCTGAGCCTCACCGGCGAGCTGAACTTGAAGGGCGGTCAATCGTACGACTTCGGGGAGTTGGCCTTGACGGGCGACGCCTCGCTGAAATTCACGGATCTGGCATCGAACCAGATGGGCACCGCCGCGATCAAGCTGAGCAAGCTGGCGACCACGAAGGCGGGCGCGGAAGGGGGCAATCACACCCTGACGCTGGCGTTGACGGACGATATCCTCAAAGCCATCGGCGCGACTACGGATCACCAGTGGAAGGTGTTTGACGTGACCGGTTGGGATGCTGCGGATAGCGGCAAGACCGGTTGGAATCGTCAGATCCAATTCAGCGGCGTGCCCGTGGACGACGCGCACGCCCTGTACCTGGATGCGGATGGCGCCTTGCATTACGAGGCGTTAGAGGGCGCTCTCACCTGGAACGGCACGGACACGACCTGGGGCGAAAGCGGCGACGGGAAGGACTGGTTCCGCGGTGAGGTGGAGAAGGGCGGCAAGGAGGTGGCGTTCACCAACGGGACGGCTGAGTCCGACAAGCTGGACGTGACCTTTGCGGACAGCTACGGCCCCAGTCTGACCGTCTCGAACAAGACCGTGCAGGTGAGCGGCACGGTCGTTGCAGGGGCCATGCAGGTGACGGGACAGAGCTACGTCTTCAATGCCGTGACGGGTGGCAGTGGGACGAATTCTCTCACCGTGGACAGCTTGCAGCTGGATCAGGCGGCGGAGTTCAGCGTGACGACGACCACCGGCGCGTTGAGCGGGACCGGCGGCCTCACCCTGAAGGGCACGATGAGCGTGGGAACGGCTTTGACGACGGAAGGGGACAGAAGCTACAGCGGAACCATCACCCTGGAGGAGGGCGGCCATCTGACCGCGAAGGGCAAGACCAAGGTTGACGTGAAAGCGGGCGGCATTCTGGAGGGCGTTGCGGACAGCGACCCGGCGGGCGCAGAGAGCGGCGGCCTGGAGGTTGCGCTGAGCAGTGGAGACTCGGACGTCGGCGAACTGGAAGCGCAGGGCACGATCACCCTGACCGGCAAGACGAGCGGCGCGTTGAAGGCCACGGGAAGCGTCACTGCCGGAAGCCAGGTGGACGTCTCCTGGACGGCTTTGGAGGCGGCGACGCTGGAGGGCAGCAGCGGTTCCTTGACCGGCGCCCTCACCCTGACGGGAACGAAGGGAGAGGGTGAAGTGTACAACAACGCTACGACTTACTCCGGCACGGTGACGGATCTGGAGCTGACCCTGAAGGGCGGCAAGCAGACTTTGGACGGCGCGAGCCTGAGCTTGAGCAAGGTGGCGCTGGAAGGCAGCGCCGAGCTGGTTCTGGGCGGCACCTCCACGACAGGAGCGACCCTGACCGGGTTGAACGGCGCGGACGCGACCCTGACTCTGGGTCACGCGGCCACCCTGACCGGTACGAGCAACACGATCGGCACGCTGAATGTGGGCGCCAACGCGCTCACGATAGGCACGGGCGCCTCCCTGACGGTCACGACGCTGACCGGAGAAACAAGCGGCTCAATCGCGGGCACGCAGGATGGCGCGGGCAGTCTGACCCTGACGTACGACGGATCGAGCAAGGGGGACAGTTTTGCGGGCGCCCTGAATGTCAACCTGATTTACAGCGGAGAGGGAAGTAACGCGTTCACCTTGAACCAGGCCTTTGGCGGCGCAACCCTGGAGGTCACGAAAGGCGCGCTGACGCTGGCTGAGGGCTTGACAGCAACGACCACCGGCGTGACTTTGAAGGGCGGCACGCTCACGATGAGCAAGAGCGGCGTCATCAGTTCGCTCACGGCCGGAACCAGAGCCGCAGAGGGCGCGGGGGCGATTGACACGGCGGCGGGCGATCTGGTTCTGTCGGCTGGCGGAGAAATCAAGACGATGACAGGGAAGCTCCAGAGCCTGACCATGGGCGGGAAGCTGACCTTGGGCGCGGGTACGTACGACATCGGCACATTGACGCTGGAGGGCAGCAGCGGCTCCCTGCAGCTGGCGATTGCCGGTACGGGCAATGAGGCGAACGCCACCATCACCCGGCTCTCCCTGGGGTCGATCGCCACGCTGAGCGACAGCAAGCAGATGCAGATCGTGATTAACCAGAGCGTGGTGGATACTCTGAACGGGCAGACGGCGGATACATCAAACGCCAAACTCAAGAAGTGGAAGCTCTTTGACGGAAATGTCGTGACAAGCAACGCGACGTGGCACCAGCACATCGTGCTGGCCGAGGGGTACAAGAGTCTGCTGACCAGCCTCGGTCGCAGGTCGCTGTACCTGGATGACCAGGGCTACCTGACGCTGGAGGATTTGGACCGTCAGGAGCTCGTCTGGACCGGGACGGGCGGGAACACGACTTGGGAGCATGAAAATGGCGATGCGGATTGGAATGTCGGCACGCACGGCGACCAGTTCGCTTTCAAGGCCAACGACAGCGTAAAGTTTGACGGCACGTCGAGCAATCACGCCGTGACCTATTCCGGCGCGGTGCAGGCCGGGACGATGACCGTGACAGGCTCTGGAGACTACGTGTTCACGGCGGCAGGCTCCGGGGAGGGAGATCCCGGGACGGGCAACAGCCTGACGGTGGACACGCTGGATCTGCAGAAGAGCGCGAGCTTCGGCGGTAAGGTGACCTTCAGCAACACGGTGAAGAGCGTGGCGGACGCTGTCTTGACCGTGACGGACGGCACAGTGACCTTCTCCCAGACGCTGACGAAGTCGGCGGGAGATCCCGCGGACGGCTTTGACGGCGGCTTGAAGGTGACGGGCGGCGAGGCCGTGCTGAGCGCGGGCGGCGATCTCGCGAGCGTGGAGATGAGCGGCGGCACGCTGAGTCTCGGAGGCGCGTTGACCACGGGCAAGCTGTCCGGTACTGCGGAAACGATCCGGAGCGTGGACAGCAAGACGGGTTCGCTGACTTTGAATGATGCGGAAACGGCGGGTACGTTCGGCGGCGCCATCGCCGTTGCCTTCACTTACGCCGGGACGGCTTCGGGAGGTACCGGCTTCACCCTGAACGGCGCCTTCACCGGCGCGAGCCTGACCGTGAGCAGCGGCAAGCTCACCCTGAGCGCGGCAACGAACAGCACCGGGGTTCTGACCGTGAACGACAACGCCAGTCTGACGATTGACGAGAACGACACCCTGACGGTGACGAGCCTGGCGGAGTCGGGAGCTGGCTCCCTCGGCGGCGCAGGCACGCTGATCATCGACCCCGGCACGGCTGAGAGCATGACGACCGGTGTGACGATGACGGACGGAACGCTCACCCTCAAGAAGCAGGGCACGGGGACGCAGGCGTTCTCTTCGACACCGGCGATGAAGCTCAAGACGGTGAGCGTGACGGGCGGCGGGCTGAGTTTCGCCGGGGATTTGCGCCTCGAGGAAAAATCGGGGTCGACGCTGAACGAGATTGTCGTCCAGGGGAACGGAAGCTTGACCGTGGCGGGATCGCTGTACGGCGCGAGCGACGGGACGACTACGGGTTACTACTTCAATAAGACTCACGCCGGGAAGCTGGTGGTGGGCGCTGCGGACTCGACCGGCAAGGTGGAGATCGGCGACACGAGCAACAAGGATGACTTGTTGCAGGTGTACAGCCTCACCATGCAGAACATCGGGTCCTCGGTCACGGTACACGGCAATCTCTCGCTGGGCTATGATGAGAGCGCTGCGGACCCCGAGGTCACTTCCACCATTTCGGGAGGTACGCTGACCGTGGAGGGCAGGATGGTGAACCTGGAGACGCTGCAGGTGACGGGCGGAACCGTGAGCATCGCCGGGGATTACAGCGGCGATGTCGACACTCTGAATGGCGGCGGGAGCATCGAGCTGAGCGGGGGCGCCAGGATGACCGTGGGCGGCACGCTCAATGTGCATGATGAAGGATCGTCTGGCAGCGTGAAAGGCCACATCAAGGTGACGGGCGGCGCGAGTCTGACCGCCACGGGCGGAATCCACGGCAACGCGGGCAATGGACAGGAACAATACTTCGGTGTCGCGCATGCCGGGGCGTTGACCGTCGGCGATGATAGTTCGACGGGCACGCTGGTGGTGGGCGCCGCGCCTGCGGCGGAAGGTTCTCCGAATGCGGATGCAAAGGCCCTGCTGCAAGTGCGGACGATTACGTTGAAGGGCGCGGGAAGCACGATCACGGTGTACGGCGATGTGTCCTTCGGGTGGGAGGAAAACTCGGATTCTTCGGTGGAGGGCGGTAAGCTCACCGCGAGCGGGCAGATGGTGAATGGCAAGGCCTTCACCGTGAGCAACGGCGGAACGGTGACGGTGGAGGGCAGCTACAGCGGCAGCGCGGTGACGAGCGGGGGGCTGACAGCAGGCGGCGCCATCACGCTGGCGACCGGCGGGCAGATGACCGTGAACGGCGGGATGAACGCCGGCAGCGTCACGGTGGGCGGCAAGCAGACGGGGACGGAAGGCGGTGATCGGTTCAGCACGCTGACCCTCGGCAACGCCGCGAACACCATCGGCACGTTGACCATGCAGGCCGACGGCGTGGTGGAACTCGCGAGCAGCGCCGGCCTGACGGTTACGACGTTGGGCGGAACAACAGGCGGCGAGCTGAAGCTCCAAGGCGGGACGCTCGCCATCGGAACCGTGGACAGCAACGCCGCCCTCACCAAGCTGACCCTGAACGGCGGCACGGTGGATTTGGGCAACAGCGGGAGCTCCACGAACGACCTGACGGTCGGCACGCTTGTCGTGGAGCAAGACACCACGCTGAAGCTCCACCAGAAAGCCTCGGGCGATTGGACGGGGCTGAAGCTGGGCGCAAGCGGAGGAATCGACTTCAGCGGCAACGCCAACTTGACCTTGCAGCTGGATGCGAGCAGCCTCAACGACATTGTCCACACGATTGGCACGGGCAAGCTGAACCTGATCGATCTGAGTAGTGCGAGCATCGAAGACAATTGGTACGAGAAAGTGACGATTGCGTGGTACAACGAGAGCGGCGCTTACACGGGCGGCCTGGCCGGCGCGTACGCCTTCTCCCTGGATGCACAAGGCAATCTGGTCTGGACGCGCCGCTCTGACCAGCCGCTGACTTGGGACAACAATTCCAACGCGGGAGGCTCTCAGGTGGAAGGGGACACGGATGGGCAGCTGACCTGGAGCGAGGATGGCACGACGAACGAGGAATGGGGCGAAGGCTTGGAACCGGAGCAGTGGTCGGGATTCTCCCACGGCGCGAACGTGGTGTTCGCCGCGGCGGCGAGGAAGGCAGAACAGGGGGCCTACACCATCAATGTTGACAGTTCCGGCGTGACGGCGGGGAGCATGACCGTGCAGGTGGGAAGCGGCGACGAACCGATCACAGGCTCCGCGCAGTACAAATTCTGTGGCCAAGGCAGCATCACGGCGGCCAGCTTGGCGATTGGAGCCAGCGCCACGGCGCAGTTCTCCAACACCGTCACGGTGGACGGTGCGCTGACCGGCAGCGGCACGCTGAGCGTGGCGGCGGGCGGCAACGTGACCCTGACGAATGCGAACAAGGATCTGACCGACAATTTCTTCACCGGGATGCTGAACTTTGCGGGAACCAAGGCGGGCACAGATCCTTCCTATGGCACGCTCACCTTGGGCGCGGACGCCAATGCGGGCATCCTGACGGGCAGCTACGGCAAGGTGGCCACGACGAGCGGGACGAGCGTAACCCTCACCCTGACGAGCGGCCAGGGAACGGCGAGCAACATGACCCTCGGCGAGTCGAGTCGCGCGGTGAACCTGACCATCGCGGGTGCCAACCAGACGCTGACCGACACCACCATCACGGGCGATGTCACGGTGAGTTCCGGCTCGCTCACCTTCGACGGCATGTCCACGGTGAGCGGCACGCTGACCGGAAGCGTGAGCTTGCAGAACAGTGTGGTCGGTTTGACGGTGGGAACCCTCGCCGGCAACGGAATCATCACCGGTACGGCTGGTGAACAGGGCGGCACGACCAATCTCGTTGAAGTCTCGGCCTTCAGTAGCTTCACCGGCTCCATCTCCAACGCGAACTTGACCTTTACAGGCGCGAGCGGCAGCTACGGCGGCAGCTTCTCCGGCGGCGATCTCCTGGTAACGACCGGCGCCTTGGAGATCACCACGGCAGCGGATGCGAGCAGCAGCGCGGCGCAGGTGAAGATTGGCACGCTCACCTTGGGCAGGGAAAACAATGCGGGCACCCTGACGGTGGCTGCAAATGGCGCGGTGGAGCTGACCCAATTCGGAGGGAGCTGCACCACGACTTCCTTCATCGGCGGCGCAGGGAAGATCACCCTGAAGGGGGACGCGAACAGCAGCTTCGGCGGTACGCTGGGAGTGGACAATGCGTTGGATTTCACGGTGGATCTGTCCAAGACGGGCGGGACCTCTCACAGCCTGACCCTCACCGGAACGGTGTCAGCCAGCAGCGGTACGATCACCGTGAAGAACGGCGAGCTGAACCTCGGCGCGTCCGAGGGGAGCAGCAGCAACGCCGTCACGCTGCAGAAACTTGACATCAGCAATGGAACCAAGGTGCACGTGTACACCGGCGGCAATAAGAGCATCAGTCACATCGAGATAGGCTCGGGCAGTGAGTTGGTGATTCACGACGGAGCGAAGACCGGAACCTGGACCGGCTATGCCAGCGGCGATGGCAGCATTGTGCTGAGTGATCTGGGGTTGTATGCCCCCACGAACAGCGGCATTTTCGCGGGACTTCTTTCCAACGCAGCAGTGAGCAACGACAACACGATCAAGAATCTCTACCTGCAGGGAACCCAGCTCGCGCCGGGAGATTCGATGGCGAACGGAGACAACTATCGTCTCGCCCATGTGGAGGACATCTGGGTGAAGGACCAAAGCACCCTGTATATTGGCGGAGGGAAGAACAAAAATGCGCTGGGCGGCACGCTGAGCGGCACGCATACGCTGCATTTGGAGGGCGATGGCTCAATTGCACCGGATGGAACTTCGAACAACGATCAAGATAAGTATGTGGCCGCCTTGGTGCTGGCAACAGGGGCTGAAACGAATTGGGGAATCACGTTGGAAAACAATGCCTCGATCAGTGTGAGAAGCGGCTGGCAGTACACCCTGAAGGGTGTGTTGAACGCCCAAGGTCATACGCTCAAGAGGGTTGACGATGGCACGCTGATTCTCGGCGATTCCTTCACGACGATCGGGCAGGCCGGAATCATCGATATGACGGCCGGTACGCTGCAGCTGGCGTACAATACGGATGCGGCTCTGGCGGGCTACGGCATCAAGCTGGCGAACGGGGCCACGCTGAATCTGACGGATGGAACCGGCGCGGACGATGGGGTGTACCAGGTGAGCTATCTGGAGGATCATAGTACGAGTGCCGGCGGAACCATCAGCGGCACGGGCACGCTGGAAATCACGGGAAGCGAGACGTCGAAGACCTCCTCGGCGAACGTGAGCGGAGGCAACGTGAAGATGGTCATGAGCGGTTCGGGGAGTCAGACCCTGAGCGGTACTTTTGCCGGGGCCGGAGTGGAAGTGAGCAATGGAACCCTCACCCTGAGCGGCAGCAGCATCGCCATCGGCGCGCAGGGCTTGACGGTTTCCAACGGTACGCTGAATCTGCATGGCTCTGCGGCGGTGGCCGTGAACGGCGCGGCGAGCGTGACGGGCGGCGTCTTGGATGTGGACAAGGCGTTGACCATCACGGGGATGCTGACCTTGAACGGCACGGCGAGCATCGACATGGGAAGCTCCAACAAGCTGACGGTGGGAGGTCTGAGCGACGGCAGCGCGGGAACGTACGGCAGCCTCGCGAATCTGTTGGATTTGGAAATCACCGGCACGACGAGCGATACGACGTACGGCGGTGCGTTGAACCTCTCCGGCACGCTGACCAGGAGCGGGACGTCGGGGACGCAGACCCTGAGCGGCAACGTGAGGGCGGGAGCTGTGTCCGTGACGGGCGGCACGCTGGTTCTCTCCGGCAGCAACAGCATCACCGGCGCGATCAGCATGAGCGGCGGTACGCTGACCTTGAACGGCGCGACCACGGCGGGCTGGTTGGCCAACGTCAGCTCTGGAGGCGGTACGCTGAGCGGGACGGGCATCCTGACTCTGAAGGGTGCGTCTGACGGGAACAAGGAATTCGGGGGAAGCCTGAGCAGTCTGGCCGGGATTGTGTTGGATGTGGGGGCGGAGGGGAATAGCGCTTGGACGCAGACCTTCGCCGGTGCGACCAACAGCGTGGGCACGGTGCAGATTCACAAGGGCACGATGGCGTTCACCACGGCTCTGACGGCGGCGTCCAATGTGACTGTGGGCAACGGCACACCCAGCGGGGATGCGGCGGACAGCACGCTGAATCTTTTGGAAACCAGCTCCATCGGCGGCAGCCTGACGGTGGCCAGCGACGGCGCGGTGAGCATCGACGGTACCAGGACCCTGACGGTGCACGGGCTGAGCGGCTCCGGCGGCATCACGGGCGGCACTCTCAAGCTGACAGGTGAGGCCGTTTCCGGCAACTACACCGGCAGCATCAACGGCAACTTTGAGCTCGACGCAACAGGCGGCAGCTTCGACCTGCAGGGCGCGGTGAGCGGCGGCGTGACGGTGACGAACGGCGCGCTGACGCTGAGCACGGTGCAGCACGACCTGAGCGGTCATACGGTCACGCTGACGGGCGGCTCGCTGGAATTGACGAGCAACACCACACTGGGATCTGTTTCCGGTGCCGGTGAACTCATCGTGAGCGCGGACGTGACGGCCTCCAAGGGCTGGACGGATGGTAATAGTACGCTGGGTAAGCTGACGCTGAAGAGCGGCTCCTTGCAGCTGGCGGCGGGCACGTACAGCATCGGGACGATTGCGAGGGGAACGGACGGCTCCTCCACCCTCAAGATTACTCTTGCGAAGGGGGACGGTGAGAGTGGTCCGTGGAGCGGCACGAAGATTGTACTCGGCTCGGGCGGCCTGAGCGGCTTCAGCGCGGAGAATCAGCTCACGCTGGATGTCAAAAACATTCAGTTGGAAACTTGGCAGGACTTGATGAAGAGCAACCAGGAGGGCTGGCAGCTCTTCGATGTGTCCAAATGGACGGGCAAGGGCGACAATTGGATGGAGGCCATCAAGCTGGTGGATGAATTTGTGGACTCCTACCACAAGCTGGAGATGACCGTGGACGGCCACCTCGTGCTGCACGATTTGGTGGCTGAAAACACCTTCGTGTGGGATGGCGATGAGAGTGGCGACGACACCGACAGCTGGGATGCCGCAGAGACCAACAAGAATTGGAAGATCGATGGCGGCACGGGCGAGGACGTCGCCTTTATGGCGGACGCGAGCGTGAAGTTCGAGAGTTCGGAGGAGAATCCGGTCGCGAGCAAGGTGGAATTGGATGCGGATGTCCAGGTCACGAACATGGAGGTCGCGGGCAACTTCACCTTCCAGGATACGGACGAGGGCACGCACTCAGGGAGCCTGACGGTGCAGGGTACGTTGAATGTGAGCGGCACGGCGACCTTCCTGGATGGGGTGACGCTGCGGGGCAATATCACCGGCAACGGTTCCATCGTGGTGGGCGCCGGGGCGACTGTGACCATCGACACCACCCACGATGACGAGGATCCGGACGCTCACCCGCTCACGAACGGAGGCTTCACGGGGACGGTGCAGCTGGATGGAGCCGACGGCAAGCTGGTGGTCAAGGGCGATGCCTCCGGCTGGGAGGCGAATCTCGCGGTCGGCACGAACGGCGGCAGCATCACGCTGGAGCAGGTGGGCGACACGCTCGGCATGAAGCTCACGGACAACGCCACCACATCCGGTACGCTGACGGTGACGGGCAGCGGTCAGCTCACGCTGAGCGGCGGAGATGACGACGTGACGCTGGCGGTGGAGGGTCATCTGACGGTCGGTGAAACGGGGCTGTCGGTCGGGCAACTTTCCTCGACGACCTCGAACGGCACGGTGGACGGCGGGCAGCTGACCATCAAGGGCACGGGAAGCAGCAGCTACGGCGACACGCTCTCGGTGAGCAAGCTGGTCATTGATACCAGTGCGCAGCAGACCCTTTCGGGGACGGCGTACAGCGGGACGGACTTCGAGGTAAAAGGTACGCTGACGCTTTCCGCGTCCGGCGCGGTGAACATGAAGAGCCTGACCGGCGACGGAACGCTGTCGAATGGCACGGACGGGCAGGTCAGCCTGAGCTTCAGCAATGACGCAACCACGGATAGTGGCATGCAGACCTTCGGCGGCAGTCTGTCGGATGTCGGCAGCATCACCGTGACGAAGGGCGCGCAGGGCTTCTCGCAGACCTTCAACGGCGCCTTGGCGGTGGACGGTGGCTCCCCGGCCACGCTCGTGATGGGCGCGGCGGTGACGAGCACCGACGTCCAGGTGCAAGCGAACGGTACGCTCGTTCTGAATGGCACGAACAACAGCTTCACCGGCAACAGCATCCAGATGACGGGCGGCACGCTGACCATCGGCGCGGCTGCCGGGAACAGCACGGCCAGTCTCACCCTCACTAATGCGACTCTCGCCGACGGCACCATCAACGGTTCCGGCACGCTGAACCTTGCCGGAACCGGCAGCATCGCCAGCGCCATCACCGGCAGCCTGAAAATCACCTCCACCGGCACGCAAACCCTCACCGGCGCCGTGACGGCCGGAAGCTTCACGGTCAGCGGCGGTACGCTGAGCTTTGGAACGGCAGAAACGGCCGGTTCGAGTATTCTCACTCTCTCGGGCGAATTGACGATCGGGAGCATGGAACCTGAAGCGGAGGCAACGCCTGAGGCGACGGTAACCGTCTATTCCTCCGGCGCCAAGACTTTCGTTGATGCAGATAACGACGGCTACGTGATCAACATCGGCAAAAACGGCAAACTCGTCTTCAGCGGCAACAGTTCGTTGAGTGGTTTGACGAGCGGAAGCGCGCTTGTACACGGCGAGGGTGAGTTGGTGTTCGCGGGTATCGGAGGTAAGACAAGTGGTAATGACAAAAATCAGGGTTACTTGGACTACTTCCTCCAAGCATCGACCTCGAGTACTGGGGCTGCACAGTTGGGTAACTTGCGACTCTCCTCGGCGAATGGAGAGAACACGACCCTCATGCTTGAGGGAGGAAAGAATACTCGGTTGGCGAACATTCAAAATATTTGGGTGGATGATAACAACACCTTGATGATTTGGAACGGAGGCGCACTGAATACCGGATCCGTTGGTCATGGCAACACCTTGCATTTGAGAGGCAATGGCTCCAAACATGGCAACGGGGAACTGGCAGGTACCTGGAAATTCAGCGGAGTTGTTCCAACTATGGAGGCAGCGTTGTACGTGTGGGCGAACACGCTGGTTGAATCCAACTGGAACATTGTCGCGGAAGCTGATACCTCAATTGCCGTTGTTAGCGAGACTCCAAGTACCTATGGTGAGGGTTATGTTTTCAAGCTGACCGGCTCCTTGGATGGCAATAACTGCACGATTGCCAAGCGAGCCGGTGGTACGTTGGCGCTGGAAGGAGCCTTCACCACGACTTTGGGAAGCAAGGGACGCCTTGATATCGAGGGCGGCACCATCAGATTGAACTACAGCAATGACCATGCCAATGCTCTGGAGAACTACGCCATCAGCTTCTCGGCAGACAGCACAGGCGTGACAGGCTACTATGCCGACACGTCTCAGCGCGTGCTGGATGTCACCGCTACGGCGACGGATGGTTATGTGGTGAAGTATCTGGAGGGAACGGCAGATCTGACGGCGTCCATCAAGGGCGCGGCGAACTCCAAGCTCATCATTGACTTTGACGGGAACGACTTCACGGGCAACTCCATGGGGAACGGAGCCACGGTGTACGCGGATGTGACCGGCAGTAACTTGTCCCTCGAGAAGCGAGGCGCCGGGACGCAGACGATTGTCGGAAACTTTGCGGGCAAGTCGTTGACCGTGACTGGCGGCAAGCTGGCGCTGAATGAGTCCGGTTCGGGGAAATCGATTAACGTGACGAGTGGCATCACCGTGACGGGCGGCGAACTGGATCTGAACGTTGGCAGCAGCACGGCCACCGAGGTGAAGGGTGCAATTACCGTCAACGGCGGCGGCACGCTGAAAGCGAATCAACTCGCCGGAGCAGCGAATGAGAACGGAGCGTTCTTTAACTACTCGCACACTGACGCGGCGATGGTCGTGGGAAAGACCGGAGAGGACGCTTCAAGCGGCACGGTGGAGGTCGGCACGACGGAACAGCTTGATGGTCACCTGCTGGTGAATTACCTGGAGCTGAACCATGCGGACAGTTCGGTCACGGTGCATGGGGACGCCTGCCTCGGGTACATTACTTCGGGTGGTCGTACCCCGAACTACGTGGATGCCGGCGAGCTGAGGGTGGACGGCAACCTGGTGACGGGCGGCACTCTGACGGTGCGGAATGGAGGCACGGTGACGGTGGGCGGCTGGTACCGCGGCAGCGCGACGGACGTGAATCAAAACGGAGGGGATATCACTGTCACCACCGGCGGCAGCATGACGGTGGGCGGGAATATCAAGGTGAATGCCGTGAGCGTGAGCGGCGCGGCAAGCGATAAGGCGTCGAGCCTCACGGTGACGGGCACGAGTCAGTCATACGGCAGCATCACGGTCGGCGCGGCCGATGCGGCAGGCGGGCAGGCGACCCTCAGCAGCGATGAGCTCAACAGCCAGATCGCCGTGAGCGGAGCGGTGAACGTGACCAACAGCGGCGCCCTGACGTTGAAGAGCAGTACGGTGACTCTGACGGGCGGGGCGACGGTGAGCGCGGGCGGCGTTTTGACGCTGCAGAGCGGGAACGTCACCTTGGGCGTGGATCAGACGATCACGGTGGACGGAACGGGTTCGAAGCTGGCGCTGGATTTGACGGATGCGCATTTCAACGAGGATGAAGCGGATGTGAATGTGGTCCTGACGAACGGCGGCAGTATTGACCTGAGTCTGTTGAAGAACGAGAGAGTGGCCGGGCAGGAGGCGCACTTCAAGAGCATCGGCACGAGCGGATCGACGGCAGGCAACTTGACCTGGGGCAGTACCGCGGGACGCGGGCAGACGGTGCACGTGGGGACGCTGACGGGTTCGATGAACTTCGGAAGCGCGAGCAACTCCATGGTGAGCGGGCAGGAGCTGCACCTGGAGAACATCGAGAACAGTGCGGACGCCGCCATCAACGTGTATGCCGGAACGGGCGCCGAGGTTTACGTGGACAAAGTCATGCAGAGCGGCGGCAGCGGCAGCTTGACGGTGACGAGTGGGGGCAGCCTGCACGTGGACAACACGCACGGCGATGGGTTCCACAAGACCGGGACGGGTGACTTCACGCTGGGCAGCGTGCTGCACGTGGATGCTGGCGCCTCCCTGTACATGACTTACCAGGGCGGGCTCACCTTTGCGGGGGGAGTCAATGCTTCGAACTCCGTGCTGACCAGCGGCCAGATTTCCATCGATCAGGGAGCCACCCTGCGTTACGGAGAGGATGCCGAGGGCGGAAGAATCTTGTTGAGTGAAGACCTCTTCGACGGCTTCGGCGAAAACCAGCTCACGCTCGATCTCCACAGCATCTGGGAGCATTTCTCTGACCAGGTGCTGGATGCGAAGGGGTTTGACCTCGGCATCGTGAGTGACGATGCGCATGAGGAGGGAGAGCTTTCTCAAAACTTCAAGGATATTATCAAGTTCGCCAGGGCGGTTACAGAGGATGACAACTGGTGGGTGGGATGGTTCCAGGAGGAGGAAACCTCCACCTACCACCTGCACCTCGGCGTGAATTATGAGCCTGAGTTCTCCTCGCCCAGCTGGGACAGCGCCTGGGGGTCGAGAGGTCAGTACAATGCCCCGGTCTTCGAAGGTGATGCAACCTCCCACGTGTGGAGCGGCGGAGGTGACCCGTTCAACACGAGCGGAAGCGGAAGCAGCTTCACCGGTCACTGCCTCGAGCTGAGCGAGAATGCGACGTACAAGGATGGCATGCAGACCTCGATCCGGCTGACGCAGGGCGCGGCGGCGAGCAATGCGACAACGTACGCGACTGTGCTGGGCGGCCGTCTGCTTGACGAGAGTGCGGAATTGACCGAGTACAACGGCTCGAGTTACATTGAGTACCTGTACGACGGGACGACAGCGAACAACCACCTGCATCTGCTGGTGGGCGGATCGAGCTGCACGGTGCAGCAGGCGGGCGGGAACGCGGCGCTCCGCGGGACGAGCCACATTCAACTGGATGCGACCGTGGCGGAAGGGGGCGTTCGGCAGGGACTCGACAACGAGGGCGTGGTGGACTACATCGTGGGCGGCAACCACGTGAACAACAGCACCTTCACCTTCTCCGGCGACAGCTACATCTCCGTATTCAAGGGGACGGTGCTGGGCGGCATTGTGGGCGGCAGCACACTGACGAGCGGGACGAGGTCGGCGGAGTTCGACGCCTTCTTCGGCGACACGCACATCTTCATCTACGACGTGCTGAGCAATGTGGAGGGACAGAAGCCGGGAATATCCGACGGTTCGGGGGACGGCAAGAACACGTACTTTGCGGCCGTGGTGGGCGGCAACGCGTGGGTGGATGCCTCGGGAGTCATGGAAGGGCAGACGACGGTGTCGCCGAAGTTCCGCGGGAACACGAACATCACCATTGACCTGGTGAACCCGCAGCACAAAGGCGGCGAGGGGGATGATGAGGGGACGGATGTAACAGTTGCGGCGCCCGCCAGAGGGAGCTTCGACAAGGCGATCGTGGGCGGCAACTTCACGGCGGCAGCGGCTACGACGGGCGAGAAGGTGACGCGGAACGCCATGTTCACGGGCGACACGAACATCACCATTACGGCCGCGGAGGAACACACCTTCACCGCGGGCATCAACGGCGCGAGCCGACGCGAGGCGGGCGGCGGCGGCAGCACGACCTTCACGGGCAACACGAACATTTCGATTAACGGCGGCACGTACCAAGAGGCGATAGCGGGCGGCGTGTGGTTCGAGGAATCCGCAACGGGCGATCATACGCTGAACTACACCGGCGACACGAACATCGAGCTGAAGGACGGCGACTTCTTCCGCGTGGTGGGCGGCCACTACACGCTCGGAGGCGGCGGCAAAGCCGAGGAGGTGACGAAGGGCAACACGAACGTCACCATCATGGGCGGAACCTTCAATTCGCGTGAGAGCAGCGGATCGCTTGACCAGGCGGACATCGGCATCGTGGTCGGCAGCGACTTCTACCGTCACGACGGCGGCGACAGCAACGTGCGCGAGGGCGATACGAATGTGCTCATCACCAACGGCGCGTTCAACGACATCCACATCGTGGGCGGCGACTACGCGAACTTCTCCGGGGAGGAGGCGGGAAGCGCGGCCATCACCGGCACGACGAACCTGACCATCGGCGATGAGAGGGCCACGAAGGCGGACATCGACATCACCGGCGTGGTGGTGGGCGGCAGCTACCTGACGGATAACGGCGCGGGCGGCAGCCTGAGCGTGGGCGGGGTGGAGCTGACCATCAACGGCGGCACGATTTCCACGGAGACGACAGGCGAGCACGCGCACAACGAGCTGGCCGTGGTGGGCGGCAGTATGCTGATTGACAACGGCGCGACCAGCGGCGGTCACCGTCTGCTCATCGGCAGCTATGATCGTAATACGGACAAGTTCACAGGCGGTGAGACGAACCTGACCATTGCGGGCGGAGACATCCAGGGCTCGGTGGTGGGCGGCAGCTACAACGGCAACCACAAGCGCGGCGCCGATGAAAGCGGGAACCATGACAACGTGCTGGCGTCCGGCGACATCATCGTGAACCTGACCGGAGGAACGATCACCGGCAACGTGTACGGCGGTCACTACAGCGAGGTGGAGGATCACTCGGACGTCCTCGTGCTGGGCGAGATCACGATCAATGTGAAGGGCAGCACGGTTCGAGGGAACATCGTGGGCGGCAGCTACCGCGCCACGAACTCCGGCTTGTTCGGCGACGGCACGGAGAACCAGTGGGGCGTGCAGGACAAGGACACCATCACCATCAACCTGAGCTCCGGCAGCGTGAGCGGGGATGTGTACGGCGCGGGCTGGCACAACGCCACCGAACCGGGTGCGAACAAGCTGAGTTCCGTCACGAAGGAGGTGACCGTCAACCTGAGCTCCGAGTTTACGTTTGAGGACAACAAGGCCGGTGGCGAGCATCATTTGAGCGGCGGCTACTACAAGGGTTGCGGTGATGAGACGCACGATGTTTCCTCCGTGAATCATGCCGCGCTCAACTTCACCTCCGGCGGTGAGTACGACAACCTGACCAAGGTGACCCTGCAGGACTTTGATGAGATTGTGCTGGGATCGGAGGATGAGGAAGGGGCGGCTCGCAACGCCGCGGTCGAGGTGGCCGGGTTCATGCTCACGCAGGATGCGGGGGGCGTGAAGGTGACCTATCAGGACTACGAGGTCGGGACCGGTGAGCCGAAGACAGGGGAGGTGAATGCGCTGCGCGTGTACGGACTCGCGGAGGCGGAAGGCGGCGACGCCCGATTCACCGTGCGCGGCAACCTGGATATGACGGATGCCGGCACCCACGCGCTGGATGTGCGCCACACCGACATGCAGGTGCAGGGCAATGTGCTGGGTCTGGAGACGCTGGTGCTGCACGACGGACGCTTGCAGCTTTCCGGCGAGCTGAAGATGGTGAACGGCTTGCACATTGAGCTGGAGCATAACTTCGGCGGCGACTACGGCAAGGACGCGAGCAGCGCGTTCCTGACGGCGGGGGGCGGCATCGACATGAGCGGCTTCTCGACGGACAAGCGGGTGAAGTTGACGATGTCCGGGTTGTACGAGGAGATATCCGGGGAGGAAAAAGGCGAGGTGCGCGAGGGTGTGTACTACCTGGTGAGCGGATTCGCGGTTGAGGATGCCGGTTTCGTGAGCCTCTTCGACGACAGCTTTGTGGAGAGCCTTGAGAAGCAGATCAACGAGAAGCTCCATGCGGGCGAAGACGGCTACGTGTGGGAAGGCGAGGGCGAGGGCTACTACCTGGATCTGCGCGAACGCGACAACAGCCTCGTGCTCAGCGTGAGCTACAGCACCCCGAACGAATGGTTCTGGGAGGGCAAGACGGGCGGCGAGGAGGAAGGCAAGACGGATGAGGGCGTGTGGAACGGCTCGACCAACGACAACTGGAGCAAGGATGACGAAGGGGGCGAGACGACGAACCCGAATGAGGCTCCGCTGGTCCACTTCACCGAAGGCGCGAGCAATGTGAATGACGGCAACGTGAGCATTGACGGCACGGTGACCCCGGGCGGCATCTGGGTGCAGGGAGGCGATTACACCTTCCAGGACAACGGTCTGTCCGGCGGTTCGAAGGGCGACATTGCGTTGGACAAGAAAGACGTGGCGCCGGGCAGCGCGCAGGATCCCGACGAGATTGTCGGCAAGATTGTGGTCGGCGGCAAGGGGATGGAGGCCTCGCTGGATATGCAGCTGGGCACGTCGAAGGTGCCGGAGGTGGAGATGCGCGATGACGGCGAGCTGACGCTGAGCCACGAGGAAGCCATTCAGAATGACACGACGGTGACCTTCAACGGCGGCAAGCTGACCCTCGCCGAGAGCAGCACCGATTACGGAACCGGCGATGGCGAGCTGTACTACAACAAGGATTTCAGCAGGAACATTCAGCTGGAGGGGGGCAAGAAGCTGGCGATTCAGGTGGGCAAGACCTACGCGGAGTTCATCGAGGGACTGGCGCAGAACCCGAACCCCGCGGCAAATGGCGAGACGGCGGATGCGCCGCTCTACACCGCGCCCGACCAACCGCTGAGTTTGGGCGGCACGGACACCGTGTTCACGGGGACAGACGGCATGTACCAGGCCATCTCGAGCCTCGGCGTGGAGAAGGACGGACGCTTCAAGCTCACCATGGCTTGGAAGGAGACGGGGGCTGATGTGACGTGGAGCGGGCCTGTCCATGTGCTGGAGGGCGAGCTCGCCTACAACGTGGGCGGCGTCGGAGGAGGGAAGTACACGCTGGGCAAGGACATCACGGTGAAGCAGGGGGCGACCTTCAGCATTTCCGCCACGGCGGGCACGGTGACCCTGAATGGCTTCAAGAGCGAGGATCGCGAAGCGCTTGGGGAGGTTGAGCTGGAGAAGGCTCTGAAGGAGCGACTGGGCGCGGACGATGTGGCGCGCGTGTCGGTGGGCTCTGCTGTGAGCGACGCGGCGACGTACGTGTTCAAGGGCGACAACTCCGGCTTCGGCGCTGTCGGCAAGAACGGAGCGATCCGGCTGGTGGGCAACGGAACGACGGCGACAGCTACGGCGGAGAGCCTGAACGCCATCGGCGCGGCGAGTGCGGAAACGAACGCCCACGTGAGGCTCGAGCTGCAAGGGCGCGCGCTGGTGTTTGGCTCCGGTGCTGCGGGAGGGCCCTATAAACTTGATCTCTACTGGACCGGCGTCGATGTGAGCGGTGAGAACGCGAGCTTCCTGGGCGGGTACAGCGTGAATGACAGTGCGACCGATCCGAATGCGCGCATCAACCTGCACGGTCCACTCACCGGCGACGGCGTGCTGGCGAACGCCCAGGGCAAGGATGCGAGCGGCGCGGATGAGAAAGGCACGGCCTTCCACCACACGTACACGGGCGACATGAGCGCCTTCACCGGCACGATTGTGGCGGGTCTGGCGCAGGGAACGGCGAGCGGCGCCTCGGATTCGAGCTGGACGCTGACGGAGACGGGTGGCGCAACTGAGCTTAACTTCAACATCGGCGGCACGGGCAAGGTGACGCTGAACGGCGGAAGCAACAACGTCACGCTGAACGGCGTGGTGGGCGGCTACGGCGATACCGTGAACCTGGAGAACGCGGGCAGCGGCAACATCACCCTGTCCGGCGAGAACACCACGAGCGGCGCGCTGATTACGGGCGACGGTACAGAGGGAGCGGCCGTCGGCGGCTTTGTGCTGAACGGTGACGGCGCGACCTGGAACGGCACGAAGATGGAGGGCAACGGAACCTTCACGCTCACGGAAGGTACGCTGACCAGGGGCGGCAGCTTCGACAAGGGCTCCGGCCACATCGTGGTGAACGCCACGGGCGTGGTGGACGTGAAGGGGAACTCCGACAAGGGATTGGCGGCTGCCATGATCGGCGACATCACCGTGGACGGCTCGAAGGGCGGACAGCTCACGGGCGTGAACGGCGAGATCACGACGACCGACCGCAAGGTGACGCTGACTTTCGGCGCTGACAACTACGGGACGGCGGATAAACGCGGCAAGGCTCTCATTGATTCGCAGGGCGGCGATTTGACGGTGACGAAAGAGTCTTACGAGGGTGACGATCCCAACTTCAAGGTCACGGGCGATCTTGAAATCAAGATAGACGGGCGAACCCTGAAGGAGCTGCTGCAGACGCACTCGGAGAGCGAGGTGAACAGCTACCTGAACGTCTTGGACGGCGGCAATCTGGTCCTGGAGAAGGGATTGGATTGGACGAACTACCTGTCCGGCTACGGCGATATTCTGAAGGCGGCCGGGCTGAGGATCACCGGGCAGGACAGCGGCGACCTGATTTTGTCGGGCTTCTCGCAGGATGTGTACCTGGTGGTGAACCCGGACGCTGAGGACCAGTACGGCGCACGCGAAAACGACATCTACGTGGGCAAGAACAGCAAGGACCTGGAGGAATCCAAGGCCGTGGTGGTGGATGAAGGGACGACGTTGAACGTCGAGTTCTCGGCGAATGACGACGGCACGGGATCGGCGGAGGACAACCTGACCTTGAACAACCTGGTGGGTCTGGAAGGTTCCACGCTGGACGTCACGAAGGAGCAGAAGAAGGAGGGCGGCGATGCCTTCGAGGGCAGTGTGACCGTGACCTTCCGCAACTCTCTGGTCGATAACGAGGACCTGAACGGCACGGGCTGGAGCAAGGGTCAGGTGGAAGATGGCGAGGGGCACACGGTGCATGGCAAGGAGAAGGGTGAAGAAGCGGACGGCTTCAACGTGCGCGGATTGGACACCACCTTCGAAGGGACGGTGAAGGGCGCCGAGGGCGTGGACTTCAACAAGGCCGGGGCCGGTCAGTTGACGCTCGGCAGTGAGACGGGCAACGGTGGTCTGCAGGCGAAGGGCGGCCTCTGGCTCTACGACGGCGGCGTCACCCTGCAAGGCAATGCTGCGGGGGGCAACACCGTGGATGAGCTCGTGTTCGCCTACGGCAGCGGGACGGATGAGCTGGCCGATACGGCGGCTGATGGCGGCGCCGACGTGACCAGGGACAACACCGGCCTGACCCTCAAGAACGGCGCGGACATCACCGTGCACGACATCGTGGAGAAGGGCCTTGCAGGCGAGGATGGCGCCGCAACCGGCGGCGACGTGACCCTGGGCAAGAACAGCGTGTTCACCTTCGACAACTCGGCGAAGACGGATCCGGAAACCGGCGGGCAGCCTGGCACGACGCTGCACGACACGACCTTCAAGGCCGGGACGGATGCGGATGGCAATGCGGCGGGAGGCGAGCTCGTGGTGGGCGGCAAGAAGACGGATGAGGCCGGGGCGCAGAGCGGCTCCAGCCTGACCCTGGATGGTGCGGGCGCCGGTTTGGACGACGTGGATTTGCGCGTGAAGGACGGCGCGGACATGACCGTGACGGGCGGCGCGAAGGTGGACAACGGCAACGTGACCCTGGAAGGCAAGCTCACCACGAAGCCCGAAGAGGAGGAAGAGGATGGCAGCTTCAGCCCGAAGGAGGAGAAGGGCAGCTCGCTGACGGTCGGCGAGGGGTCCTCGATCACGGGCGATGGCGACATCACGGTGAAGGATGGCGGCGAGCTCAAGCTGGTTGACGGCGGCAGCATCGGCGGCTGGGACCTTGACGAGGAGGGCAACGATGTGAAGACGCACACGGGAGACGTGACGCTCGAGGGACAGGGTTCCAAGCTGACCGTGGACGCGGGTTCCGAGTCCGAAGCGACGGGCAGCGCCCTGATGACGGAGGGCAAGCTGAGCGTGAACGGCGGCGCCGAGCTGGATCTGAACTCCAGCACGGGCAACTCCGTCGGCTCTCTCTCCGGCAACGGCACGATTTCCGGCAATGCCGGCTCCGAGTTGTCCATCACCGGTCCGGATGCCACGACGTTCTCCGGCACGTTGACCAATGACGGTGTGCAGGAGGGTGATCTGACGAATAACGTGGGCGGGAAGCTGCTTGTCGAGGAAGGCGGGCGGCTGACGCTGGACAACGTGAAGACGAACGCTCAGTGGGATCTGGGCGTGAAGGACGGCGGCCTCCTGGGGCTGCTGGCGGATGAGAGGAAGATGGAATTTGGGAACATCGAGCTGGAGGGCGGCGGCAATCTGTCGCTCGGCGACATCTCGCAAGGGCTGGCCGGTTCCCTGTCGGTGGATCGCTCCAACGGCAAGCAGGGCAAGCTGACCGTCGATATCGGCGACGGCAAGGATGACGTGTCCCTGGGCGAGCTGAAGCTCGTGGGTCAGGATGGCGCCGAGCTGTCCGAACAAGACGTTGCCGAGCTCTTCGACGTGGGCTTCACGGGCTTGGGCGCCGAGCATTACAAGGGAGCTTTGAGGAAGGATGAGGACGGATCCTGGTTCGTCGGACGGGAGCGCGTTGTGCACAACGCCTTCCTGGAGTCCGGCATGCACAAGAATGTGCGCGCAGGAGCCAACCTGGCGTGGGATCTGACGGATCCGTACACGAAGGCGGGCGAGTATGTGCGAGGCGCAGGAGCCAACGGCGACCTCGCGAAACTCGCAGAATCTCTCTCCCAGGGCATCAACGGGGTGGATCCGCTTCTGGCCTATTTCGGACTTGCCAATCCGACCTCGAAGGAGAGCATGCCTCGGACGCTGGCGGCGATGGCCGGAAGCTCGGTGGCCACGCTCGGATCTGCGGCCATGCAGGATGTGAAGCGCCAGTTGGAGAGCATCCGCAACCGCTCGGCCATGCTGGGTGAGGCGGATGTGAATGCCGATCCGGGCGTGAAGGCGTTCCATGCCTGGGTGAACGCGGAAAGCGGCTACCACAAGGTGGACGCCGACAGCTGGGCGCCCGGCTACACCCTGGACGGCTGGGGCGGCACCCTGGGCGGCACCCTCGAGATCAATGCCTCCACCAGCGTCGGTCTGGCCCTCACTGCCATGTACAACAACCTGAAGACGGATTCGGCCGACATGGGCAAGGGCGATATCGACGTCACCTACCTCAGCGGCTACGTCCGCACACAACGGGGCGCCTGGAGCCACACCTTGCTCGCTACGGTCGGCGTTTCCGACATCTCGCTGAACCGCACGGTCAGCTACGGCGTGGGCTCCAGCTACAAGACCCAGGGCGAGACGGACGGCTTCTCCGGCGGCCTCATGTACGAGGTGGCCTACGCACGCGTGCTCAATGAGCGCGGCACGGTGGCCCTCCAACCGCTCTTCAATGTGCAGTACCGCCACTCCAAGGTCAATGGCTACAGTGAAACGGGCAGCGATGCCGCCTTGCGCGTGAATGAAGTCACGGCTGATGTCGTTACCTTCGGGCTGGGTACGCGCCTGCAGTCCGCCATCCACGAGAACGTCTTCGGCCGCTCTTCGGTGTTCGAAGCCCGCTTGCTCGCCAAGGCGGATGCCGGTGACGGAGCCGGCAAGGCCAACAACTCGCTGCTCCACGGCAGCCTCTCCCAGGAGGTCGAGAGCGCGAGCGTCGGCAAGCTCGGTATCGAGGTCGGCGCCGGTCTCACCATCCCGGTGGGCAGCCGCGGCGGCACCTTCTTCATCGACGGCTCCGCTGAATTCCGCTCCCGCTACACCAACCTCAACGCAAGCGCCGGTTACAGAATCAGCTTCTGACGAAGCGTGATTCTGTAACGAATTACGAATTACGAATTACGAATTACGAATTACGAATTACGATTTCGGGAAATTCGCGCGCTGCCGCGCGGGGGAGGGCGAGTCTTTTAGCTGAGGGAGTGTAAAATTGCACACGTGTCCCAAGAAAAAGCACCCCCGACAGGTCGTTAATGGCATATCATGCAGTATAAGCCTTTGGTCATTTATGAATTACGATTGACGATTTACGATTGACGATTTGCAAAAGCTAGCGAGCCGGAGGCTCGGGGAATGCGGAGCGGTAGCGACGAGGGAGGACGGAACCGCGCCGCAAGACTAATGAGAAAGCTTGGCAGGGAAGCAGAGCTGAAACACAAGCGGATTTTCGAGTTACGATTTTTGATTTTCGATTTGGGAAATTTGCGCGCTGCCATTTTCGTCCGTAGAAAACGCATGGGAAATGGGTCCCATGAGCCAGGAGAATATTTTATTGGGACACGTGTGGTAAAATTGTGGTGAGTTGTTGAATATTCTGAGGTTGACAGGAGGATTCTGCAACTATATACTGTCCACGTTGTTTTATGATGCCGTATATCAAAGAAATAGCCGTTCATCACGTACACCACTTGGAAGGATTTTCCATCAAAGTGGAGGACACGACGTCTCCCAAAAACGGGCCGACGCACCTGATGCTGACGGGACGCAACGGCAGCGGGAAAACGAGCGTGCTGCGGGCGATTTGGGAGGTGATGGTAAGGATGACCGGAAGCGGTCTGCCTGCCGAGCAATGGAGGGCGTGGATAGAAGCTGATAAGCGTAGAATAGACGAAGCCCTGGATGAGCACGAGAGGAATAAGGCGCAAGACACTTTGAGGGAGCATGAGAAGTATTTGAATGAGCTGGTCGGTTCCGTTGAACTGATGGCTGACAATAACGGAGAGTTTGCGCGAATTTTGAACGGACGGGAAATTCTCATCGCATACTACGATGCGCAGCATTCGGCGGCGTTTGAGCAACCAACG
The DNA here is from genome assembly GCA_947588735.1 of uncultured Akkermansia sp. Taxonomy (GTDB): domain Bacteria; phylum Verrucomicrobiota; class Verrucomicrobiia; order Verrucomicrobiales; family Akkermansiaceae; genus Akkermansia. Next base: position 60,298 of record CANQAD010000004.1, read on the forward strand.
GCGCCGAAGATCACGGAGGTTGGATTTTCCAAAGATGTCAGCAAGAAAAGATCCGAGACCTTTCTTGAATTTCTTCTGAATCTCAAGGTGCAGGGGGCGCTCTTCCGCGATGAGGGAAAGAACGAAGAAGCGACGCGGATCGGGGCATGGTTTGAGCAATTCGATCAGACTCTTCAGCACATTTTTAATGACAAGCAGGCGAAATTGGAATTCGATCCCAAGGGTTATGTGTTTACCATCGCTGATAGTTCCAAGCGTTCCCCGATGACCGCTTTGGCGGATGGTTACGCTTCGCTTTTGGACATTGTGGCGGACATCATTCTCAAGATGCAGACGCCGGATCAACTTACAGCGGCGTACGACAAACCGGGAATCGTCCTCATTGATGAGGTCGAGACGCATCTGCATCTTGAATTGCAGCGGCTGGTTCTGCCTATTCTGACCACACTTTTCCCCAAAATACAATTTATCGTCACCACGCATTCTCCCTTTGTTCTCTCGTCCGTCGGCAACGCTGTGGCATTTGATTTGGAAACGCGCCAGCCACTTGACAATGCGGATGAGTATCCCTACGAGTCGCTCACCGAGGGCTATTTCGGAGTACAGGACGCGCCGGCTGCCATCACCGATAAGCTCCGTCGCGTTCGGGAACTTGTCCGGGGAGGAGAACTCACCACGGAGCAAAAGGCGGAGCTGAAGGAGCTTGTCAGCGACTTGGAAAGTATGCAGGGAAACAAAGAACTCCTGCTCGAACTTGAGCAGATTTCGCTTCGCTTCTTATGATCCAGCTGCGCAAATCGCCCAACGCCCCAGCATCTCTCGCCGGGAAAAAGACGTGGAACAGCGAAGATGTGCAGAAAACTCTCTATGCTGATCAGGATGGGAAGTGCTATCTCTGCGAGAGTTGTACGGGGGAGAACTATCAAATCGACCACCTGAGGAGCCGCAAAAATTACCCTGAGAAAGCGGACGACTGGGCGAACCTCTTTTTATGTTGCGGTTATTGCAACGGGAGAAAAAGCGACCAATTTGACGACATCGTTTCTCCGTGTGATGTGCCCTGCGAGGAGATCTTTGACATTATCCTGAAACCGGAATGCAAGGCTGTGGAGATTTCCGTACGACAGCCGGATATCCCCGGAGTGGGACAGACACGGAAACTTCTCCATCGTCTGCATAATGGGAAAAGGGAAGGTATGAGAGATATCAGGGAAAAGATTTTCTACGATGGGTTGTGTAGCGTTGTCTTGAACTTTGCCCGCTGTTTAAAAGAGTACAAGAACGATAAGACTCCGGAAAATCGCGCTAAAGTCGTCGAGTTTTTGAAGATCGACCAACCTTTTCTCGCTGCCAAGATGAGCTTGCTTCGCAGCTGTTCTGACCTCTTTGAGGATTTTCAGCACGAAATGCTCTGGAATCGCGCGCTTCGCGCGGGGCGCCTGGATGCGCCTGTTTACGTTGACTCAGCGCCGCCCCATCGGCGCTGAGCCCTTCGGGCAAAAGCTGCGCTTTTGTCCAACCGCCCTTACCGCCCGCTTCGCGTGCGCCCTGTACGGGGCCGTCGGGCGCTTTGTACGATGTGGGGAATTCGCGCGCGGGGCGCGGGGATGTGGAGCCTCCAGTTTCGCAAAAATCGTCATGAGAAATAGCAGGGCAACCGCATTAGGAAATGCGGTTGCTATTTACGATTGACGAGTTACGAATTACGATTTATTGATCATGTGCG
>CANQAD010000005.1 GCA_947588735.1 uncultured Akkermansia sp.
ATGGTGGTGACATTCACGGCAGGATAGGCGTACCCCTCCTTCTTGGCCGTGTTGAGCATCTTGATGTACTGTTCTTGAGTTGGAACTGGCATGGTTCTATATAGGGTTAGAATGTTGCGGCAGGGCATGCGCCCCGCGCGTGCGCCCATGGTACCACGCTCATTTCCACTTGGCAAGATTTTTCACCAGCGCGTTGCGCAGGTTTTTCCGAACCGTTAAAACCCATGACGAATGCTTTTCTTTGATCATCGCTTCTCGTCTTCGAAAATTCCGCTTCGCTTTTACCGCGAACCTCGCGCGTTGTGCGCTAGCATTCAAATCGTCATCGTCAATCGAAAATCCCCTTGTGCTTCAGCTCCGCTTCTCCACTAAGCTTTCGAATCAATCCTGCGCGCGGTCCCGTCTTCCCCTATCGCTCACGCTCCGCCTCCCCGCGCGCCAGCGCGCTAGCTTTCCAAATCGCTATTCGTCAATCGTCATTCGTAAATAATCGACGGTTTATGCTTCATGGTGCGGCCAATAACCGTCTATTGGGATCGCTTGTTCTTGGGACAAATGTGGGGCAGCCGTTCTTGCCAATAGTCAAAGAAGCTGGTAGAATGAGGCCCACATGGAGATCACGCTGACCAGTCCGTTGGATATGCACCTGCATGTGCGGGATGGAGAGATGCTGCAACTTGTGACGCCGCTGAGTGCACGAGACTTTGCGGGGGCCGTCATCATGCCGAACCTGGTGCCGCCTGTGGAAGACGAACAGGCGCTGCGTGCGTACGCGGATCGAATTCAGACGGCCGCAGAGGGCGCGCATTTTGCCCCGCTGATGACTCTTTTCTTCCGCAACTACAGTGAGGCTGAATTGCGTGCGGCTCAAAATATCCCGGGCTTTTTCGGCGTCAAGCTCTACCCTGCCGGAGTCACCACCAATAGCGGCGACGGCGTACGCAGTCTGCAGGAGGCTGAGCCCACGCTGCGCCGCATGGAGACATTGGGCGTTCCCCTGCTGGTTCATGGTGAGAGTCACGGCTTTGTGATGGACCGTGAGGCGCAGTTTTTACCCGTGTATCGGCGCTTGGCCGAGCAATTTCCCAAGCTGAGCATCTGCATGGAGCACATCACCACGGCCGCCGCCGTGCGATTGCTGGATGAATACGAAAACCTGTGCGCGACCATCACCCTGCACCATTTGGAACTCACGCTGGATGACGTGCTGGGCGGATCGCTGAAACCGCATCTCTTCTGTAAGCCGGTGGCTAAGCATGCGGAGGACCGCGAGGCTCTGCTGCAGGCGGCCCTCAGCGGGCATCCGCGTGTGATGTTCGGCAGTGATTCCGCGCCCCATCCCATCCATAAGAAAGAATGTCCCGGCTGCGCTGCCGGCGTCTTCAGCGCTCCGGTTGCCCTGCCCGGTCTGGCGAGGCTCTTTGCCGAACATCACGCGACCGACCGATTGCAAGCCTTTGTTTCCGACAACGCCTGCCGCCGCTACGGGCTGACTCCGCCCGTCAAGAAGGTCGTGCTGCGCGATACGCCCATGCAGGTGCCGGCCAGCTACCGCAGCTTCGGGCAAAGTGTCGTGCCGCTCTACGCCGGAGAGAAGTTTCCTTGGAGCGTGTGCGCTGTGCAAGAATAATGGAGAACGTACCAATACCGGGAGCGAATGAGCTGCGCGAATTGCTGGTGCAAATTGCGGAGATGCATATGCCCTTCGGCATGTACGGTCCAACCAGGTTCCCGCCCAAGGGGTGTCCCATCTCCGACTTGCCCGCAGAATACTTGGATTGGTTCTCCCAGCGCGGCTGGCCAAAGGGTAAACTCGGCTACCTCATGCAACAAACCTTCCTCATCAAAAACAGCGGCCTGGATCACCTCTTTACCCCTTTTCGCGAAGCCCGTGGCGGCTTCCGTAAATACCCCGGCAAAAAATGATGCGCTCCCTCCAATCTATTTTTCTGGCAGCCCGCCAAAAAACGCTTCCGGCAGGCTTGGCGGCAGTGTGGGCCGGGTGTGTGGTTGTGCACAAATTTGCCGCAGCCTGTCCCCAGTTGCACATCGCGGTGCACTACGACCTGGCCGCCTTCACGGCACTCAGTTGCATGTGCATCCAAATTGCCTGCAATCTTTTTAACGACGCCCTTGATGCCGGACGCCACGCGGATACCGAACGCCGCCAGGGGCCGTTGCGCATCACTGCAGGCGGGCGGATGAGTGCACGTTCCGTGAAACTCTGGGGCGGTTTTTTCCTGCTGCTGGCCTGCGTCGCAGCTATCCCGCTTATTCAGGCGCAGGGTGCAGCTGTCATCCTTATCGGTCTTCCCTGCCTCATTTGCGCCTATGCTTACACGGGCGGGCCTTTTCCCATCGCCTACCACGGGCTCGGCGAGCTTTTCGTGCTGCTTTTTTTCGGAGTTGTCGCCGTGGCGGGCGCTGTTTTTGTGCAAATCGGCTGGCAACCGGGCTATGAGTTCATCTACATAGCTGCCCTCATGGTCGGGATCATCTGCGGGTTGCTCTCCTGCGTGCTGATTGAAGTGAACAACATCCGCGACCGGGCGGAAGACGCCACCACCGGCAAGCGCACCCTCGCCGTACGCCTCGGCGACAGCCGCGCGCGCGGACTTGCCATGGCTTTCCTGGTAGCGCCGTATGCGGTGCTGCATCAGCTCGCCCGCGTGCTGCCTGGCGTGGGGTGGAACTGGTGCTGGCTGCCTGCTTTCTTGGTCGGCGGCATCATCTTGCAACGCCTCATGCGCTGTCCGGCGGACAGGCGGATGAATGTGCTTCTCGGCCTGGCTTCTATGCACCTGGTCCTTTATATCCTCGCTCTCATGCTGGGATAGCCGCAAGTCAACCGCATCGGAAGCACACGTGTCCCAAGAAAAAGCACCCCCAATGATCAATTAACGGCGCGTCATACGGCATAATCCGTTGGTTATTTACGAATTATGAATTACGATTTGGATGCAAGCGCGCTGCGCGCGTTCCTGCGAAACAAAAGCAAGCGGAATTTTCGAAGACGATGGTGCGTTGATAGAAGGAAAGTCTCCTGTGTGAAACCATGGCGTGTTGACTTAGCGCCGCCCCATCGGCGCTTGCCCCAAACTCGCCCCACGAGTTTTGCTTCGGAGTCGCCTCACGACTCCTCACCCCTGCGGGGCAAAAGCTATGCTTTTGGCTAAACTGCCTTGCAGCCGTCGGCAGTTTTCACCCCGTTGGGACAGAAGCTGCGCTTTTGTCTAATCCCCCTGCGCGCCCTCGGGGGCTTTCACGGCCTTGCTCAATCATCAATGGTCTGAGCTTCTCGCTGGCTTACCTTCTTCATCCATGGAAAACGCGTGAGGAATGGGTTGAATGCGCCCAGAGAAGATTTTATTGGGACACGTGTGCATTGGAAGGAGTCGAGTGACGGTGATCCGGGTGGAATATACGCAACGCACACATTATCAATAAATCGTAATTCGTGCCTCGAAAATCGTAAATAGCAACCGCATGTCCTCATGCGGTTACCCTGGGATAGCAGCCTGGGCCGCCCATCACAGCTTTTTCCACTCTTGCGCCTGCAAGAGAGCGTCAAAACCGAGCCCCGTACCGGCCGGCGTCCGGAACTCCGGAGTAATATCCATGCCCAGTTGCTCTGAAAAAGCATTGGGCTGATACACATGCTGCGTGACAAGCCCGCAGAGCGGCACTTGCTCCTTCGGCTTGTCTTTATAAAACACCGCCGCGCTGTAAGCCGCCCAACACTGACCAATCGGGTGATCCAAATTCGTCGTAAAGACGGGCAGCCCGGAATTACTGTGGTGCCTTACCGGCTTCACGATGCGCATCATCGGCCGATTGGTACGCTGCGGTATCACTTTTTCATTGCGCAGCGGCGTATCGTAGCCTAACGGTATACCCGCATCTTGCAAGGTTTGCCACTCGTGCACATCGTAGTAGCAGGGGTCTTCTATGAAGTCGATACGCTCCTTGAGCGCCTGGGGCAGCATCCCCCAAAATTGAAGCGTCTCCTCCATGGAAAGCGTGCAATCAAAATCCACGCGCCATTTCCATTCCGGCACCATAGCTGCCAAGTTGGTCAGCCTCTCCACGGTGGATGCCAACTTGGGTATAACCTTGATCTTGCCCATGCGAAACCCCTTCTGGTGCAAGTTGTACACCTGAGCCGGCGTCACGCTTACTGTCAGTGTCGCGTGGCTGCGCGGTATGGTTAACCCCGCAAAGAGGTTGATCCCTTTCGCCCGGGCCTCTCCATCCAGCTCCATACACTTCATCGCCCGCTCCCCCAATAAAAGAGGCGTCCCATCCTTCAAGGCATCTAATTCATACTCCAGAGGCGAATCCCCCAGCTCCGGCCAACTCTGCAAACATGCATACCCCCCGTTGTCCCCCTTGAGCAGTACTCCCTCTCGCGGCTGTGCCGCTGCCCTGGCGCTCAGTGCCCCAATCGGGTACAGCTTGTATCGTGAATAGTGCATGCGCCTATTCTACCAGCTCTCCGCCTCTTTAGCAAGTATCCCTTCATTCATGCAGGGCAAATGTGGAAAGATACATAAAAACGAGACCTGTCAACCTCTTCGGACATTTTCCCCGTTGATGAACTTCTTCCAAATGCGTTTGCCCTGTGAAATCCTCCATGCTTCCGGGTTGGTCCGTACCTGCTCATCTCTTTTCAAAAGAGATATACAGGTTAATTTGTATATAAAATGTTCATGATAAATCTTTTTTATTCTCGTTCGTCCTTGTTGAAAAAGATGGCGCTGCAGAGATTTTTTTGTGTGTCATACTTGATTTTCGAGCGTTTGCGCAGGCTGGTTGTTCATCTCTTTTGAAAAGAGATCTTCAATCTCTTGATGAATCAAGAGATTGATTGTTAATGGAATAAAAATTGATTTGCCTGAAATGACACTGTCAAGAAAAAAATAATTTTTTGAAAAAGATGCTGGACATCTCTTTTGAAAAGAGGTAGGCTGAGTATCCCGCGGGAGACTCTCGCGTGCGTAGCGCGCGACCCCGTGACTCGACTCATCTCATCAGCATCATGAAACTCCATTTACCTACTGGTTTACGCAAGGCTCTGTTGGCCTGCCTTGCAGCCATCGCCGGACGCCGCGTTCTGCGGCGCACGGTGGCATCCGGGACGGCTCTTTTGGGCGCTTTTTCCGTGTTGTGGAGTACGCCCCCTGCCCAAGCGGACGAAGAGCCCCCGCTGGCAGCCCCCGCGGGTGATGAACTTGTGCTGGGGACAGAGGGTAAAGATGAGGAAGAAGAACAAGACCTCCTCGCCGCCAACAGCGCGGGGGACATCATGATGCTTGCTGCCACGGAGGGCGTGATACCTCTTGCCAGCGGGAACGCCTTGACGTGGTCTGGTACGGGTGATTTTAACCTGACTCCGAGCACCGATGACAATCGGACGTGGAGTGAGCAAAACCAATCTTTGGCAGATCGTATCGTTGTGCTGGCGGGGACTGTGAGTTCAGACAAAGACACCGTCAATGTGACGGTCACCAGCGATGATGGAAGCGTGTCGATGGCAGAACTCATGGTGGGTAAGTCGGGAAACGAGGTTGATACCACCAAGTACGTCTTCAAAGCCGGAAGTGCGGCGCAGACGCTGACCGTCGACGACGCCCTCACCTTCCGCGCAGGGGATGTCACTTTCGGCAGCACGGAGGGCAACGCTCTTTCTCTCTCCGCCGGGAGTATTGTAATCAGCAGTGGGAATGTAACTTTCCAAGGCGCGGGAACTTTCGATGTAACGGGCACGTTGACTTTGGGCAGTGGCGCAGGGGTTGTTATTGGCGAAGATAGCATTCTGACCGTGGGCGGACTTGACGGGAGTGGTGGAGATGCGTATGGTACGATCGCTGGTCAGGGCACGTTGAAGCTCACGGCGGCATCGGGGAGTTATGCAGGGAGCATTGGGTCGGGTTTTGAGTTCGCGGGCACAAACTCAAACTCAACGTACACCCTCGCGGGATCTTTCTCCGGTAGTCATTTGGCGGTTTCTCAGGGGAAATTGCAGTTGCAGATTGCCGGGGACGACAACGGAGAGGTGGATCTGGGCGGAGTAATCCTCAACGTGAGTGCAGGATCTCTGGAATTCCTCAATGCGGCGGGTGTCACGGGAACGGTTGCCAATGGCGGCACTCGCTACATCGTCGGCGGGTTGACAGGCAACGGTACAGGCCTTATTGGGGCGCCATCCAATGTCTTCACCACACTGGTCATTGATTACAGCGGAGAAGAAAAACTGACGGCTGAGGTGAACTTGATAGGCACTGATGGCAGCACCTACTACATGTCGCTCGAGAAGAAAGGAACGGGCACGCAGGAGATTGCTGGCATAAAAGATGGAACAAAGCTGTTCCATGTATTCAGTCTTGCCGTGACAGGTGGTACTCTGGAGACGACTGTCGAAACTTTGGAAACATGCGGAGTTGTTAAGGTAGGGAACGATGACGGAAACGAGAGCGGGACTCATCTGATCGCGAAAAATTGGACAGCTAGCAATTACAATGGCGCCGGTTCAGCCATTACCGTCGGACAAGGCGGTACGATCGAGCTAAGCGGGAATCTGACTAGTTCGGTCGCCATCGCTGTTAACCAAGGCGGCACGATAAAGCTAAATGGGAATTTGACCAGCAATGTCGCCATCACTGTCGGTGGAGAGGTGAGCGTAGGAGAAGCTCTTAACGGAGGGACCTCAGGTTATACTGGCGCCATCGTTGTAAATGGTGGTACACTGAAAGTAGGAGAGAGGCACAAGGGTGAAGGTCAAACCACTGGAAGGGGCAGTCTCAACGATGCGTGGGTGCACAGCCTTGCGGTCCATGGGGGTGAGGTCAATATTGCGGGCAGCTTGGTGGTACAGCTCAATGGTGGCAATGCGGCTATCACCGTGGATAATGGGGGGCAGTTGATCATTGGCGGGCAAATTGCCAATACGTTTAACTACTACAACAAGACAGGCAATATCACTGTGGGGGCGACGGACAGCAAGGGTACTCTCAAGGCGGATATGATGGTGAATGCGGAGCAAATCACCGTTCAGTATGCAGAGAGTTCAATGACCGCAATGAATGGGTTGAACGCCACTTCGCTCAGCGTGACCAGTGGCGGCACGGCAACGCTCACTGGGGCGCTGACGATTACGAGAGGTATTTCTGTGAGCGGCACGGGCAGCAAGCTTGCGCTGGGCGGCGCTGTGACGGTAAACGGCGAGCAGACATGGACGATCGGGGCAGGAAGCGTGTTTGAGGCGACGGCAGAGGATGTTTCGCTCGCCATAGGGGCAAGTGGAGGAAGTTTGACACTCTCAGTGGATGCGACTGCAAGCGGCGGGAAGTTGAAACTGTCGGATGCAGCTCTGACGGCATTGACAGGACTTAAGCTCACTCTCACAGGATTGGAGGACCAAGAGGGCGGTTGGACGTGCCAGTTGTTTGATGTGGCTGCCATGTCAAGCCAAGATAAGGGGAGTAGGCTCACCCAATTCGTGAGGGAGGTGTTGCAGGGCTATTTGGCTCGCGATCTCAGCGTGAGCGATGAAGGATACCTCACGTACAACAGTGCGCTGGCTGGGGCGCACGAGCTGACATGGGGGAATGGAACGGAGACGTGGCAGTCGGGAGGCGGGGGATGGAACGATAGCTCCTCGGGAGGTGGCGCTGGCGTTTTCGAAAATGGCGATAACGTCACTTTCGCCAGTGCTGATGGCGAGACGCACATTGTGACGATTGAGGGCGCGGTGAATCCAGGGAAGATGCAGGTGACGAGCGGCACGTGGACCTTCTCCGGGGGGGATTTGAGCGTCACAGGTTCTCTGACGATCGGAACTGACGATTCCGGCTCGGATGTCACCTTTTCCGGCACGGGGGCCCTTGCGATTGGCAGTGGTGTGACGGTGAAAGGACAGTCGAGCATGACGCTTGACAAGATCGTGAATGTGGGTTTAGGAAGCGTGACCGTGGAAGCCGAAGGCGAGTTTGTCACAGCGAATCATGGTACTTTCTGCAATTATACGACCTCTTGGGGCGCTGTGTCCGGGGCGGGAAGCGTCGTGTTGAAGGATTTGGGTGGCAACTTCACATTAACCGGAGCCTATACAGCAGGGGGCGGAGAGAACAACAACGACAGAACGAAAGGGCTCTACGGCATGCTCAGTGGCAGCACGGGGATTGGCAGCATTATTTTGCGCGGCAACAGTGTCATAGCTACGTGCACTGGTGATGCGGATGGCGTGTTTGGCAAGGTGACGGATTCCGTGGTGGTGGAAGCTGGTGCGAGCTTGTGGTTATACCGAGTGGATAACCCCCTCGGCAATCGTGAAAAGGACGAGCATGCTCGCACCCTCTACTTGTGTGGGGACGGCGGAGAGGGCCACGCAGCTGCTTTGCGTTCCGCGAATATAGCTCATAGCATTGCGTGGGACGTATCGTTGGAAAAGAGTACAGATGGCGCCACAATCCAAACAGACAGCAATCTCACTTTTTCGGGAGGCTTGGATTTCAGTGGTAAGACGTTGACCAAGACCGGCGCAAACGAGTTGAAATTGACCGGCGCTGTAATGGGTGGAGGCGGCACCATTGACGTCAAAAATGGTTCTATCACATTGGCTTGTACCCAAGTCTCCAATACTCTGCAGAACATCGACATCAATCTCTGCGGCTCCATCGTGGGCGAAACTGCCGTTACCGGCGCGCTGAATGTGAATGAAAGCGCTGCCATTGGCGCACTGTATGGCAGCGGCACGGTAACGATTGCAACCAGCAAAACCTTGACCCTCACCAAGGCGAATGATGAGACAACGCATCCCTTTGCCGGCAGTATTACCGGTGCTGGCACGCTCGTTCTGAGCAATGACGTCACCTTCGCCGTGAATGGGACGGAGGCGAGCATCAGCAGCGCGCTCACTGGCACGGGCACTTTGAAATTGACCGGCGGCACGCTGACGCTGGGCGAAGGCTTCAGCACCAGCGGAAAAAGTCTCAAGATCAACGTAGCTGGCGGCACGCTTGTCCTCGGCTACGCGAGCACAGTAGACACGAACTATCTGTCCGATGTGACGCTGCAGGTGGACGGCAACCTGTACTTCACCGGAGCAGCAGATGTTGCTAACACCACCTATGTGGTGGGAGGTCTGGAGGGAACGACTTCGAGCTCAGACGTCAAGTTGAGAACAGGAGAGAGCGCAAAACTTATCATCGACTACAGCGGAGAAAAAGAGCTCTCTTTCGCGGGACAGTTCTCAGATCAAAGCGTGAACCCCGGGAAGAAGGTCGATCTCGTGAAGCGGGGATCGGGCACGCAGATCCTTACGACCGGTCATCTCGATACAAAATCCACCACAGTGGAGGCAGGCACGCTGGAGTTCAAAAATGCTGGGACTACGTGGTCTCCTTTCACGGTTGAATCCGAAGGAATAGCCAACTTTAAGGGAGGGTGGACATTTCATAATGGCAGCTCGCTGACCGTGCACGGCGGCACGGTGACAGTGACCGGTAAATTAGGTATAACCGATCCTGATACGGAAGCTGTGCTCACTATTGACAACGGTGGTAGTGTGACGGCCGGTTCTCTGGGTGGGACGGGCACCGGACATGCCGGACGCCTGAAAGTGGGCGGAGCTGACACATCCGGCAAGCTGACAGTGGGAACGGAAGCATCCTCCTACACCGGCGATGCCTTCAAGGCGAAGTCCTTGTATGTGCAAAACAGCGCCAATGACGCTGGGGAAGGCTCCGTTGTAACCATTTACGGGAATGTCAATTTCTACAGTAATGTGTCTGGTCAGAATGGCTATGCCATGATCATTGATGGCAAGAGCAAGGTGATCATTGATGGCACTCTGCACGGAGATAGTAGTGCCCATGACCTGCAAAGTGTGAAACTGGACAACGGTGGCGAATTGGGTGTGAAGGGAGCCGTGACATTTGGCGACAACTACGGTCTCGAGGTGGTCAACGGCTCCGCCACGCTGAGCGGGGGAGTGACGGCATCGTCCATCACCATGTCCCAAGGGAGTTTGACGCTGGGCGGGGCATTGAATATAACGAATGAGGTGACCGTGAGCGGCGGGAAGATGAAGCTGGCATCGGCAGATTTGTCGTCTCATTCCTTGGCGATTGAGCTGACTGGCACCTTGGAGATTGCTGCCGCTGACTCGGGAAACGTGTTGACGTTTGGAGATGATCAGAAACTGACACTCACCATCCACACGACAAGTCAAACGGAGGGCGGCAAGCTGCGGCTTACGAACGAGGTCATGACTGCCCTGAAGGATCTGGCAAACAAGATTGAAATCCAGTTGGCGGGTACGCAATCTGGCGCCAACTGGACGTACAAGCTCTTTGACGTGACCGGGCTGGACACTGCATGGACGAACACGACGGCTCAGGAATTTCTGCAAGCGCTGTGGGACGAAGGGTCGGTGTCGGTAACTAATGAGGGAATAGTACAGTTCAGCCAAGGCAAGCAGTTGACATGGACCGGCGGCGACGATGGACTTTGGGACACTTCCAGTCAAAATTGGGAAAGCACATCGACTTATGCTTCCGGGGATTCAGTAACATTCGGCGAAAAGGGAAGCTCCGCACACAGCAGTGTCACCGTGGTTGGCAACTTAACGCCCGGGGATATCCACGTGACAGGCAGCAGCACGTACACCTTCACCGGTCAGGAAACCAACTCAGCGTCCATCGCGGCATCCGGGAACTTGTATGTGGAGGGCGATTCATCGGCAACTTTCGGAGATTTGAGTTCGTTCAGCGTAGCCGGCGGCGAGATAATCGGCTCTCTCAAGCTTGAGAGTACGGTGACCGGCACAAAGAGTCTGGGCAGCATGACCGTGGGTAGTAACGGCACCATCACCATCACCGATTGCACGGCGAGCAACTGGAACGGCACAACGATCTCCGGGGATGGCACCGTAGTGCTGGGTGCGAGTGGTATCGACGGTCATACCGTGACTGTCGATGAAACGAACAACCTCTTCACTGCTCTTTTTGCGAGGGGCGATACCACTATCCAGCGTAATAATGATCATGAGGGCATCGGTCGATTCGAAATTGCGAATGGCACGACGCTGACTTTTAGCGGCAATGCTCAAACCATTGGTAAGGGGTTGAGTTTTGCTCGTTGCTTGGTGGTGAAAGACGGAGCATCTCTTCAAGTCAATAGCTCTGTGTTCGACTGGGGAAACGCTAACAGCATAAAATACAATGAACACGGCACACTTGTGCTTGAGGGGAGTGGAATTGAAGAACAAACTGGAGCTTTAGTGGTTACAGCAGAAGAATGGATGAAGTGGGATGTGGAGTTGGCGAATGATGCCACTATCTACGTGAAAAATGTTACACTGCATTTTGCCGGTGCTGGAGATTATGCTGGTTCGTTTGATGGTAAGGATCATAAACTCACGATAAAAGGTAGCGGAAATAATTCTCAATTGAAGATTGACGAAAATTTCCAAATGCATGGAACCATTGGAGGCGAAATTGAGATAGGCGAAGAAGCAACGCTCTGGCTGGCCACCAGTAGTTCTCTGGATATGGGAACCTACGGAGTTATCCTGGATGGGGGTGTTCTCAAAATGAGTCAGAGTGCACAGATAAAGTCTCTGAGCGGGAGAGGAGGAGTGAACTTCGCCGGTGGTCATGTGTTGACGATTGTAGGCAATGGTGCGAAGGCGTACACCGGAACCATTACTAACTACAGCGGTAGTAAGGTCACCGTGAATGGCGGAGCGGACTTCCTGCTCGGGAATGGAGCAAGCGTAAACACAACGTTGGAGGTATCCGGCACGCTTTCGACGGAAGCGGGCACTGAGGACGACAATCTGGTCACGGCAACGGTCAACGTTCTCAATGTCGGGAACGATGGGCAGGTCAAGCTTGGGGATCACTCAACACTCACGGTGACCACGCTTGGAGGCGTGAGTGGTCAGTATGGCTCCATCACCGGCGGCGGCACCTTGAAGCTGACCGGGAATGGGGGAAGTTTCTCGGGCTCGGTTGCCTCGAACTTGGAGTATGCCGGGAGCAGGGATGGTGATTTCACGTACAATGGGCAATTTACTGGGGCAAATCTGACCGTGACGAGTGGACATTTTCGTATGGGTGACAGCTCCACGTTCACATCGGCAACGGTAACGGAGGTGACTGGAGGCGAGTTGTATTTGGCGGGAACCTGTTCAAATATGACGATCCACCTGGGCGCTTCAGACAGTACCACTGAATTGCTGCAATGGAGAGGCGATGCAGAAATCGCGGTTCTGTATGGGAAGGGGAAGGTAGTCGTGAATTATAATTACAATACTTTGACCATATCGGGCCAGGCCACGACAGACCAAGTGTTTGAGGGGGATGTGTGTTCGGGAGGCAACGGAACTGTCAAGTTGACGGGCGGGATGTACTTGGGGAATGGAGCCAGTTTTGGCAACACGGTGGAAGTGACCGGGACGCTGGCGATGCAGGATTCGGAGGGAAGTCCCATATCGGCAACAGTGGGAACGCTGCACGTGGGAACAGCAGGCCAGGTCCAGATTGGGACAAATGCCACTTTGAAGGTGAAAGCGCTCGGTGGAGTGGATGAGGGCTACGGCAGCATTGGTGGCGATGGGACCCTGAATTTGACAGCCGCAAGCGGGATTTTTGGCGGAACCATCAGCTCGAACTTCACGTATGCGGGATCAGGCAGATATGACCTGACGGCAGCGTACGCGGGGAACAGTCTGACCGTGACGAGTGGAACCTTGAGGTTGTCAGAGGGCAACAGCACGGCAATGACCTTGAGCGGAGACGGTATTCTGAGCTTGGCAGGGGGCAAGACGCTGAAGCTGGCGGGTGGAAGTAACCGAGTGGGCAAACTGGAGCTGGAAGAGACCGGTACTGTGGACCTCGCCGACGGGACATTGACAACCCGTCTGAGCGGAAGCGGCACGCTGGAGTTGACGACCTCGCTGGAAACCGGTACGGCGACCTTGGAGGTATCAGGCGCCGAAGGAAGCGGCATCGTGGTGAATTTGCAGGATGAACACGTGGCCTTGAGGGTTGGGGCAAGCGGCGCCACATTGAGGGGTGTCACGGGAAGCGGCAGCATCAGCGGCGACGACGCCTTGACCCTGGTGGGGAGTGAGAGCGCTGACGCAACCAAGATCTTCAGTGGCACGGTGGGGGTGGACGTGAACTTGCAGAGCGGGCACTGGACACTGGGAGCTGGCGCGACACTGAATGAGGCGCTGACCCTTGGAGGCGGGCAAGGAGCGAACGTCGCCGTGGTGGACGTGACAGGGAAGCTGACGCTCGGCCAAGGAAGTTTAGTCGGGGGCTCCGGCGAGCTGGATATCAGCCTGGATGGGAGCGCAGCCGAGGCAGCGGGCGGGGCGATTCACCTTGCTGAGGGAGTCACAGACCTGACATGGGAGAAAGGCGTAAGGATCGTGTTGGCACATGCTGATCTCATTACGCAGGACAACTATCAGACTTGGGAATACCAGCTCTTCGGCAGTCTGGAAAATCTGAGTGACTTTGAGGCCTTTGCAACGGCGGTAAAGGGCGCCTTGGGGGATGTGTCGCTGGGGGAAAACTTTTTCTATCAGCTCGATGCAACCGGTAAATTGACGATCCAGGAACTTGAAGGCAAATGGAGGACGTGGATTGGCGACGCCAGCGCAGAAGGAGGGTGGGACGGTACATGGAAAGCGAGCACGGAGGCTGACAGCCAGTGGATCGGTAGTCCGCAAGGAGGTTCCGTTCACTTCGCAGAGGGAGACCGTGCAAGATTTGACAAAGCAGAAGGGGGCGATGTGACCATCGAAGGAGAAGTATTGACCCACCAAGTGCAGGTCAAGCAGGGAGATTGGGTGTGGACGCTTTCCTCCCAAGAAGGTAAGACCGGTTCTCTGCATGTGCACGAAGCCTTTGACATTCAAGGCGGCAGCGTGACCATAGAAGAGAGCGACAAGTACAATTTCCAAGGCGGCGTGTCGGTAGAGTCGGTCGGCGAGCTGGTGGTGAAGAAGTCGGCGAGCGGCGCATCCATGACCTTCGGCGACGGGAAGGGCGTGAGCGGTGAGGGCAGCCTGAAACTCCTGCTGAGCAGTGATGAGGCCAGTGTAAGCGACGCCTTGGGCAACTTGCTGGCGGAAGGAGGAAGCCTGGGCGCGCTGAAGTTTGCCTCGGCGGACACGACGGAGCACACCGTAACAGTGGCATCTGAAGACGGCAACAAGCTGGGACAGTTAGGAGCCCTGCACGTGGGCAGCAACGTCACGCTCGCGCTGGGTGCGGATTTGACCAAAGTGGAGGGCAAATCCCCAACGGTCCGTCTGGAAGGAGGAAGTCTGAACATGGGCGGGCACAGCTTGGACCTGGACCTTGCGTTGGACGCCAATGCGAACATTGCAGCCGGTGGGAACGGTCGTTTCACCGGGGTGATGACGCTGGGGACGAACACGCTGACCGTGGCGAGCGGGAACCTTACCTTGGGCGGCGCCGTGGCGGTGTCGGCGGAAAGCGGCGGCAAGATAGCCGTGGCGGATGGCGCCACGCTTACGTTGAGCAGCAACGACGATGTGCTGAGCCAGGTGGAAGTTGACCTGACCGGCACGAGCAGCGGCGGCACGCTGAGCGTGGACAGCACGCGGAACGGTGGCTACACGATCGAAAAACTGACCACCGGAAATCACGGCACATTGGACTTGAAAGACAGCGCGAAGCTGACAATTCAGACGATGGATGGAACGCTCACGCGCCTGACGATGGGTGACGGTTCCGCCCTGATGGTGCAGAGCACACTCACTGTCGGCGCCGTGACGATGGCAGGTGGAGCAAGCATCAGCGGGGATCTGCACGCAACGACCCTGACGCTGAATGGCACGGGCAGCACGGTGAATGTGGACGGCAACCTGGAGGCGGACGACTTTACGATGGGAAGCAACGCGGTGAGCATCACCGGCAACCTGACAGCGGGAAGCCTGGCGCTGGGCAATGGCGCCGTGTTGTCCGCTGGCGCGGATGGAAGCGGGAACCTGACGGCGAACACCGTGACGATGGCAGGAGGAGCAAGCATCAGCGGGAACCTGAACACAACGACCCTGACGCTGAACGGCACGGGAAGCACGGTGAATGTGGACGGCAACCTGGAGGCGGACGACTTTACGATGGGAAGCAACACGGTGAGCATCACCGGCAACCTGAGCATCACCGGCACGTGGAGCTGGGCAGCGGGAAGCGCGTTGAAGTTAGGAGGACAGAATGCGCGCATTACTTTGGGGGAGGGAATGAAGATCCAACCGACCGGGGAGGCCAAACTGACCATTGACCTGACGAGCGACCTGCTGGGGGACAGGGAAACAAAAGGGAGTTACCAACTCTTCGACGGGATGCAGGCGGGGTGGCAGAATTTCTTTACCTTCACGGTCGATGGAGAGGTCGTGGGCGGTGTTGACAATTACGAGAACTTGACTCTCAATGAGCAGGGAGATTTGACCTGGGGAAGCATTGCGCCGAGAGACACCTTGTACTGGGGAGCGAACGCAAGCGACAAGCAAGTCGTGCTGGGAGGCGCGGGAGTGGGTGAATGGAGCCATGAGGAGGGCGCCCCGGGCACGGAGATGTGGGCGAACAACAAACATGTTCACCTGCAACACGAGGAACCTGACGAAGTGAGCGTAAAAGTGGCAAGTGGTGGCGCTACGGTAGGCGACCTGCATGTTTCGGGTGGCGCTACGTACGTGATGGAAGCTGAAAACGGGACACCTTGCACAGTGACGGTGAAATCCGCCTTCACCAACCACGTCACCGTGATCGTGGGAGCGAACGTCACTGTGGAAGCCACGAGGTACACGGGCACGGGCAGCTTGAAGCTGGGAGGAGGCAACGTGACCGTGCAGACAGCCTCGACCGTGAACCGGGCCGAAGTGGCGGCTGGTACGCTGACCTTAGCCGATGGCAGTACGATTACAGAATTGAGCGGCACACCCGGTGCGGGACAAAAAGCCTTGGTAACGAGTACGGGAGCTGTCACCGTGAGCCGAGGCAGCTACGGCGGCGCGTTGGATGTAAAGGGCCTGGCTGTGGTGGGTAATTTCACCTACGGCGGGCAGAACGGGAACGCGGGGGCATTGAAGGTGAGCGGCGCGTTGAACCTGGTCGGCAGCTTGATTGCCGATAGCCTGAACGGCAACGGAAGCATCATCGGCAACGGGAAACTCGATCTTCGTGCAACGGGCGAGAGCCGCTTCTCCGGCAATGTGGGCGTGGATCTCCATTTCAGCGGCACGGGCAGCCTGGAACTGGCCGGGCAGTACACGGGTAAGAACGTGACCGTGAACGGAGGCGGAGTCCTGACGCTGGCGCAGGGCGCGACATTGGACAGCCTGCACCTGGAGAACGGAGGCATGCTGACGTTGAGCGGCGGCACACTGAAGGCGAGTTCCGTCACGGTGGGGCAAACCGGCGGCGGGCTGGCCATCGGCATGACTGACAAGGCCGACAATCTGGAATTCGGCCGTCTGGAGGGAGGAAAATTGACCATCACGTTGAACGGCTACGATGACTGGGCGAAGAATCATGCGGATGATTTGACATATCAGCTCTTCAACGAGGGGAGCTTTGCGAGCCTGTGGGACGCCCTGACGCAGGGTCGGAACGGTGATGAAGACTGGTGGAAAGACTACTTCGACTTCCATCTTGACAGTTCCGATAGTCGCAACAAAGTGACGGGATTGGACAGCGCCGGTAAACTGACCTTTGGTGTTTACAAGCCAGAGGGTACTGTTTGGACAGGCAGCGGAGAGGGAGAGGATGCCAATGTGTGGTCCACTCCGGAAGAGCATGAGGAGGGAAAAACGGATGACAACTGGGGAGGAAACGCGACTCCAACGGCAGGTGCAACCGTCACCTTTAAGAATCCCGATGAGGGTGAGCTGGTCGGCAATGGCGAAGTGAAACTGGATAAGGATGTGAAAGCGGAAGAAGTCTATGTGGATTCAGGGGAGTTCACTTTCACCGGAAAAAATGGGAATGGAAGCGATAGTTTGACCACAGACAAACTGACCGTTGGCGGAAAGGGCGATCAAGCTGACTTGAACCTGGATACGCACTTGAAGGGAGAGGAAGGTACAGTCGTGGATCTGCGGGATAAAGGCTCTTTGAACGTGAAGGAAAATGCGTCTCTGGATGAAAAAACAAGCATCCAGTTCAACGGAGGCGCCCTTAAATTCACCTCAGACAGTTCCGAGGAGGACATTGCGAGCAAGGTGGATGCCGGAAACAGCTCCGATAAGGTGAAAGTGAACGTGGAAAAGGACGCTAAAGGTGCAACATGGACAGACGAGAGCGGCTTGAGCAGCGGCGGTGTCAGTCTGGCGTTGGAAACAGGCATTGAAAAAACCGGCGAAGGTGAGTTCACCTTGAGCTGGCAGGGCACAGAGCAAAGGCATAAAGGAGAAATCACGGTGGACGGCGGCACGCTGACGCTGGATGTGCAAGACGGCGAAGCAACGATGGGCGGCGCGGTGTCCGGCGAGGGCGTATTGAAAGCAGGAGCTGGCGAAGTGAGGCTGGCCGGCGAGGTGAAAGGATTCAGCGGCACCTTGCACACCGGCGATAAGAAAGACGGCGGCGGAATAACTCTGACGGAGGCAGCTGCGAGCGGCATCGTGAAGGCTGATGTGTCCGGCAACAGCACGCTGGATGTGGAGTCAGCCAACGGCGTCACGCTGACAGGTCAGCTTGGCAATGAGAAAGATCAGCTTACCGTGAAGAACAGCGGCGAGGGCGATCTCGTCATCGCCGGATCGGTGGGAAGCAATACAGAATTGAACACGGACAATGAGAAGGAGGGAGTCATCGTGCTGGGCGATGGGAGGCAGGATGGAAAAGTGGACATGTCCTTCTACGAGAAGAAGGTATCCGGCACGGGAGATTTGGTGCTTTCGAACGTGGAGCTGTCAAAGGACTTCAACAATGGCGAAGCTAAGCTGTACGTGGACACCGCTTTGGCGGTAACGGAAGAGAGTGATCAGCCAGCGAGCTATGCCCGGCGGCGCGCACGGCGGGCAACTCGCGGGGCGGAAAACGACTACGCGGGAGGAACCGTGGACATGGGCGGGATGGATGTAACGAATAAGCTTTCCGGCATCACCGTGAATGCGGATGGTCTGCTGACCGGTGTGACGGGCGGCTACACAACCGGAGAAAAGCACAACCTGAGGCTGCACTTCACGAGCAGCAACTGGAGCAAGAGTCCGGAAGAGGCTGGAAAGGCGCTCATCGTAGGAGGGGAAACCCAGGACGGCGAGGGTGTCAGCCCTGCCCCTGAAACTTCGGCTTTCACCATCGACACAGAGAAGAGCGACTACGTCAGCTTCGAGTTTGACAGTTCCATCTTTGGTGCGTTCCGCCTTGATGAGTCGGGACATGATGCAGAGATCTACTTGCACCTGGCGGACAATGTCATGTGGAAGTGGTCGGAAGAGCAACAAGGCGAAAAAGCTGAAGATTGGTGGAATCGTTTCTTGTTCGGCTCCGTGACGGGAGTGGAGTACTTGAATGCAACAGAAGACGGTGCGCAGGAGGGGCAAGTCATTGTCAAACTGACCGGCTGCACGCAAGACTTGTACATTGTAATGAACGGAGAAGGCGGAGACGAGTCAACCTCGGACCGGGCCGAGCAGTTGTACGGCAAGAAGGCAACCGTGCTGCTGGACGGGAAGACGCTGACGCTGAACTGGGCCGGCGACGAGAGCGGGGAAGAAGGACCCCACAAAGTTCCTGCAATCGTTCATAACTTGTTGGGCACGGAAGAAACCACGCTTGACATTCGTAACAGCACGCGTGAAGATGATCCGGAAAGCCGCCTGAACGTGTCCTTGGACAACACGCTCGCGGAAGACATCTACGACCCGCGACATGATGAGAGCGACCTGCCGCAGCCGGACAAAACCACTGTGCACGGGCAAGACACCGCCTTCTTGGGGTCAATCAAGGGTGGGGAAGGAATTGACGTCACGAAGGTGGGCAAAGGCACATTGACCGTGGGAGGCAACTACACGCTGCAAGACGGCGAAACCAGGTTGGAAGAGGGCGGTCTCGTGCTCTGGGGCGAGGAGAACCGCATGACTAAGATGACCTTTGCCTGCAGCGGTGCACAGGATGAGCAGAACGGAGAAGCCTTGCGCGGGGTCAAGCTCGTCGGCGGGACAACGACCGTGAGCGAGAAGCTGTCGGACGGAGAAGGGGGAGGCGAACTCATTCTGGAGGATGGAGCCGAACTCGTACTGAATGGTGAGGACAATGAGCTGACTCACACGAACATTACCGGCGACGGCACCGGCACCATCATCCTGGACACCGGGGAAGAGCGTGGAAAGAGCGCAAGCTTAGCCCTGGGCGGCAATGCATCCATTCGCGACGTTGGTATGGATCTGAACAAGAATACCACCTTCAACGCCGGATCGAGTCAAAGCAGGCTCAGCGCTCTGAATGGCAGCGGTACTGTCACGATTGGGTCAGGCGGCGCTTTGACTGTAGAGAGCGGGACATTCTCCGGTACACTGGGAGTTGAGAGTGACGGCAGCGGCGAGGCTGCCACCTTCGCCGTGGCGCAGGGCAAGAGTTTTACCTTCGACAACATCAAGACTTCGGGTGACAAGGCGGACGAGCGGGTAACCATTGAGATAGGAGACAATGCAACCCTCAACATGGACTTGACTCGAACCGGCGGCAGTGATGACGCTACCGTCCGATTCGGAGACATCAACGTTGGAAATGGCCGCATGTTGCTGGACGTGGGAGCTCAAAATACGGCGAATGTGGAGGGCGTCTTAAACTTTGGCGAGCAGGGTACTCTCGTATTGAAGAGCGCTACTACGCAGAACGGTGAGTTTACCACGAAGCTGACCTCCGGTCTGGATCTGGACGTCTTGCGCGAGCATGTGCAACTGACCGGGGTCGGTTTCTTGCTCTCGGAGGTTGGTCATATAACTAAGAAGGGTGACGACGGCTATATTACCGTCACCACCGAAGAAGCAACGCAGAACAAATTTGAGCGTGCGCTTCCCGGCTCCACCAAGAACCCCTTGGCCGGAGCGAAGATGATGTGGGATTCGTTGAAGAGTATTCAACAGTGGGAAGCCTTCGTCAATGCCCTGAACCATCCGGATTCGGACTACGACCGCTTGGTTCTCGATCTCACCAGCAAGATGGACAACGGGCAGACGAATGAGCTGGAGCGTAGCTTGGCGGCAGTAGCCGGGTCATCGCTCGCAACGCTTGGACCTGCCTTTGCGGAGGATCTGCACCGTCAACTCAAAAACGTCCGCAACCGCACGACGTCCATGGATGCAAGCGCAGGACAAGCGGAAATCCATGGACAATTGCCCATGCATATGTGGATCAACGGCGAGGGTAGCTACCATCGCATGGATGATGACGGTTATTTCTCCGGTTACACGCTCAACAGCTGGGGCGGTTCGATTGGAGTGGACGTGGATGTAAGCAAACAGACGACCCTGGGCTTCGCGGTGACCGCCATGTATGGCGATTTAAAAACAGACTCGGCCGATGTGGGACGCGGAAATCTGGACACCACGTACCTGAGCGCCTTCATGCGCGCGGCAAGCGGATCATGGATTCACACGTTTGTCCTCACCGGCGGCTTGGCCGATGTACAGATGAACCGAACGGTGAATTATGGTTCCGGCAGCTATGCCACTCAGGGCAGCACGGACGGATATGCCTTGGGAGCCCTGTATGAAGTCGGTTACACCCGACTTCTCAATGCCGAGGGAACGATCGCGCTGCAACCGGTCATGAACGTTGAGTTCCGACATGTCGGCATCAAGGGCTATACGGAGACCGGCAGCAATGCCGCCTTGAGGGTAGATGATATGGAACAGAATATCCTCACCCTTGGCCTGGGCGCCCGCATGCAGAGTGTTGTGGGTGAAAATGCCTTCAATCGCGCTTCCATCTTTGAGGCACGTGTGCTGTTGAAGGCTGACGCCGGCGACCAATCCGGCACGGCTAAGGCCGGTATCATCGGCTCAACCGCTATGGCCGAAATCGAAAGTGCAGAAGTAGGCTCAATAGGTGTGGAGGCAGGTGCAGGCATTACGATCCCGCTGGGCGCGAAGTATGGCAGCGTCTTCTTGGACGCCTCTCTGGAGTACCGCCGCGGCTGGACCAGCGTCAACGCCTCTGCAGGGTACAGAATCAATTTCTGATGGCCGACCAGGTAAACGGACAAAAAATGCGTCCGTCGCTTACGATATGCAGTTTCCTTGGGATCGACAGGCTTTCCGCCGACAGTTTCCCAAGGCAACTGATCGTTGTAAATCAAACGTCTGTAAATTGATTGACGATTTGCTCACCCGTTTTTGAAAAAACAAGCGTATTCGGGAGAAGTTCATCAACGGAGAAAATGCTCTTGTTGGTTGATATTATTGTTGAGACGAATCAAAAATCATGACAACAAACAGTTATCATGATAATGGCTCTCAAAGACTTTCCTGACTACGTTCATGATTCGAAAAACCTGCGCAGAGCGCACATTATCAATAATGCGGTTGCCCTGCACACGTGTCCCAATAAAATATTCTCCGGGCTCATTCAACCCATTTCCCATGCGTTTCCTTCGGACGAAAATAGCAGCGCGCTAGCTTTCCAAATCGTAATTCGTAATTTGTAAATAACCAACGGATTATGCTACATTATGTGCCGTTAACGACCTATCGGGAGTGCTTTCTCTTGGGACAGATGTGGTTGCCCTGCCCTGATGAAGACCATACTTGACAAGACAGCTTAAGATTTGATACGCTGACGGGGTGAAACAGTTGCTACAATCGGCGACAATGGTGGTATTGGCGTTGCTAACTTCCTGTGCATACATGCAGACGCATAAGAATGTGGGAGAACTTGGCGCTTATTACAACGGACACATTTTAGATAAAAAAGATTTGCGAGTTTTCCACGATGCAACTCAACATCAGTGGTATATCAATGCGCGAGAGGCTCGATTCAAACTGGATTATCCCATCATTTACGATTCCATATTCCAACGCCGTGACAACAACCCTTCGTATCGTTTGGTACGTATGAATTCGAATTTTGTTTATCATCCCGTTAGTGAATCTACTGCCCGTGTCCTGATGCGCAGTGATGGTTTTTCCCAGTTACACGTGCTGGCAGAGGAAATCAATCGCCATGACGCCGGGTCGTGGACATCTTCACCTCATTTTACTAAGAGCTACAACGTTTCAGCAACTCTCGATGGTGATAGTACCTGTTCCATTCCCGCCAATCGTGTTCCCATCCGCAGCCCTTTCGTCTCTAAAATCTTGAAAAATATAGACTTCATTGTGATCGACATTCCCGGTACATTGGCCTACAACGTCGCTATCCCATTCGTCGCTCCCTTCGTCTTCTTCTATGAGTTCTCTCACGATAAATCTTAATATCAATAGTTTAATAAGTTATTAACATCCTATGTGGATAAGAAAGTGAATAAGTTGTCAGTAATTGGACAAGGCTTGTGAATTTCTATAGTCATTCAATATTATTAACATAATTATCCACAAAACAGATGATCTATAAGATGTATGTAATCAATCATTTATAAACATTATTAACCTTATTCACACACTAGATGATGAGAGAATAATAGTAACTATATATTTCCCTTCTTAAAAGCTCAACGTCCAGATCATGCAAATGAATGTCGATCAAATGCGCATGCAAGAAGCGCTGAGACTTGCTCAAAGGGGAGTGGGTACAACGAGTCCAAATCCTCCTGTAGGCGCTGTTCTTTATGCCGATGGAAAACTGATTGGTGAGGGTTACCATGAAAAAGCGGGAGAAGCTCATGCAGAACGGCGAGCCATTCAAGATGCTGTGGAACGAGGATTTGCAGACAAGCTTCGGGGATCTGTTCTGTATGTGACTCTTGAACCGTGTTCGAGTTATGGGAAAACTCCGCCTTGCACCTCGGCCATTTTGGAAGCGGGAATAGATCGTGTTGTTTATGGAATGAACGACCCGGACAAGCGCCACAGCGGGCGCGCTAAGGCCATTTTGGAAACTGGAGGCGTCAGGGTACTGGGTGGGGTGAACGAGGAAGCTTGCAGGGCCTTTTTAAGGCCATGGGTGCACAGCGTGGAAACCGGGTTGCCTTGGGTGACCGCAAAGGTGGCTTGCACGTTGGATGGAAGTCTGACGCGCTGCAAAGAGCGGTGGATTAGCTGTGCTGAATCGTTGAAATATGCGCACGAACTTCGACTTCAGAGCGATGCAATTTTGACGGGAGGCGCTACTGTCAGAGCGGATGATCCGGCATTTACCATTCGTACTCCGCTTAGTGAAATACCAGTTTGTAAGCAGCAACCTTGGCGCGTTGTACTCACACATAATCGCTCTTTACTTCCAGATCGGGCGCAAATTTTCACAGATGCATTCGCAAATCGGACGATAGTTTACGAAAAGGTTGAATGTTTGAAGGACGTTCTGCGGGAGTTGCACGAGCATTATGGGGTGGTGAAGCTCCTTCTGGAATGCGGAGGCAAATTATTGCGTCAATTTTTGAATCAAGGTCTTGTGCAAGAATGGGTTCAAGATATTGCGCCGATTATAAGTGGCGGCGCCGATTCCGTGGTTCCCGGTGACTTTTTGCCACGTGAAATCCGACTGCGTGAGGTCACCGTGCAGCAAGCCGATGTCGATTACATTTTGCGTGGTATTTTGGAAACCTCGGAGGATTGATCAATATATGTTCTTTTTGTTTCGGGTTGGGGACTAATGGCAACGCTGTACTGTCGGCCGGACTCAATCAGGCTCAAGTTCTGTTTCCAGATAAAATGATTTTAATGATTGATAACCAAGATTTTTCATTAATTGATCCCAGTTTTTCGGGAGTTTGATTTTGATGGTCGTGAAAGCTCCACCCGGCAAACACATTGTTTTGTTACGGTTTTCATCACCGGTCACTAAAAAAGCTGACTTCCCGATTTGCATTACAGGTACTGTTTGGAGAGTGTTTTCCCGACACCATGACAGCCACATAGGCGTGGGCGTACTGGAAGCGTATTCCAGGCGGGCGATTTTGGAAGTGTGCATGCTCAACGGGTACGTATCCGGGTTGAAGGTACTTCCGGGGTTGGCGTAATAGTTGGCAATGGCGCGTTGCTGAACGGGCATACGAGCTGCATTTACCAGCGCTGCTTCCAGGGATTTCTTGGTCTTATATTTTTGCGCTAAATTTCGTGCAACGCAACTGGTGATAAGAAAAGTACGATAAACGCAAGGCATACCGCTCCCAATGGCAAATTGTTGCTTTTCTGTAGCATCCCACGCCATAAGCTGCATGATCATATCGGCGTTCGATGAGGCTGGTGCAAGATTATTTCCCCAATTTAAGGCAGATGCTGCAGTCAGCGTATTCTCATTCACCTTGTACCCCTGTTGCATGTGAAAGGGAAGCCAACCGAGTTGAAGCGCGGCTTCCTCATCTTCCGCCAAACACCAAGGCATCAGGTACCCAAATGTTCCCATGCGGTTTTGCTGAATATAATACCCGCCGAAATTAAGCATTGCCAAGTTGAAAAAACGTCCGATAGCAGCATGACGTTGTGCGGAAATTTCCCCCTGATCATGATGAAATCCCAGTTGTCGCGCTATTGGTCCATTGACCCAACAGTACGGCGTCCACGCATGTGTGCTGGCAAGTGTACGCCTGAAATTACCATGGGTCATTGCCTTGGTTATTGCTACAAGTATCGGCATAAATTCCGGTGGGCAACCAGACATCACTCCATTTATTGCCACATGCTGCAGCGTTATGGCACGCTGTGCTGGCGGAACGACTGCCACCACCGTTTCCGGCGCATCATCGCAAAACTTCATGAATTCGGATACAGCCTCTTTTGTAGGTGGAATAATCGGCAAGCCATCTGTCCATCCTTGCTGAGCAAAATAGGTATTGATTTGGTGGAGTGAGCCACAAAAAGCTGTATCGCTGCCCTTTGCGTGATTGGAATGCGCTGACTTTTCATTTTCGGCGATAGGTGTTGTGAGAGCCTTCACAATTTGTGGCCACAGTACTTTGCGCGTATTTTCACGCAGTTTTTCGGGCGTATGTGTTGAAAAAGCCCCCGGATATTCCGCCACACGCGCGACCGCTACACCAGCTGCTCGGGCAATGGATTTTGCTTGCTCCGTGAAACCTGGAGCAGTTATCATCACAGCCGGTAATCCACAATGTTCTGCGGCAATGCAGGACCCCATTTCCTTCGGTGTACAGAGTCCACAGCCTCCGTTGCCGGATATCACTGCGTCCACGTGCATGGATTCTAATTTAGACACAAATTCGTCCTTTTGCGCGCGGATGACGCCTGGTCCCGGCCACGGCCCGGCTGATCCAATTTCATTGAGCATGATTACTTTGGCAGTTGGATAGCGTTGGAGAATAAGTTTTTTGATTTCCGGATGAGTTATATGCGCCATAAAGCTGCCGCCGACAATGGCGACCGTCTTTCCATCCAAGGTATCAAGGCGATGACCCTGTCGTATCATTTGGATTGCGCTTTTTCCTACCGGGCAAAGCACGGAATAGGTGCCACAATCACGATCCAGAGAGTTGCAAACAGCAATGGCGGACGCATCCTTTTGCCCATGCGCGCCCATCATGGAGAAACAAAATAGTACAATCTCAAGGCATCGTCGAATAGTTTTTTTCATAGTCCGCTCTCCTTGAGAACGAAATTCTACGACAATTTTCTACTGCAATGGTCACATAGTACTCAGCAAACGCCGCAGTTCCTGGAGCTGTTCAGCAGGTTTTTTGCTTTGCAGACGTGGAAATCTTTTGTTTAGCAAAATGTACTCATTATTGCGGGTAAGTAAAAGTTTTTGTCCACTAATTTCCACCATACTGATTCCACGATGAGCTGCTAGGACGCGAATTTTTTGCAATAAAAGTAAATTTTCAGCTTGCTCGGGCAGTATTCCAAAACGATCTTTCCATGCACGCTGTATGGAATCAATTTCCTCCAAGTTGCCGACTTGCGCCAATGCTGTGTAGCACTCCATGCGTGCACGCACTGATCCAACGTATGAGGAAGGAATGAAAGCGCCGAGTGCTGTGTCGCCTGCAACCGCTGCTGCGGCTTCACTCATACATAAAAAGTCTGCCTTCACCTGCGTATCAGCTCTCTGGGAGGGGCTTCTACCGCGTAAACGATCCACACTTTGTCGTAAAAGCCTGCAATACAAGTCAAATCCTATGGCTGCTATGTGCCCGCTTTGTTGGGTTCCAAGTAAATTGCCTGCACCGCGAATTTCCAAATCACGCATGGCAATTTTGAACCCGCTGCCTAAGTCCGTGTACTGCTTTATGGCAGATACGCGCCGTCGTGCGTCTCCGCTGTACAAATAATCTTTTTCCGGCAGCAGAAGATAGGCGTATGCCCTTTCACTACTTCGCCCTACCCGTCCGCGCAGCTGGTACAAATCCGCAAGCCCGAAACGATCTGCGCGGTCAATGATGATTGTATTGGCATTCGGGATGTCGATTCCGCTTTCAATGATAGTTGTGGAGAGCAACACATCCGCTTTACCTGCTACGAAGTCGCGCATAATCCGCTCCAGCTCGGCTTTGTCCATTTGCCCGTGTCCAGTGACAATGCGTGCACGTGGCACGAGGCGGTGGAGTACACCTTCCATGCGTTCAATTGATTGCACTCGGTTATGCAGAAAAAAGACCTGTCCTTTACGCTCCAGTTCACGTTCAATGGCTCGTTTAATGAGATCCTCACTGTATGGACAGACAGCTGTTTGTACGGGAAGACGGTCAGGAGGCGGGGTATTGATGGTGCTCATGTCGCGTGCGCCCATGAGTGCCACATAGAGTGTGCGCGGTATAGGCGTGGCAGAGAGGGTGAGCATATCCACCATGTGGAACATGCGTTTGAATTGGTCTTTATGACGCACGCCAAAGCGCTGCTCTTCATCGATGACGGCCAGCCCCAGGTTGTGAAAGGTAACGTCTTTTGACAGCAAGCGATGCGTACCGATGACAATGTCCACGCTTCCATCCCGCAAACCAGCCAGGATATTTGGCACTCGCTTGGCCGGGGTGAAACGGCTGAGCAGTTCAATGCGCACAGGGTATTCGCTCATGCGTTCGCGAAAAGTGCGGTAATGCTGGTCGGCCAGTACAGTGGTAGGAGCCAGTATGACAGCCTGTCTCCCTCCCGTCACGCATTTGAAAGCAGCTCGCAACGCTACTTCCGTCTTTCCGAAGCCTACGTCTCCGCATATAAGCCTGTCCATTGGGCGGTCCGTTTCCATGTCGGCCTTGGTGTCCTGGATGGCGCGCAACTGGTCAGGAGTTTCGCGATAGGGAAAGGAGGATTCAAACTGCCACATCCACGTGGAGTCCACCGGGTGCGCATTGCCGGGTTTGCTCTCACGCTGCGCCTGAACCTCCAGCAACTGCGCTGCATAATCTTCCACTGCCCGTTCTGCCGCCTTGCAAGCACGTTGCCAGCGGGCGTCACCAACGCGGTTGAGTTCTGGTGGTTTGGAACCAAGCCCTATGTATTTGGAAACCAGATGCGCCTGGCTGAGCGGTACGCGCAGCAATACGTTGCCGGCGTATTGGATATGCAGCTCTTCTTCCTGGTTCTCGGGGCTGCGGATGATGCCCAAAAAGCGTCCCAGCCCGTGTGAAGCGTGAATGACAAGGTCGCCTGGTTCAATTTCGGAAAGTGGTGTTTGGACCTGTGCGGCACGCATGCGTGCCTCGCGCGTTGCAATGGCTCGGCGGTGTACGGCCGGGTGGCGTCCGAAGAGTTCTGCAGCTGAAAGTACAACGAGTTTGGCGCTCGGCACACTAAAGCCGCACGGTAGCTCACCGATGCGTGCCTGAACAGCGTTCCACGCCGGGTCGTCACCGCATATTTCCTCGAAGCGCTTTTGCTCGCCATCGTGGAAAAAGTACATGACCAGGCGCCACTTTTCCTCCCGCCAGTGTTTCAGCATGCTCTGCACATAGGCACGGCGTGCTTCCTGCATGACGAAGTCACCACTCTCAAAGGAGCCCAACGGAGTGGGGAAAAATGACAGATCGTCTTGTTGTAAAGCATCGTAGAGCGGGTGCTTTGGATCCACATTTTCCGGTGGATTTTCCAGAATAATGACAGTACCAGTTTCTCCGCAGCCCGGCAAAGCGATTGTCACATCCCCAGGTTCCATCCTATCGCGCAGCGTTCCATGCTCTTCTGGTTCCTCAAGCAGCAAATCCGCCTCTTGCACTTTATTGAAGGATAGCTGGGAATCTACATCGAAGGATCGAAGGCTTTCAATAGCATCATCCATGTATTCTATACGCAAGGGAGCAGCCGTTTGCAGAGGAAAAACGTCCAGAATACCGCCGCGAAGGCTCCATTGATGACGTGCCGTTACCTGATCAACTCGTTCGAAGCCGTGTTTTTCCAGAAGATGGACGAGTTTGCTAGGTGTATAATCTGTCTGCCCCACTTCCAGGTTCAGAGTATCGCTGGTTTTTCCCACGACAAAGTTCGGCACGGGATCATCCAGTCCAACCGTGGTCACAACCACAACTTGCGTTTCTTTATGCGGCAGGGTCAGGCGGAATAGGGCATCCAGACGCTCAGCGGTCACGTCTGGATCACTCACGGAGTGGCGTACTTGCCACTCTTGTTCAGGTATGAAATGGCAGGGCAAGTTACTCCATATCGGGAATTCGGCACAAATGCGTTCTTGTACAGGCAGGGAATCTGCCACTACCCATACCCGGTTGCCGTCTGGAACCTTTTGGGCTACCATTGCTACGACAAAAGCATATGCCGCCGGGCAAGTCGCGGGAAAGATAACCCGCCGTTTCTGCATGCCGCTTGGGCACAAAAAGCCGAGCTCACGCGCAAAGGGTGCGGAGCTTGCCACCAGCTCTGTGAGTGACCGGGCGATACGCGCGCATCTTACCAACTCTCTTTTGACTTGTCCATAAAAATGACTATATAATAACTTGACCTGAGAGGCTTCATCAGGCATGATGGGCGAGTATGAAAGCAAGCTTCCCGCACACGTCCGCTTTATGGTTTGCGGAACCAATTTTGGCTATCAGCTTGTCAATCCTATGTGCTCAGGAAACTTCAAATGATCCTTTCCTGGATGCTATGCTCAAGGACAGCGTCCCAACGCCTGCCACAGAAACGGTAACAACTGCTCCCGAACAGGTACAATCGTCGCAACAACCTGCAGCTCCAAAAGAACCTGCTCATGAGGGCGCGCAGCGTGAGGAGATGCATAACCGCCTGATCAATACCTCCAGAGACACAAAGCTTATTGACCAGGCATCGGTGCAACGTGAGTTGGGTGAAGCTACCGGATTGGGCATTTTTAATGACGCAACGGCTTATGACGGCAGGACGGTGACCGGGGTAAGCATTCGCTATATGACCGGGCGGCGAACCGTGCCGGATCAGCGCTTGCTGGATGTTATCCAGACCGCTCCGGGATCAAAATACATGGCCTCACGTGTGAATGACGATTTGGAACGTCTGTTGGAAAAAGGCTTAGTGGGCAATAATGCGCGGGTTGTCGTGGAACCGGCAGGCGGTGGTGTGCGGGTTGTCTTTGAAGTAGAACCAGCCGGGGTAATGGGAGGTGTGGGTTTTACAGGTAACTATCGCTACACTGCAAAAAAACTGCGTGAAGTAACGAAACTCAGCTCCGGTCGTGTGATCAACGATCACGATTTGGCGCGCGCCAGGGCCGAAATCATTAAACTGTACCAAGGTGCAGGCTATGCGGATGTGAGAGTAAGCTGGCGCAATCTTTCTACCGCACGTCAGGGTTTTCAAGATGTCATCTTTGATATCCGGGAGGGGCGCCAAATTCGTTTGCAACACATACGTTTTGCTGGAAATAGGCAATTTGATGCCCAGCAGTTGCGCCAAATGATGAAAACGAAGCAGCGCAATTTTTTCCACTGGATTGATGATTCAGGCAATATTGACCGCGAACAGCTGGAGGATGATCTGCAGGAGATCATTCGACATTACCGCAATTACGGCTATTTACGCGCTGCTATCACTAAGGTGGATTACTCCTCCCCGAGCGGTATGGAGGGGCCTCAGGATCTCAATATGCTGGTGCATATCAATGAGGGCCCTCGCTATCGTGTGCGTCATGTATCCTTCAAGGGTAATTCCGTTTATTCTTCCCAGCAGCTTGAGCCGGGTATGAGCATGCTTGACGGTGATATTTACTCTCTTCAAAAGGTGTCGGACGACTCGACAATGATTCGTAAATACTATGGGGCTAAAGGTTATGCGGATGCCGATGTGCGCCCGGACATCAACGAAGTAGGAGTCGAAAAGGATGGTACGCGCGTAGTGGATATCTGCTACGCCATTACAGAGGGTAACAGCTATCGTGTAGGTCGCATCAATGTACGTGGCAACACCAAAACCAAGCCCTATGTCATTTTGCGCGAGCTCCCGCTCAAGTCCGGCCAAAACTTCAATTCGGTCGATCTGGAAACCGCCAGGCGTCGTATTGAAAATTTAGGCTATTTTGATGGCATTGATGTGTCGCCGGCGGCTTCTCCTATTCCGGGTTATCGTGACATCAATATCAACGTGCATGAGCGCATGACGGGCAGTTTCACGTTTGGTGTCGCGTTTTCATCCGTGGAAAATGTATATCTGTACGCTAACGCGGTACAGTCCAACTTTGATATTCGCGGTCTCTTCGGACGCGGGGCAATAGTGGGCGGAGGCCAGCGCCTGAGTGTGCAGGGCAAGCTCGGTTTCGATTATCAGAGCGCCAGCATCAGCCTCACGGAGCCCTGGTTCCTGGATCGCAAGCTTGAGCTGGGCAATGAACTGTACTTTTCCAATTCCTCCTACATGAGCGATTACTACACGCAGATCAATTATGGCTACGCTATTTCTCTGCGTCGTGCAATTGACGATAAACGTTCCGTACGCTTTACCTACCGCATTGAGAATTACGAGCTGGAGCCGCAGGGCTATGCGCCCATCTTCTTCCTTCTGAGCTGCCGCGATTACTCCAGAAGCAATCTTGGTATCAGCTATGAATACGATACGCGTGATGAAATGATCACTCCGCGTAAAGGTGGCAATGTGGAAGTGCATGCTGCCTACAGTGGCCCGGGTTCCACGGTGCAAACTTACAGCATGGGTGCCAATGCCTCCGTTTATTATAACTCGATTTGGGATTCCATTTTCAGTCTCAATTTTGGCATGGAGACCATTGATACGTTGCACAAAGACGATTCTGTGCCCATCTTTGAGCGTTGTTACCTGGGCGGCCCGGCTAATTTGCGTGGTTTCCGTTTCCGCGATGTAGGCATGGTGGATGAACGTCTGGCGGGTGATGAAACTATGGGTGGTAATTCTTTTGCCTTTGTCCAGGCTGAGGTGTCCATTCCGCTGGCGGATATGGCGCGTTTAGCCTTCTTCGTAGATGCTGGTTTTGTGCACGAAGATTCGTTCGATTTTCACCTGGATGACTTTTGCGCGGACTATGGTATCGGTTTGCGTCTCAACTTGCCTATCGGTCCGCTGGCAGTCGACTACGCTATTCCTTTTAAGACAGCTAATGCCATTGATCGCTCCGGGCAGTTTCAGTTCTACGCCAATTACAAGTATTGACCGCGTTTTCTGCCGCCCATGAACAGCACTCCCCTGCCCTTTGCCCCGCCCATCCCGGCGGATGCAGCATGGCTGCGTCGCTGCACCCAAGAAGCTCGCAGCAGTGACTTGGCCTTTGCCAATATCCTGCTGCTGCAGGGCAAATACCACACCACTATAGCGCAAGCGCAGGGTATGCTTTTTCGTCATTACGAACAAAATGAGCGTTTGCTCGGTTATGCGTTTCCGGAAGGGGCGCTGGACGCAGAGGCTGTTCGCCGTGGTTTGGAACTTATCCGCTCAGATGCAGCTGCACGTGGGCGCGAGTTGCGTTTTTGCCTGCTTACGACCGAACAGCGCGAACTGATGGAGAGCTTGTGCCCCGGGGAGTTCACCTACGCTACTGACAGGGGAGATGCAGATTATCTTTATCGTCGTGATTTGCTTGCGGAACTTCCCGGTCCCCCTTATCATGCCAAGCGTAACCACATAGCGCGCTTCGTTCGAGATTTCCCTGAATCATACTGCCGTCCGCTGAGCCATCATACCGCAGCGGACGCTCTTCGCATCGCCGAAAATTGGTTCTCTGCGCAGGAAGAGAAGACTGCCACCCTGCACCACGAGCTGAGAGCAATTTCTCGTGCCCTGGAGCTGGTTGACCTTCTGCAACTTTTTGGCCTTGTGCTTTATGTAGGCGATACCCCAGCCGCTATGGCCGTCGGTTCCTTCATTAATGAACAGACAGTCGATATTCACTACGAAAAATGTACTCCTGAATTTCGCAGCGCCTACCCCTTTATTAATCGTGAGTTCGTACGCGCACTTCCCCCATCCTGCTTATTCATCAACCGCGAGGAGGATCTTAATTCCCCTGGTTTGCGTAAGGCTAAACTTTCCTACCACCCGTTGCTGATTCTTGAAAAATTTTCTGCTGTCCCCTGCTCTGCATGCTGACTCATCTTATTACTGCTGAGCAATGCGCCTCATGTCGTCTTTGCTGTAATTTCCATCGGTCATCCGCCTGGGAAACGCCTGCCCTCACTCCAGAACTTGCAGAACGGTTACGTTCGAGAGGTCTGCCTCTCGACTCCCGGCCCGATGGTTCCATCACCTTTGCCTTGCGTTTTCCGGAGGATGCTCCGGAAGACTTCTGTGCCAATTGCCCGGCACTTGATTCCGGCTTCGGTTGCACCCTCCCGCGCGAGCTGCGTCCTGTGGAGTGCAGACTCTGGCCCCTGCGACTCATGCACACCCCCGTCGGCAACCTGGGGCTCGGCTTATACGATGCCTGCCCTGCTCTTTCCCCGGAAGTGCGTGAACAAGTCATTCGCGAGTCTACGAGCGCTATGCTTCCCGCGCTCCGTCGCATGGCCAACGAACAGCCCTGTATCGTTCGTCCTTTTCATCCCGCCTACTCTATCATCTGGGAGGAAAGATAATCACCGGTTCTTAAATAGGAGCCGCTGTACCGTCAGCGATGTGCAGGCCACGTTCCCTGTGTCGAGGTGGGTGCAAGGTCGGGTTTGCCTGAGGTATCCTGATATGGACGGAACATGAAACCCTGTTCCTTTTTGCTCCCTTGTTGTGTTCTAACGGTCCGGGCTTTTTAATACCGCGTGTCACGCGTACAGCAGCGTCTCCTTTTTACCAGTTCTCCGATCTTCTTGCAAGTTCTATTATTGTCATTGACCCTATCGTAATGTTCCACGTGGAACATGAACAAGGGCGCAAGTCAACCGCATTTTGCGGTTGGTTCACCACTTACGATTTTGAAAAATCAGCGCAGCTCACTATGAAGAAGCGACGGTTTCAGCGGTGAGGACAGGTGAGATAGCGGGTGGTAATCATTGGAGAGGGATCGGTGGAGTGGAGAATAATGCGAGCAGCGAATTTTTTAAGATCATGCGGGGTGATTGGATTGAAAGAAAAAGACTATTATGGATTAATTGGTCATGTGCGCGTGCGCAGTTGCTCAATATGGATAATCCTTGCAAGCGGCGAAGAAAAGTCCATTGAAACAATTACCATGAGGAGCTCATTGCCATCAGTTTTGATTCTCTGGAAACAGGTGATAGCAACTGACTCATGCTTTTCCTTCATGTCATTTCCCTGAAGAGGGATTCGGTTTTGAGATTGACAAATAGACGAGCCTTGTGTATAAGAACCGGGCCATGATGACACTCCCGGAACAGATAGCTGAAAAGCTGACAGATGCACTGCGCGCCGAGTTGAGTGGTGCATTGCCGGAAAATTTCCAGGCTTTGGTAGTGGCGAGCCAGGATCTCAGATATGGGGATTACCAGAGCAACGCGGCCATGGTGTTAGCAAAAAGTGCGCGGAAAAATCCGCGCGAGTTAGCACAAGCGGTAGTGACTCGGCTTGAGGGTATGACCGAGGCAGAAGTATCGTTGGCCGGTCCCGGGTTCATCAATTTCCGAATCACAGCGACGGAATACGAAGCCCGCATGGTAGCTATGCTTGGGGATGAACGGTTAGGTGTTCCTCTGGTGAAACATCCCCAAAAGATCGTGATTGATTTTTCTGCACCCAATGTAGCGAAGCCCATGCATGTGGGACACATACGCTCTACCATCATTGGTGACACGCTGGCACGACTCGCTCGTTTCATGGGACACATCGTGATTACCGATAATCACATTGGCGATTGGGGCACCCAGTTTGGTATGATTCTTTGGGGATGGAAAAATCTGCTTAATCAACGTGAGCTGGAGCATGATCCCATCGAAGCGTTGTTGGTCACCTACAAGGAGGTGAATAAGCGCTGCAAGGAGCAACCGGAGCTTTTAGAGGCTTGCAAGTCTGAACTCGTACGTCTGCAGAGTGGCGATGTGGAGAACCTGCGCATTTGGGAACGCTGTATCGAGGTGACAAAACGAGGGTTGCAAAAAATATACGATCAGTTGGACATCCATTTCGATTATTGGCTTGGAGAGAGTTTCTATAACGATGCGCTGGAACCGTTGGTGGAGGACTTACTGGCTCGTGGCATTGCACGGGAAAGCGATGGGGCCATTTGCGTGTTCTCTGATGGTACGCACAAGCCGAAAGATGATCCTTTTCTCGTGAACAAAGAGGGCGAGTGGCAGCCCGTACCTGCGATTATCCGCAAGGCTGATGGCGCTTTCCTGTACGCCACCACTGATCTTGCTACACTCGATTACCGTATCCGTGAATTCCAGGCAGATTCCATCTGGTACGTTGTTGGAGCTCCCCAAGAGAAACATTTTAAACAGATTTTTGATATCGAACGTATGCGGGGCGTTACAGGGGATTTTCGACATGTGGCCTTTGGCTCCATTCTTGGCAAGGATCGTCGCCCCTTCAAAACGCGCGATGGCGAAACTGTGAGTCTGCAGGACGTGATCGATGAGGCTGTAGAACGCGCCGCCCGTGTTGTGGAAGATAAAAGCCCCGATATGCCTGCGGAGGAAAAAGCGACTGTAGCCGAGGCTGTTGGCATTGGTGCCATCAAATTCGCTGAACTTTCCCAAAATCGTCTTAGCGATTATATTTTTGATTGGGATAAAATGCTTTCTCTCTCCGGGGATACGGCTCCATATCTTCAAAACTCCTATGTGCGCGTACGTGCCATTGAACGCAAGGTGGATGATCCGGACTTTACTGCCATGCTTTCAGGAGATGTTCGACCAAAAATTGACCTCGTCGAAGAGCGCGAAATTAATCTCGCGCGTACTCTGGCTCGCTTTGCAGAAGTAGTACCTGCCACGCTTGACGACTGTCGTCCCAACCTTCTGGCATCTTATCTCTATGAACTCGCACGCGCATTTCACAGCTTTTACGAGGCATGTCCCGTCTTGCGCAGCACTTCTTCCATACGCATTTCTCGTCTTGTTCTTTGCGAACTCACCGCTCGCGTACTCCACTTGGGCATGAGCCTTCTTGGCATTCGACTCCTTGAGCGCATGTAAAAAATTGTTCCACGTGGAACAATAATTCGTTTGCCTTGCCTGCACCTGCCCGGCGCGAAGGCCTGGGCAGGGGACAGGGCACGGGGTAATCTTGGTATCAGAAATCAAAGGACATGCCGGCGCGTACGCTGTGATAGAGCTGCTCACGGCCGTGCACAGCGGAGCGGTCGATGTCATTTAATCCCGGTTCAGCAGTGGAGCCGAAGAATTGATAGGCCAGGAATACGTCAAAATGACGCGAAATGCGGTAGCGCAAACCTACCTCTGCGGAGTAAGCAAACCCGAACTCTGATCCGTGGGCGCGGTACGTGCCCAAGTCATCATTTAGTTTCAATTTGAGGCTTTCATTGATCACGCCTACATTCACGCCGATGAAGCCTGATACATATTCACCCATACGATGGGTATAGCGGTACCCGGGCATCAGGAAGAAATTGTTGACTCGTGCATCCAGGTTGGCTATATCATCGTACTGTGTGTCATCCGACCCTGTAGCGAAGCCGAAGCGCAGGTTGAAGGATGAGTTTTCATTAACGGTATATACGCCGGTGAGGTCAACACCTAAAGTATCTACTTTCGGCGAATCGTTGACACCATCAATGCGCAGGACATCGCGTGCGGCAAAGTTGTAGCCCACTCCCAGTTCAATGGAGTATGGGTTTGCAGGCTCGACAACGGTGTATGTGGTGCCGGCCATGACGGGTGCGGCAACAACAACGGCGGCTAAAGCAAATAATGCTGTTTTCATGGTGATGTTCATTTGACTTGATGCTTGGGGGCGAAATTTTGGATATAAGTGGGGTGCAGGGGCACCGAGCTGATTCCATGGCAATTTCTCCCGTAAGCAGCGCGATTGTAGCGGGTGCGCCTTCGTTTTGTCAAGAGAGGCAAGACTAATAATTATCCACTGTGTATCAATTTGTTAGATACTCATTATTGCGATGTTATGTATGTGAATCAGGTGATACAGTGGCGTATTTCACGGGTAATTGTTGGTCGTCATACGTTCTGACGTGGTGGAGCAGCTGGGGTAAACGCACAAGAGCATACGTTTGTTCTTTGCGATATAAAGGGGGTGCGCGCTTGTATACTTTCTCTCACACGTTTCCCAATAGATATTCTCCGGCTCATGGAACTCATTTTCCATGCGTTTTCTATGAACGAAGGAAGTAAGCCAGTGAGACAGCAACCCATGGACGATTCAGCATAGCAGTGAAAGCCCCCGAGGGCGCGCAGGGGGATTAGACAAAAGCGCAGCTTTTGCCCCAACGGGGTGAGGAGTCGTGAGGCGACTCCGCAAGCAAGCGCCGATGGGGCGGCGCTGAGTCAACCCGGCATGGATCACTCCGGATGCTTTCCTTTGATCATCGCATCTCGTCTTCGAAAATTGCGCTTTGCTTTCTAACCAGCCTTAATTGAAAGATCTGTTAAAATGGGCGTGAGGTGATAGAATCACCTTGCCGGAGCGGGAGTTCGCCCCGAACTCCCGGCGTGGGACGAGTTCGATAACCAGCCAGTGTTCGTTATCGAGCACGATGGCAAGTAGGAACCGCCCCCCGCCCCGTCAAGGGGGAAGGCATATCAACTTGCACGCGGTTCCGCCCTCCCCGTTGCCCACGCTCCGCAGCCCCGTGCGCCAGCATGAAAATTTCCCAAATCGTCAATCGAAAATTAAAAATTACCAATGGGTTATCCTTCATGATGCGGCGATAGCCACCTGTTGAGATCGCTTTTTTGGAGACAAATGCGACTTTCTCTAATTTGAGGAATTTTTTTTGCTTCCAATGGGCTTGGGATTATGCTAGAATGCATCGGCGCGCTGTGGGTCCCGCATGTGGGATTTCGCAGTTGTGTACAAATACATTTCACCTATGGCTATTGACCCGAAATTGCTGGCAGAGTTGGATGCACGCCGCAGCAAGATTATGCTTTCCGGTGGGCAGGAGAAGATTGACAAGCGGCACGCGGCAGGTGATCAGACAGCACGCGAGAGGTTGCAAGTTTTGTTTGATGAGGGATCTTTTACTGAATTTGGTATGCACACCAAGCACCATTGCCACAACTTCGGCATGGAAAAAAAAGAGATTCCTGCGGAGGGTATTGTCGTGGGAGTGGGTTTAGTGAATGGTCAGCCAGTGGCAGCTTCATCGGCTGATTTCATGGCGCAGGGAGGATCCTTGGGCTACATGCACGCCATGAAGATTTGCGATGCGCAGCAGTATGCTTTGAAAGCGGGGATTCCGATGATTCAGATCAACGATTCCGGCGGTGCTCGCCTGCAGGAAGGCGTGGAGGCACTTTCCGGATTTGCGCATGTTTTCTACAACAACGTTGCCGCGTCCGGCGTGGTGCCACAGATTTCACTCATTCTTGGTCCCTGTGCTGGTGGGGCGGCGTATTCTCCCGCGCTCACGGATTTTATCATCATTCGTCAAGGTGGCGCCGCCGGCATGTACATCACCGGTCCCAAAGTCATTGAGCAGGTCACTTTTGAGCAATGCACCATGGATGAAATTGGCTCGGCGGCAGTGCACGCCTCTGTTTCTGGCAATGCCCATTTCGTCGCCCAGAGTGACGAGGATGCGCTCAATATTGCCAAGCGGTTGCTCACTTATTTGCCGTCCAACAACACACAAGATCCTCCTCATAACCTGTCTATACCATTGGACGTGGCGGATGATGAGGGGATGAACGACATCATCCCCGCTGAAAACAGCACGCCGCTGGATATGCAGAAAGTCATTGCGCATATCGTGGACGAAGAGAGTTTTATGGAGGTGCATGCTGGCTTTGCCGGTAATGTGATTGTTGGCTTTGCGCGCGTTTGCGGCGTTGTGGTGGGCATCATTGCCAACCAACCTGCCGTGAAGGCCGGTTGCTTGGATATCGATGCTTCCGACAAGGCGGCGCGATTCATCCGTTGCTGCGACGCCTTTAACATCCCCGTGGTCAATCTTGTGGATGTGCCCGGTTTCTTGCCTGGCAAGCAGCAGGAACGCGGCGGTATCATTCGTCACGGCGCCAAAATGATTTTTGCCTACTCTTCTGCTACAGTACCGAAGGTGACGGTGATTCTGCGTAAGGCCTATGGCGGCGCTTACATCGCGATGTGCTGCAAAGATTTGGGGGCCGATGCCGTTTTTGCTTGGCCCTGTGCAGAAATTGCGGTGATGGGCGCTCAAGGCGCCATTCCCATCCTTTATGGCCGTGAGCTGAAGGGCATTGAGGATGCCCAATCGCGTGAGAGCCGTCGCCAGGAGCTGTTGGACGACTACACGAAGACGTTCTATAACCCTTATGCGGCCGCTGAAGTAGGGCAGGTGACGGAGGTCATCAACCCTGCGCAAACACGCGCTAAGCTCGCCCTTACGTTGCGTACCTTGCTCAGCAAACGCGAAACCCGCCCCGCCAAGAAACATGGCAATATGCCACTCTGATCCATTTTTTCCTCATGAATACAATTCCTGCCATTTTCGCTGACATTGGCAACTTGAACATGGAGGCAGTCACCTACCAGGTCACAGGTATGCTGGTCGTGTTTTGTTGTCTTGGGTTTCTCAGTCTCATTTTATCAATTTCAGGTCGAGTGGCCGTGCGCGCGGAAGAAAGGCGTAAGGCAGTTCAAGAAGCTGCTGCCGAAGCGCTTCGGGCCTCTGTTTCCCCGGTTCAGGTCACACCTTCTTCCGTTGAAGCGACTCCGGCTCAGGTGGCGGCATTGGCCGCCAGCATTTACGATGCGGCAGTTTCGTCTGTGACCCCCCAACTTATTGCTGTGCTGGCTGCCGCTGTGCGCGAGGAGGTGGGACACGATGCGCGTATCCTCTCCATCAACCCTGTGCAGGGCAGCTACGCGCAAAGCGGTCGCGCTTCCATCATGAACTCTCACACGCCTTTGCGCAACTAATCTTATACAATTATTTTCACTCAAACTCATCATCACACCATGAAACAGCTCCGTATTACCGTAGCAGGTCAAACCTTCGATGTAACTGTAGAAACTTTAGGCGGTTCCAATGCCGGGGCCCCTGTACCGGCGCCTGTGGCGGCTCCCGCTCCGGTTCCCGTGGTGGCGCCTGCACCGGCGTCGGCGCCGACAGCAGCTCCCACCCCGGCTCCTACTCCCGCTGCGGCTGGTGGCACTCCTATCCCCAGCCCCTTGGCCGGCAAGGTAGTGAGCTTGGATGTAAAACCTGGCGCCGCTGTGAAGGAGGGGGATCAGGTGCTTACACTGGAAGCCATGAAAATGAATACCGTTATCTATGCGCCAGCGGCCGGCATCATCGCTTCTTTCAGTGTGAACCCAGGTGATACGGTGGCGGAGGGGCAGGTGCTCGCTACGCTCGCTTGAGTCATCTCAATCACGGATCGGAAGGTGGGGCGCGGCCCCTCCTCTTCATCTCGCTTCATTTACCAATATGCAGGAACTTATACAATCTTTGGCAGACTTCATCTCGGGCATGGGCATCTTTGCGATGACGTGGCAGATGTACACCATGTGGGCCGTGGTAGCCGTCCTGTTGTACTTTGGTGTTGTCAAGCAATTCGAGCCATTGTTGCTGGTGCCTATTGCTTTTGGCGCGCTCATAGCCAATATTCCCGACAATGGTATGGTCATTACTCAGGCGCAACGGCAGATTGTCTCCATCTCCAAAGACAATACGGTGCAGACATCGACTATTAACGATGTGGGATTTATATCTGGAACCGCCGCGCCTTATGCTGACTCTTCTCCCGCGATGCAGGATACCTCTGCGCTTACCCCTGAGGAGAAAGCAAAGTACGAGGCGGCCATGAATGAACCCATGGTTGTCACCCCGCTGGTGAAGGATGGCAAGGCAGTGAAGGGGGCGGTGCAAGTGACGGGACAGAAGTCGCAGAAGTTCATGATTATCGGCTTCAACTCCGGCTTGTTCGACTTTCTGGGGCAGGGGATTAAGTGTGAAATTTTTCCGGCGCTCATCTTCATGGGCGTAGGCGCGCTCACGGATTTCGGCCCGCTTTTGGCCTCTCCGAAAGCGCTTCTCCTCGGCGCGGCGGCTCAGGGCGGTGTCGCCTTTACTTTCCTGGCGGCCATGGCTCTGGGCTTTTCCAAGGGTGAGGCTTCAGCCATCGGCATCATCGGCGGCGCAGACGGTCCGACATCCATTTTCCTGGCAAGCAAGCTTGCGCCGCATCTGCTGGGAGCCATTGCGGTCGCGGCGTACACATACATGGCGCTCGTGCCGCTCATTCAGCCGCCCTTCATGAAGCTCTGCACCACCGAAAAGCAGCGCAAAATCAAGATGAAGAGTTTGCGTCAGGTGTCGCGTGGTGAAAAGCTGTTCTTCTGCTTTGTGGTGACGATTGTGACCATTCTCATCTGCCCGGATGCCGCGCCGCTTCTCGGCATGTTGATGTTGGGCAACTTCCTGCGTGAGTGCAAGGTCACGGAGCGTCTCGTTTCCTGTGCTCAAAATGAGCTCATGAATATCACGACCATCTTGCTTGGAGTTTCGGTGGGACTCACGATGCAGGGCGGACGCTTTTTGCAGATGGAGACGTTGCTTATTATCGGATTGGGCGTGGTTGCCTTCGCTGTGGCCACGGTGTGCGGCTTGCTCTGCGCCCAGATCATGAACCTCATTCCCGGCTGGAGCAAGAATCCCGTGAATCCCCTCATCGGTTCCGCAGGCGTCTCTGCCGTGCCCATGGCAGCGCGAGTTTCACATAATG
The DNA here is from genome assembly GCA_947588735.1 of uncultured Akkermansia sp. Taxonomy (GTDB): domain Bacteria; phylum Verrucomicrobiota; class Verrucomicrobiia; order Verrucomicrobiales; family Akkermansiaceae; genus Akkermansia. Next base: position 41,344 of record CANQAD010000005.1, read on the forward strand.
TGGGACAGCAGGCGGACCGCACGAACTTCCTGCTCATGCACGCCATGGGACCGAATGTAGCTGGTGTGATAGGCACCGCCGTTATTGCTGGTTACTACATCACAACTTTGAGCGGCCATTAAAATACCAGATATTGTTTGTGAGGTTTATCATCCACATTCTTAATCGGATAAATATGTGAAGACCTCAATTTGTATTCTCGCATTATTTGGGCAGATGAGCCTTGGTCTTGCGGTTGCGGGCGACTTCACCATGAAGCAGGTCACGGAGGAGACTTTGTCTCTGCCCCCAGAAAAGTCGGCGTCCTGTCTTAAACGCGTGGGTCTCTATGAAATGGCGCGACCGGCCGACGTGGGAGTTCAGCACTACGCTCTTGTGCTTACGTATGAGGATGTGGGGCAGACATGGTCATTCGTGGCGGATGTTTTCCCTGGTTTTTCATTGTATCATGAACGACGTTCGTCGCTGCAACTGTATGATATTGATGCTGACGGTATGCCTGAGGTGCTGGTTTATGCTGGCAATGCCACTGGTGAAGGAGATCACGTACGCATCTACTCGCTCAATCCAAATGAGCAACGTTCAAACCTTCTCCCCGCCACCGATCCGGCTGCCCGGGCTCACCTGATCTTGGATTCCCCCTGCGAGCAGGTGTCTTTTCCTGCCCCCGGGCTCGTCAAGGTTTCGCCCCGCTTGAGTCATGAAAAGCTGACGTCAGAGGCTCCGGTCGTTTATTCTCTGAAAAACCGAAAACTTTCTCGCCACTCTTTTGAGGGAATCTCACTGGAAAAGCTCATTTCTATCTCAACCGGCGGTCAACAATTGGCACGTCATTCAGATCTTGTTGCAGCTGAGGTGGTAGTTGATGCTTTCTCACGTTCTTTTCAAGTGGGTTATTTGGTTTTAAACTATCGTGTTCACGGTGAACCTGTTCGCGTGGTCGCGAAGCACTTTCCCATTGTTGATTTCTCGCGTGTTCGGTTGAGTCTGCACGACTTGGACAACGATGGCGTGCCGGAGATTTTTCTCGCCCTCCCCAGTTCAACAAATAGCGACCTTTGCCTGCATGTCTTTGCCATGGTGAATCCCGAACTGAGCCCGGCCGACAAGCTGCGACAATTGGAGGAGGAAGCGCGATTCATCAGGTTGATTTTTAAAAGAGAATGCAGTACATTTGAGGTTCGTGACAACGGCTCACTGATTCTCTGTTCTGTCCCCGATGACCCCTCACAAGGTCCTGCCTCCAGGACGACCTATCTTTACAAAGAAGGCGCTCTCCTTCCCCAGTGATTTCTGAATTCCGAGGTGATCGATCAGCAGAACACCGAGATTTAGAGGTAGGGATCGGGCTTGTTGAGAAAGTCAAGGACGTAAGTGGTAACACCGTCCTCGAGAGGAGTCATGGATTTGTCGTAACCGACGGCGCGGAGCTTGGTGAGGTCGGCCTGAGTGAAGTATTGGTATTTGTCACGCAGGGATTCGGGCATATCGACGTACACGATACGCGGTTCTTTGCCGAGGGCGTGCCAGGTGGCAGCAGCGAGGTCGTAGAAAGAGCGCGCCTCTCCAGCACCCACGTTGAAGAGACCGCTTACTGTTGGGTGTTCCAGCATCCAAAGAATGACGGATGCAATGTCACCCACCCACACAAAGTCGCGCAGTTGCCAACCATCTTTATATCTTGGGTTGTAGGATTTAAAGAGTTTGACTTCTCGGTCGTGCAGCACATCCGGGAAGATGTGGGCAACTACGCTTTTCTGGCCTCCTTTGTGGTACTCGTTAGGGCCATAGACATTGAAGAACTTGAGACCGACATGTTGGGGAGGGGCAGGCCGCTCGGAGGCGAGTTCACGGGCAACCCAGCGGTCGAAAAGAGCTTTGCTCCAGCCGTAGGGATTTAGTGGGCGAAGGGCGTTAAGATGTTCCAAACTATTATCATCTTTAAATCCTAGAGAACCATCGCCATACGTGGCAGCAGACGAGGCATAGATGAAGGGGATTCGGACATCGGCGCAGAACTTCCAGAGTTCCTGGGAGAGCGTGAAGTTAGAACGGACAATGAGGTCGGCATCGGTCTCCGTTGTGGTGGAGATAGCGCCCATGTGGATGAGAGCTTGGATCTGCCCGGCATGTTCGGTCAAAAAGTTGTTTAGGTGCGGGGGGGGCACAATGGCAGCGAGTTCGCGCTTGGCAATATTTTTCCATTTATCATCAGTCCCTAACCAGTCTACTACAACGAGATCCGGATATTTTTTTTGCTGGAGGATGGCCAAAATATTTGAGCCGATAAAGCCAGCTCCGCCTGTCACGATAATCATAGTGCTTGAATGATGGGTTGGAAGTTACCTTGGAAGAGAAAATTTTGTGTGCAACCAGCGGCAGCGGCGGCATCGAGGTCGCGTTGCTTATCGCCCACGTTCACGCATGCGGTCATGTCCAGCTGATACTTATCGCGCGCGGCGAGGAACATCCCTGGTGCGGGCTTGCGCATGGGACCGGAAAGTGAGGGACAGTGGAATACATCGGTGATACGGATGCCTCGAGTCGTAAACTCATTGAGCATGTATGTTGTAACCGCTTGGTAATCCGCCTCGGTATAATAACCGCGTTCAATGCCGGACTGATTGGTTACCACAATGATGAGGTAGCCCAGCTCCTGAGCATGCGTGCATAGCTCGAAGATGCCTGGAATGAAGCAAAAGTCCTCCCGATGGCACACATAGCCGTGGTCCACATTGATCGTCCCGTCGCGGTCCAGAAAAAGAGCTTTAGGCATACAAGGAGGACTCGATGAGATCGCAAATAAGGTGCCCCACAGCGATATGAAGCTCCTGGATGTGCGCGGAGGTATCAGCCGGCACCGGCAGTGCCAGATCCGCTACGGCTTGCATTTCTCCACCTTTGGCGCCCACAAGTGCGATGCAATGGATGCCCATTTTTTGAGCTTGTTGCATGGCCAGTATCACATTACGCGAGCTGCCAGAGGTGGACAGACCAATGAGTACATCTCCGGCAGCTCCCACGCCCTCCAATTGGCGCGCAAAAATTTGCTCAAAGGAGTAATCATTGGCAATAGCGGTGATATTGGAGGTATCTACCGTCAGCGAAAGGGCGGGCAGAGCAGGGCGGTTCAACTTGTAACGTCCGACCAGTTCTGCCGTTAAGTGTTGGGATTGCGAAGCGCTTCCTCCGTTGCCGCAAAAGATAATTTTATGTCCTGAGCGCAGGGCAGTCAGACACATCTGCGCAGCCTGTTCGATATGTGGAGCAAGAGAGCAGAGCTCCGTTGCCGCGCGAGATAATTGTTGCAATTGCTCGGTAATGTATGGTTGCATCACTTCATTTTTTTGATGAGATTGGACGTGGAATAGCCTCCCACTCGGGGAATCGTGACCACTTGCGCTCCATAGGTTTGGGCAAACCGCGCTTCCGGCCATTGGTCGATCGTGTAGCCTCCCTTGACCAGCACATCCGGCCGCAATCGTTCGATGATGTGCATCGGCGTATCTTCGTCAAAGAGAATCACCATGTCCACAAACTCCAGACTGGCGAGCAGCAGTGAACGTGTGGCTTCGTCTTGCACCGGTCGACTTTCCCCCTTTAGCCGCTGCACGCAAGCATCCGAATTGAGCGCTACCACCAACACATCGCACAGCTGACGCGCCGCCATAAAAGAGCTCAAATGCCCCATGTGACAACAGTCGAACACTCCATTGGTAAAGCCGATGCACTTGTTTTCTTGACGCAGATGGCGAATGGCTTGTTCAGCTTGGTCAAGCGTCATGATTTTCCGTTCAGGCGGCAAAAAACTTAGGCTGTTGTGTTCATGCTCCTGGACAAGAGCATGCGCTACCTCATCTGCCGTGACAGTAGCGGTGCCAAGTTTCGCCACCACCAGACCGGACGCTGCATTGGCTAGCCGCATGGCCGTCTCAATTGGCGTGCCGCAGCCGAGAGCAGCCCCCAGCATAGCCAGCGAAGTATCGCCCGCGCCGGAAACATCATAGACTTCCTTCGCCTGCGTGGGAATACGGAGAAAAGGTGGAGTCGCGTGCGGGGAGATAAGCGCCATGCCGTGCTCGCCAAGTGTGACGATGAGGTTGTCGATGTTCAAGCGCTTAATGAGCGCCAAGGCGAGTTCGGTAAGCCGCGATTCGAATTCTGGCGTGCGCGGGTCAGGCAGTGTGGCAGCTGTAGCTTGCGCAAACTCTTTCAGGTTCGGCTTGATAAGTGTCGCACCGCTGTATTTGGCATAATCCACTCCCTTTGGATCGACAATGACTTGTTTTCCCAATTCACGGCAAACGCCTGTGAGCACGGGAGTCGTTTGCTCCGTGAGCAATCCCTTACCGTAGTCGGAAACCAGGACAACATCCACCTGTTGCACAAACCGCCGCACGATATTAGCGATACGTGGCAGCTCCTTTTGGAGAGAGGGTAGCGATTCCTCCCGATCTACTCGCGAAAGGTGACTGCCAGAGGCAATGAGTCGCATTTTCACAATGGTTGGGAAACCAGACGGTCGGAAAAGCATGGGCTTTGCGCCGCATTCCTTGAGCATCTGCTCCACGCGGTCTCCCTCTGCATCTCGCCCTACAAGCCCAACTACAGATACACTGCACCCCAGCGCACGTAGGTTTGCCACCACGTTCCCTGCGCCACCCAGCATTTCTTTCTGTTCGTGGATTTGAAAAACGGGTACCGGCGCCTCCGGCGAAATTCGCTCGACTTTGCCGTATGTGAAGCGATCCAGCATCAAATCCCCGACTACGAGGACGCGCACCTTTGCCAGCGAACGCAGTGTTTCAATCAATGATACCATGGAGAACGCCCTGCATTATACTGTCAGATACTCCCCATGGCAAGCAGAAAGAAAAGCTTTTTACACAAAGAATTACCTTGCTAAAGGCAGCGCAATTTGGTAGATTGGAGCGAGAGGTGATGAAGAAGACACTGATCATCAAGCATGGAGCGCTGGGGGATGTAGCATTGGCTATGGGGACGTTGCAAGCGTTGCATCGTGAGCACCCGGATGCAGAGTTATGGTTGCTGACGGCCAGGTGTTTTTTCCCGATTGCGCAGGCAGTGGGGATTTTCACCGGCTGTATGGAAGACAACCGGGGAGGCAAGGTGGAGACGCTGCGTGTGTTGCGCGGCATTGCGCGAAGCGGATTCACCGATATTTATGACTTTCAGCAGTCACAGCGGGCGCGTCTCTACAGGCGGGTGCTTCGCTTCATCTGGCCGCGTGGGGTGTACCGCTGGGTGGATACCAAAACCCAGAAACTCATCACCATTACCAAAAAACGCAGTTGGGGCGTGGGCCGGGCGCAGGTGTGTCCTATCCATATCCCATGGGAAAAGACGGATTTAAGCACTATGCATGCTGATGGTAAGCATTTTAATCTCCTGCCGCAACGCTACGTGCTCTTTATTCCCGGCTGTTCTGCCAAGCACCCCTACAAGCGCTGGCCTGTGGAGAGGTATGGCGAGTTGGCTGATCGCCTAGGGCGTTTGGGGCTTTTTGTGGTGGTGCTGGGCACGCGAGATGAGGCAGCCGAAGGCGAGGCTCTAGCCCGTGGACGCGACTGGGTGGTAAACATGGTAGGTCTGACCGCACTCAACGATGTTCCCCAAGTGGCGCTGCGTTCGCTCGCCGTGGTGGGCAATGATACCGGGCCATCCCACATGGCTGCCATGACTGGTCGCTTTACCATTGGTCTTTTCGATCAACGCAACGCGCGCAGTGTACTGCGGGGAGATCATGTGGCTAACATTATTTCCTCCGGCGGCGTGGAGCGCATCAGTGTGGATGAGGTATGGATGAGGTTGTTGCCGGAAGTGCAGCGTGCCTGAGGGCACCTTATTTCGTTGGCGCAGAAGTGAGTCTGTCGATTTTCTCGCTCAGCTCGGCCCAATGAGTGAACAGCGATTCGTTTTCGCACTCCAGTTGCGCATACTCTTCGGTGAGAGTGTGCAGCAGCTCGGCATCGGAGGTCACATCCGGATTGCCTAGCAGTTCGATGATTTCTAACTTTCGTGCATCACGCGTAGCGATGTCCTCTTCTGTCTTTTTGAGTTCATTTTGAAGAGGTTTGATAATACGAGCGATACGCTCGCGTTCCTGAGCACGTTCACGGCGCAACGCTTGGCGACTTTTCTCGGCCAGGCGAAGGACTTCGGAGGCTTTTTTGCCCGCAAAATCGGAGTTGTTGGCTGCATATGCCTCAACCTTCTCAAGATATTGGCTTACATTCCCATAGAAGAGACGTGGATTAGATCCTGGTCGGAACTCTAACACCTTGTTGACCAGCGGGTCCAGGAAGCTTCTGTTGTGCGAAACGATGCAAAAAGATCCAGGGTATTCCTCCAATGCTCGCTTCAAAACATCTTGGCTCTCAAAGTCCAAGTGATTGGTAGGCTCATCCATAATCAAGAAGTTGGCCGGATGCAGCAGCATGCACACCAGCGCGACACGCGATTTCTCTCCGCCGGAGAGCACCCCAATACGCTTAAAAACGTCATCCCCACGAAATAGAAAGCAGCCTAATATGTTCCGAACGATAGGAAGCGTCTCCCGCGAGGCTGCTCTTTCCACACATTCAAGTACCGTCTGAGTGGGATCCAACACATCTGCGTGCGTCTGTGAGAAAAAAGCGATGCGGGTATGGTGACCAAACTTAACCTCGCCCACATCAGGGGCTTCCGTCATGGAAATTAAACGAGAAAAAGTAGATTTGCCGGAGCCGTTCACGCCAACGATCGCGATGCGGTCGCCCTTTTCCATGCGAAAATCAAAATCCTTCAGCAGGCAGATGTCACCGTAGGCTTTCCAGACCTTTTGCATTTCTACAACTGTGGCGCCACCCGCCGGTGCAGCGGGAAAGTGAAAGGACATAACTTCTTCCTCATTTTCTTCTTCAATCAGTTCAATTTTTTCGAGCTGTTTGAGGCGGCTTTGAGCTTGGGTTGCTTTACTGGCTTTGTAGCGGAAGCGATCGATGAAGGCGCGTGTTCTTTCGATCTGTTTGCGTTGATTTTTCGCGGCTTTCTTGCGGGCTTCTCGTCGGGCAGCGCTCTCTTTCAGGTAATATGAGAGATTACCGGCGTATTCTTCAGCTCGCCCATGGTGCAGGGCAATTGTGCGCGACACCAAGGAATCCAGCAACGCCACATCGTGTGAGATCATGCAAATCGCCCCACGGTAACCGCGCAGATAGTGTTCCATCCATCGCTGGCTTTGTAAATCTAGGTGATTGGTGGGTTCATCGAGCAGCAGGATTTCCGGCTCTTGAAGCAGTAGCTTTGCCAGTGCAATGCGCATTTGCCAACCGCCGGAAAACTCGCCGCAGTCACGTGTAAAATCTTCCTCGCTAAAGCCAAGTCCACGCAAAATGGTTTCGGCTCTCGGGCGTAGAGAGTGGGCATCATGATCCTGTAAAACGAGTTCCAGTCGCCCCAGTTCTTCCACGGTGTCGCTGTAAGCTGGGTTATCCGGTTTAATACTCTGAAGTTCATCAGATAATATATTAATTTGACGGCTTATTTCAGCAATACTGCCTACGGAGTTGAGCAGTTCTTGCAGCAGGGGTGTGCCGGAAAGGTGGATACCCTCTTGCGGCAGGTAGCCCACGCGCGTGTGATGTGGCAGAATGACTCGTCCTGCATCCGGTTGGATGCTACCAATAATGCACTTCATGAGCGTGGACTTTCCGGCGCCGTTGTGTCCGGCGAAAGCCACCCGCTCCCCCCGCTCCACCACAAAGGAAAGCTCATCAAACAGAACCCGTGCGCCGTAGGCTACACGAAGTCCCTGAACAGCAAACTCCATGCCCTATTTGGCATTCAGCGTGGCATTCCAGCGGCTGATGTTCTTTTCCTGCTCGGCAAAGAGATCGGTGCAGTCATCGTGAATTTCAATGGCGGTGATCTTGTCTCCCTGAGACACAGCATTCACCACGGCCTGATCCTGTGAACTTTCCACCTCGCCGAAGATGGTGTGCTTGCCATTGAGCCACTCGGTAGGCACGTGGGTAATGAAGAATTGGGAGCCATTGGTGCCATGTCCCATCCAATCCAGACCTGCGTTAGCCATAGCCAGCAGTCCGGGCTTGGTGAATTTGAGGGTAGGAATGCACTCATCATCAAACTTGTACCCAGGACCACCGCATCCAGTTCCCTCCGGGTCGCCGCCTTGGATCATGAAGTCCGCTATTACGCGGTGAAAGGTTAGGCCATCGTAAAAGCCGTGCTTTGCCAAGTTCAGAAAGCTAGCAGCTGTCACCGGCGTCTTGGATGCAAATACCGTGAGTCGGATATCTCCCTTGCTCGTCTTCAGCGTAATATGTTTGTCCGTTGCCATGTCCGCAGCATACCATTCGGACGTTCGCTTGACAAGTCAAAAGACCTCAATCGAGTTGCGAGCTTGACAAACGGGGGGCAATTTGGTACCATCCGCCCACGTTCCTATGACAGCATCTCTCAATGTACATGGACAGGAGAATTTGGTGATGCCGGGCTTTTACATGCCCAATCGGTTAAGCATTCGCACGGGGAAGGCGCTGCACCATTTGTTGAAAGGCAGGGTGTGTTATTTGGTGGACAGCACATTTCCGCCGGCTCCGGAAATCATGGAGTACCTCAAGACGAAAGATATATCTATTGAGTATTTTGATTTTCGGCATACGACGTCACGTGCCGTGCGCGAGCAAATTCTTACGCACATGAATGCGGGGCAGAGTGTGGTGTTTTTACCGGGGCAGGTGGCCAAGACGCGTGGTACACTGGCGGATGTCCCCTCGCCTTTTCTGAGGCACGTCGGGAGCCTGCATATTGCGCCAGTACCTGTATTCTTAGGGTACTATGGCGACACACTCATGACTTTGTACCGTGAGCGTGAAGATGAGGGCTGCTGCGAGGAGTTCCATATACTCCCCAAGCTGTCGCCGGGGCCGCAGACGGGCGAGCGCCTGCTGTCGGCATGGTTGGAGAAAGGAGAGGAGTTGTTTTCTTCGCGTCCGCTTTTGGAAGAATCACTTACAACGCATATTGTACGAGCAATGCGAACCCATCCGAATGTGGAAATGGTGGATGGGATGACAGGGGCGAAGTTGCCGAACTTCAAGTTACTCGGAGTGGCGATGACAGTGGCGAGAGTGCTGCGCAAGCGAGGTGACAGGCGTATTGGTATTATCTTGCCGCCCGGCCCGGGAGGCACGATTGGATTGGTTTCCTGCTTGTTGGCGGGGATTACACCGGTGATGATCAATTACGCCAGTTCACGTGCCTCTTTTGAGAGTACTGTGCGCCAAGCTGAGCTCAAAACCTTTATCACTGCGCGCAAGTTCATGGAGAAGCTGCCAAACTTTCCATGGCCGCCCCAAGAGCAGCTTATCCTGGTGGAAGATCTGCTACGCACGCTCTCTAAGCCTGCCCTCATTGCCAACGTGTTGTTGGCTAAGGCCGCTCCGGCATCTGTCATCTGCAAAATGTGCGATACGGATGCGCACCACGGGGATGATGAAGCGGTAATGCTTTTCACCTCGGGTTCCTCTGGGGAGCCGAAGGGGGTAGCGCTCACGCACCGCATGGTGCTGGCTAACGTGGCCCAGTGCTCTTGCCGCATACCGTTGCAGGATGAAAAATTTTTAGGAAGTTTACCAATTTTTCACAGTTTTGGACTCACGGTAACGTTGATGCTTCCGTTGCTGTGTGGCTATCCTATTTGCGCTTACCCGAACCCAACTGAAGCGCGGACACTCTGTGAACTGGTGAGGAAATATAAACTCACCCTTTTGGCCACGACTCCCACGTTTGCTCGCGCCATGTTGCGCCGGGCCGATGGGGATACTTTCGCTTCCATTCACCATTTCATTGTGGGTGCGGAGAAACTGCAGCCGGATCTGGAAGAAGAGTACAAGCGCAAGTGCGGAGTTTCTTTGCTGGAAGGCTATGGGTTGACTGAGGCAACTCCCGTATGTTCCCTGAACATACAAGATGCGCCGCTGGTGCCTGGGTCAGCCTTCTACGTACCTGGTATGGTGAAACGCAGTATTGGAGCGCCGTTACCTGGCATTGCTGTGCGGATTACCGATGTAGAGGACGATACCAGAGAACTTTCCCTCACGGAACGAGGCATGATCTGGTTCCGAGGCGCCAATGTCTTTCGCGGCTATGTAGGCAGGCCTGAGCTCAATGATTCCATCTTCAAGGACGGTTGGTTCAAGAGCGGCGATATTGGGCAACTTGATCTCAATGGTTTCATTACGCTTGGCGGACGCCTCTCGCGCTTCTCCAAGATTGGCGGCGAAATGGTGCCGCACGAGGGTATTGAACTTGCCATTTCTCAGATTTTAAAACTTGCTCCGGAAGATGGGGTTCAGATTGCCGTAACCGGCGTAGTGGATGAGCAGAAGGGAGAAGCTCTTGTGTTGCTCTCTGCCTTGCCGCAGCACCAGCGCAGTTCGCAAGAGCATGCCATTCTCAGCGATCTGCGTTCAAAACTTGCTGAGCAGGATCTGCCTAATCTTTGGGCGCCGCGATATCTGGTTCCGGTGGAGGCGATACCCGTGTTGGCTACTGGTAAGTTGGACCTGCGCGGCTGTCGTTTGTTGGCCGAGGAAGCTCTTATCGAAGGGCAAGATTAGTGTCCCGCGTTGACCATTGGTTTCTACCGAATCCGAAATGCCTTTGTCAATAAGCTATTTTTTCTTGACAATATGGCGCAACTTTTGTAGATAATAGCTGAGAATCAGACTGGGTATGGGTACGCAGGAACCAGCTCACGCACTAGTATGGGAAAAACTACCGAACTTACCGGATGCCGAGGGCTTTGCCGGTATGTACGCCGGGGTCGCCATGGATACTCGAACTGGAGAGTCTTGTCTGGTAGCCGCCGGTGGAGCCAATTTCCCGGGGAAACCTCTTTGGGAGGGCGGGTCCAAGCGTTGGACGGATCGTGCATTTATGCTCACTCTTGGAGCCACGGAATGGGAAGAGCCGGTCAAGTTGCCTAAACCTATGGGGTACGGCGCTACGGTATCTTTGCCACAGGGTGTGATGTTCATTGGAGGGTGCAATGCAGAGGAAGGCGTGTTTCGAGATTGTTTGTTAATTTCATTGAGCGGTGGGGCACTGCAAATTACCCCCCTTCAGCCGCTTCCTGTGGGGCTCACAGGGCACGCGGCAGCATTGCTGCATGACAAAGTCTATGTGCTTGGTGGCAGTTTGGCGCCAGGTGAGCAAGATGCGCAGAATTCGCTCTTTATCTACGATCCTGCCGTTGACGCATGGAGCGAAGGTGAGGCGTTGCCGGCCAAGGGACGATTTCTACATCAAATGGCTGCGACTAATGGTACTCTCTATGTGCTTGGTGGCATAGGTATCAAACCAGGTGAAAATGGCCGCATGGTGCGTGACATGCTTACTGAGGCCTGGGCTTACACCCCGCATGAAGGATGGGATCGTGTGGCAGACATGCCCCGGTTCTGTGCTGCTGCACCCACCCCTGCGCCCGTTTCGCCGCAGGGAATCATCTATCTGCTTGGCGGTGATGATGCCTCGGTTAAGGGGGTGAGTTCCCCACAGAATCACCCCGGTTTCCACAGTGCCAGCCTCAGTTATTCCCCCATGAGCAACGCATGGAGAGAGGAGGGACCCATCCCTGCTGCTCGCGCCGTGTTGCCCTGCGCTATGTGGGGAGGGAAAGCAGTTATTTTTAATGGGGAACAACGTCCCGGTAAACGTTCTAGTGAGGTGTGGGCCGTTTCGTTTTAACAATGTGGCTTAACACGACGATGATAAAAAAAATGACTCTGCTTTGTGCGTGCTGTCTTGCGTGGATGGCGTGTGCAGACCAACTGACAAGTAAGGTGGCGGGCAGGGTGGAAGATTCGGCGGGACGGGCAGGGATGGTGGCTGTTGTGCTGCCAGCCGGGGAGAATTGCCCGCAGGATATGTTGGTGGTGGCTGGCGGCGCCAATTTTCCGTACGCAAAGCCGGGTGCTGCCACGCCCGAGGAACGTGGGAAGAAAGTGTTTTATGCAGATGTAGCGGTGGCAGATAACCCCGGAAAGTTGGGACAGGTGCAGCTCATCTCCATGGGGAAGATGCCGTATGCTGTAGCTTATGCGGCCTATGCTGGTATGTCGGGCGGAATGCTAGTGGCTGGCGGTTGCAATGCCGAAGGGCATTTGACCAAGACCAGCTTAAGTTTTCTGCGCGATGGGCAATGGATCACTGAAGCGCTACCAGATTTGCCGCGCAGTGTGGCCTATCCCGCTTTTGCTGCTGTGGGCAACAAGCTCTTTGTGATGGGAGGGCAGGAAAAGCCGGACTCCACAACGGCATTGAGCAACTGTTATGTGCTGGATTTGGACAATACAAGTGTTGGTTGGCGGGAGCTTGCCTCAATGCCTGACGAACGTATGCTGGCAGCTGCCGGCGTGGTGGATGGCGTGATTTATGTAGTGGGCGGCTGCTCGTTGCATCCGAGTGCCAAGGGGGAACCCGAACGCACCTATCTGAATGACATCCTGTGTTACGATCCTGTCTCCGACACGTGGGCGCGCGTAGCAGGTTCGATGCCGGAGACTCTTGTGGGAGTCGCCAGCCCACTACCTGCAGCGGGCCAAAGCATTTTGATCATCGGCGGCGATCCCGGTGATTTTTACCGCGCATCATTGGCGGGTAATGCTCCTGCAAAACATCCCGGACAGGCTAACTCCATTTACGTTTTCACTCCATCCACCGGCGCATGGGTTGAGGCTGGCAAGCTTCCGGAGGGTATAGCTACATTCCCGGCAGTTATTTTCGGCGGTCGCGTCCTCACTGTTTCTGGAGAGATTTTCCCCGGAGTGCGCACTCCGCATATTTACGCAATACCTCTCAATCAACCATAAGCATTCTCCACCATGGAAAAAACTTCTATTTTAGGCGAATATTTCGGGGCGACCGTAAGCTGGTGCAGTAGCCTGTCGGGTACTACGCTTGTCATTGCTGCTGTGGTGGCGGTATTGGCGGTGCTGCTGGGCATTAAAAATGGTCTGAAGACTAAAGCGATGCCCGCGCTCAATCCGCAGAAAAGCCCGGGCAAGTGGGCATGGATTGCCGTTGGGGTGCTGTGGGTCGTGGTGATGCTCAACTATTTCGATCGTCAGCTACTTGCTGTACTCAACAAATCCATCACCGAGGGAGGGGAAAACGGCATCGCCATGACGCAGGCACAGTTCGGCATGGTCACCTCTGCCTTTCTCATTGTGTATGCCGCGCTCAGCCCGGTGGGCGGTTACCTGGCGGATCGCTTCAGCCGCAAGTTCATTATTCTCTGCTCGCTGGTAGTTTGGTCAGTGGTCACGTGGATGACCGGGAAGTCCTCCAGCTACGAGGAGCTCATCTTCTGGCGTGGAGCCATGGGAGTGAGCGAGGCTTTCTACATCCCCGCCGCTTTGGCACTCATTTCCGACTATCACCGCGGCTCTACACGTTCAATGGCTACAGGATTGCACATGAGTGGTATTTATGCAGGTCAAATCCTTGCCGGGTTTGGTGCGTGGATTGCAAATGATCCCGCTTGTGCCCTTGGCTGGCGCCTCACGTTTGAAACATTTGGGTTCATCGGTGTAGCATACGCTATCGTTGTCATTCTCTTTCTACACGACCCGCAGGGCGACCAGAACGAAGAAGTCGATGAAAGGTCGGTTGAATTGACGTCTGACGCCGTTTCGGGGGCGGATTTTGGTATCGGCCATGTGTTGCGCAGTCTCTTTACGGGACGCGCTATGGCGATGCTGCTCGTCATGTATGCTTGCGCGGGCTTTGCCAACTGGTTCCTCATGGGGTGGTACCCGCGCCTGCTACAGGATATGTTTGGGATTTCAGAGGCTGAAGCGGGGCCGATGGCTACCATGTGGGTGAACATTGCCAAATACGCTGCGGTACTGCTCGCCGCAGTGATAGCAGATATGTGGTATCTGCGCAACAAAAATGCACGCGCCTATGTACCGGGTATCTGTTTTCTGTTGGCCGGGCCGTGTGTGATGATTGCTATGCTGCCGGCGCTTGGGGTGCCAATTGCTCTTTCACTCGTTGCAACCGTTGCATTGGTTTCTATGCAGGGGGTGGCACAAGGTTCGCTGGATGCCACACTCATGCCCGTGTTGCGTTCGCATATCGATGAACGCTTTTCTGCCACGGGATATGGCCTTCTCAATCTTACCTCAGTCTCTGCTGGTGCGCTTATTTCTTGGTTGGGTGGGTATCTCATGGATTCGGGGGTGGCGTTGGGGGTGCCGCTAAGCATTGCCGGCTTTTTAATGGTCATCTGTGGGTTGTTCTTTTTCCTTTTGCCCAAGAAAGAAGGCTGAGACAAACACTGAAAGATTGAGATTCGTTAACTCGTACCTATGGATATATGAAAGTCCGTCAGACAGCGTACATGACCGTGCTTTTCTGCATTGGGGCGTTACTTCCCTTTGCTTCGGCAAGGACTGGCAAGGCTGAAATCGATATGGCGACCTATGTCCCGTATGAACATGCTCAGACAATTTTTGAAGCAAAGGCCAATACTGACTATCCAAGTGTCCGCATCCCAAGCATGATCCACGCCAATGGGATAACGATAGCTGCTGCCGAGGGTCGCAAACGTGCGACAGATCAAGGAAGTAACGACATCATCATCTCTTTGAGCAAAGATGACGGACGTTCGTGGAGTAAGCCATTTATTGCCGCCAGTGATCCCAAAAAGGGGACCTTCAATAACCCATACCTCATCTTCGATTCGACAAAAAAAAGGTTCATTCTCTTTTTCCAATACTATCCTGCGGGTATAAGTGAGCGTGGCTCGATGATGCCTGGCTGGAAAGATCCCAAAACTGTGCGCAACATGGTTTGTTTTTCTGACAATGGAAAACGGTGGAGCAAACCTAAGGATGTGACCTCGACAACCAAGCATGAGGATGCGACCTTGACTTGCAGTGGTCCTAATCCGGGTGTCCAGCTCACGCGTGGTGAGCACAAGGGTCGCCTTGTTGTCGTATTCAATGAGGCTGTGGAATTCGGTGATTGGGTGCTGACGGCAGCCTATTCCGATGACCATGGCAAAACATGGAAGTTGGGTAAGAAGTCAGAATCCGGCAAGGGCATCAATGAGGTGTCGGTGGCAGAGACAGATGATGGGGGATTGTATGTGGTGTCCCGCACTTGGGGGGGGGGCCGGACGCCGCGTATCGTACTCTCACGATGGTGGAGAAACGTGGGACCCCATTGTGGGGGATCCGAACTTGCCCAGTCCGAATTGCCAAAATGGCATGGTGCGTTACTCCCACGCAGATGATGCTGCTCGCGGCAACAAGAGCCGGATCATTTTTACTTCTCCAACGATGAATAACCGTTCTAATGGCGTAATCAAGATGAGCTATGACGATGGTAAAACGTGGCCGGTTGAAAAATCGTTTGGAGAAGGGAAGTATGCATATTCTGCCATTTGTCCACTTGAGCCAGGGTTCTTTGGCGTGCTTTTTGAGTCCGATGGCGGACAGACAATTCGTTTTGCCCGCATTCCCATGGCGTGGCTCACTGATGGTGAGGATTCGGGTGCCGGTAAGAAGCCAGAGAGCGTGAAAGAAGAGACATCAAAAAGCTGACGCGCCTTTCAGTGTAACTGGCTGGCTCAATTTTCACATCGCGCGAGGTGGGGCAAGGACGACGGCGTACCGGTGCCCAAGAACCAAAGGCATCGTTGGTGGTGTGCGACCTTTGAATGGACTCGGCTGGCGTATTAGGGAAACTTGACGCCCAGTTGCTGCAGCAAGTTGAGGGCGTCCTCGGAGCCTTGCTCGGCAGCAGAGCGCAACCACTTGATGCCCTCACGCCTTGATCGCTTTACTCCAGCACCCTCTATATAGCATGCGCCTAAAAAGTATTGTGCACGCTCATCGCCTTGCTCAGCGGCAGCGCGGAACCATTTTACAGCTTCTGCATCGCTTTGTTCAACTCCCGTGCCATCAAAATAGCACAGACCCAGCCCGGCCTGAGCAGGCACATATCCGCTTTCAGCGGCTTGACGGTAAAGTCGGGCGGCTTCCTGGGGATTTGTAACTGTACCATTGCCACTTTCATAGCACACGCCCAAGTTGTAAAGCGCTTGCAGGTGTCCTTGCTCGGCCGCTTTATGAAACCATTTAAGAGCTTCGGAGGCATTCGCCTGGATACCTTCTCCTTTGATGAGACAACGCCCGACGCGGCATTGTGCTTCGGCATTTCCTTGCTCAGCAGCGGCGAGATACCAGCGGGTGGCTTGTTGCATGTCGCGCTCGGTACTATTACCATCTTCGCAACAAATTCCCCATTCCAACTGCGCTTGCGCAACTCCGCCCTCCGCTGCGGCTTTCAGCCATTTAGCAGCTTGGGCGGCATCTTGTTCCAGCCCCTCTCCGCGCGCGTAGCAACGTGAGATTGCATATTGCGCCGGAGCAAAATTTTGTTCTGCCGCTCGTTTGCACCACATAGCTGCCGCTTTGGTATCCTGCTGTACGCCCTCTCCTTTAGCAAAGCAGAGCGCGAGTGCGCACTGCGCTTTCGGGTTTCCCTGCTGGGCCGATTCGCGGAACCATTTGGCGGCTGCTTGGGCATCGACATCCACTCCGAGTCCGAGTCGATAGGCGTCTGCCAAGAAATATTGAGCCTCAGCTTGACCAGCTTGCGCAGCACGCAGAAAGAGTTGAGCCGCTTGTGTTTCATCTTTGTCAACTCCTTCTCCGTGCGCGAAACAGAGACCAAGGTGCAGAGTGGCATCACTCACTCCTTGATCCGAGGCTTCTTTGTACCATTTGGCAGCCTTCTGCCAATCCTGTTCCACACCCATGCCGTGCTCATAGCAGAGCGCGAGCTGCAGTTGAGCCTCAGGCAGCCCTTGGGCGGCGGCCTTGGAAATCAACTCGGCAGCTTGAACAGGATTTTTTTCGCAACCTTCGCCTTGTGCAAGGCAAAGGGCAAGGGCAAGCTGTGCCTCGGCCATGTTTTGTGCTGCAGCTTTTCGCAACCAAGTCACGGCTCGTTCAGGATCCTTCTGTACTCCCTCGCCTCGCTCCAGACAGAGCGCAAAGTTGTACTGCGCTTGTGCGACACCCTGTTCGGCAGCCGCTTGGAACCATTTGGCGGCATCTTGGGCATTGCCGCGCAGGGTGCAGCATACCGCTATGTTTAATTGCGCATCTGCATCCCCTTGCTCGGCGGCGCTCTGGAGCCACTTCAGGCCCTCTTCCAACTCGTCCTGATTAGGATTATCGCGTGGACTGATGAGTACAAGTCCCAACGTACGCTGCGCAGGCACGTGCCCCTGCTCGGCGGCCTTGCGCAGCCATTGGACGGCATAAGCAGCATTGGCTTCGAGTCCCTCTCCTTTGGCAAAGGCTTCGCCTAAGCAGTATTGAGCCTCGGCTACTCCTTGCCCGGCGGCTTCCCGCAGCCAATGCAGGGCAGCAAGTAGGTCTGGCGACACACCTTCCCCATGGAGGTAGCGTTTGCCTAGCAGAAGTTGAGCTGAAGACTCTCCCCCCTTGGCAGCGACGAGCAGACTCTCGATAAGCTCGCCCTCCTTTTCTTCTGGTGCTTTTTGATCAAGAAGTAACTCGGCAAGCAGCATGGCGGCTTGCGCGTGTGTGGATCGCAAAATTAAATGCAACAGGTTCTTGGCACAAAAAAGGGTGCCAAGAAGTTCAAAGTATGCTAGAGTA